>MESD01000211.1:0-523 GCA_001770815.1 Burkholderiales bacterium RIFCSPHIGHO2_12_FULL_69_20
TGACCCCCGCGGGGGGGCGGGCTGAGCGCAGCCCGGCCCTGGGGGCCCTCTCTACAATCCGGCCTCCATGAGCTACTACAAGCACCACATCTTCTTCTGCCTCAATCAGCGTAGCAATGGCGAGGCCTGCTGCGCCGATCAAGGCGCGCAGGCGGCGTTCGACCACTGCAAGAGCCGGGTCAAGGCCGAGGGCCTGGCCGGACCGGGTGGCGTGCGTGTCAACAAGGCGGGCTGCCTGGACCGCTGCGCCGGTGGCCCGGTGGCGGTGGTCTACCCCGATGAGACCTGGTACACCTTCGTCGATGCATCCGACGTGGACGAGATCGTCGAATCGCACCTGAAGAACGGCCGGCCGGTCGAGCGCCTGCTGCTGCCGCCCAACGTGGGCCGCTGACTGGCGACCGCAACCCCATGAAACAGGACACCCGTCACGAGTCGCTGGACGGCCCGGCCGGCGCGATCGACTGCGCCATCGACGAGCCGGCTGCCGGCGCGGTGCCGCGGGGCGTGGCGGTGCTTTGCC
>MESD01000211.1:557-13152 GCA_001770815.1 Burkholderiales bacterium RIFCSPHIGHO2_12_FULL_69_20
GGCGCGATCGACTGCGCCATCGACGAGCCGGCTGCCGGCGCGGTGCCGCGGGGCGTGGCGGTGCTTTGCCATCCGCATCCACAGCATGGCGGCACGATGGACAACAAGGTGGTGCAGACGCTGGCGCGCGCCTTCGTGCAACTGGGCTACCGGGCGGTGCGCTTCAACTTCCGCGGCGTGGGCGGCTCGGCCGGCGTCTGGGACGAAGGCCGCGGCGAGATCGACGATGCGCTGGCGGTCATCGCCGCACAACGCCTGGCCGCGCTCGGCCTGCCGCTGGCACTGGCGGGCTTCTCGTTCGGCGGATACGTCGCCGCACAGGCGGCAGCGCGGCTGGCTGACGCTCAACACGATGGTCAACCCGACAGCCAACCCGTCCAGCGCCTGGTACTGGTGGGCCCGGCCACCAGCCGCTTCGAGATGCCGGCCGCCGTGGCGCCCGACACGCTGGTGATCCACGGCGAGGCCGACGACGTGGTGCCGCTGGCCGCCACGCTGGCCTGGGCCCGGCCGCAGGTGCTGCCGGTGCTGGTGCTGCCGGGCGTCGGCCATTTCTTTCACGGCCAGCTCACGCTGCTGAAGAACCTCGTGGTTCAGCAGTGGCAGCACTGAGCGGCCGCTTCCCTCTTTCTCCCCTGACCGGATTTCGATGAACCGACTGATCGTTTCGCTCTTCACCCTGTTGCTGGCGGCTGCCAGCCTGTCTCCTGCCTGGGCGCAGGCGCCGCAACCCCCCGAGGTGGCGGCCAAGGCCTACCTGCTGCTCGACGTGAGCAGCGACCAGGTGCTGTCCGAGCGCCAGGCCGATGCGCAGACCGACCCCGCCTCGCTGACCAAGCTGATGACCGCCTGGCTGGTGTTCGACGCGCTCAAGGCCAACAAGCTGACGCTGACGCAGACGCTGCCGGTGTCGGTACAGGCCTGGAACGAGCGCAAGCTCGGTGGCTCGCTGATGTTCATCGACCCGAAGATGACGCCCAAGGTCGACGAGTTGCTGCGCGGCATGATCATCGTCTCGGGCAACGACGCCGCGGTGACGCTGGCCGAGGGCGTGGGTGGCACGGTCGAGGGCTTCGTCGCGATGATGAACCGCCAGGCCCAGGCCTGGGGCCTGAAGAACACCCAGTTCAAGAACCCCACCGGCATGACCGTGGCCGGCCACTACAGCAGCGCGCGCGACATGGCGCTGATCGCCGCCCGCATCGTGCGCGACTTCCCCGAGCACTACGCCGCCTACTACGCCCAGCGCAACTACAGCTTCAACAACATCAAGCAGGACAACCGCAACATGCTGCTGGGCCGCGATCCGGCCATCGATGGCATGAAGACCGGCTACACCGACGCCGCCGGCTACTGCCTGGTGGCCAGCGCGCAGCGCGATTTTCCCAACGGCAAGCGCCGGCTGATCAGCGTGGTGATGGGCACCACCTCGCGCGAAGCCCGCGCCAGCGAGAGCCAGAAGCTGCTGAACTGGGGCTACACCGCCTGGGACGCGGTGCGGCTGTTCGAGGCCGGCAAGCCCGCGGCCACCGTGCCGGTGTGGAAGGGCGCGCAGCCCACCGCGGCGCTGGGTGCCGCGCAGGCGCTGGTGGTGGCTGTGCCCAGGGGCGAGGGCGACAAGCTCAGGACCGTGATCTCGCGCACCGATCCGCTGGTGGCCCCGCTCACCCAGGGCCAGCGTGTGGGCACGCTCGAGGTCAGCACTGCGGCCGGCGTGCGCATCGCCAGCGTGCCGCTGGTGGTGCAGCAGGCGGTGCCGCAGGCCGGGCTGCTGGGCCGTGCCTGGGATTCGATCCGGCTGTGGATCAAGTGATCCTGGATCAATCCATCCGCACACCCATCGGCTAAGCTGATCACGCTCTTTCGACCCGAGGCCTGCCATGCCCCACACCGCTCTGCCCAACCCACCCTTGCCCGACGCCCTGTGCCACCTGAATGGCCAGACGCTGCCGCTGCGCGATGCCAAGGTCTCGGTGCTCGACCGCGGCTTCATCTTCGGCGATGGCATCTACGAGGTGATCCCCGTCTACGGCCGGCGCTTCTTCCGCTTCGACGAGCACATGGCGCGCCTTGATCGCAGCCTGGCCAAGGTGCGCATCCCCAACCCGCACAGCCGCGACGGCTGGCTGGCCTTGGCGCGCGAGCTGGTGGCCACGCAACCGGCCGACGACCAGATGGTCTACATCGAGATCACCCGCGGCGTGGCGCTGCGCGACCATGTGATGCCCGAGGGGCTGACGCCCACCGTGTTCGTGATGACGAATGCGATGAAGCCGCCGTCGGCCGAGATGCGCCACCACGGCGTGACCTGCATCACCGCGCGAGATTTCCGCTGGGAGCGCGGCGACATCAAGAGCGTGTCGCTGCTGGGCGCGGTGCTGGCGCGGCAGATGTCGGCCGACCACGGCGCCACCGAGACTGTGATGTTTCGCGACGGCTGGCTCACCGAGGCCTCGGCCAGCAACGTGTGGGTGGTGCACGAGGGCGCGCTGCTGGGCCCGCCCAAGAGCGACCACGTGCTCGAAGGCATCCGCTACGACCTGCTGGCCGAGTTGTGCGAGGACGTGGGCATCGCCTACAACCTGCGCCCGATCGCCGAATCCGATGTGCGCAGCGCCGACGAGTTGATCCTCAGCTCGGCCACCAAGGAGGTGCTGCCCATCACCAAGCTCGACGGCGATCTGGTGGGCCACGGCGCGCTGCGTGGCAAGCCCGGCCCGGTCTACGCCCGGCTTTACGAGGCCTACCAGCGCGCCAAGCGGCTGCAGGCCCTCTGAGCGGGCGGGCAACGGCATGGCCAGCATTCCTCCCGAGATCCCGCCCGAACGTTCGCTGATCGAGTACCCCAGCGCCTTTCCGATCAAGGTGATGGGTGTGCAGGTCGACGGTTTCGTCGAGGCCATGGTCAATGTGGCGCTGCAGTTCGACCCGGGCTTCGACCGCGGCACGGTCGAGCAGCGCCCCAGCAGCGGTGGCAAGTACCTCGGCCTCACGCTGACGGTGACGGCCACCAGCCGCGAGCAGCTCGACGAGCTGTACCGCACGCTGTCCACGCACCCGATGGTCAAGGTGGTGTTGTAGCCGCTTCGGCATGAAGATCCTCACGCTGGGCCGTCAGCCCTACGCCGGGACGGTGGACGCGATGCGCGCCTTCACCGAGGCGCGCACGACGGATACGCCGGATGAGCTGTGGCTGGTCGAGCATGAGCCGGTCTATACCCAGGGCATCGCCGGCAAGCCCGAGCACCTGCTGCATGCCGATGGCATCCCGGTGGTGGCCACCAACCGCGGCGGCCAGGTCACCTACCACGGCCCCGGCCAGGTGGTGGCCTACCCGCTGGTCGACCTGAAGCGCCTGGGCATCTACGTCAAGGAATTCGTCTACCGCATCGAAGACGCGGTGCTGCGGGTACTGGCCGACCACGGCGTCACCGGCCACCGCGTGGCGGGCGCGCCGGGCATCTACGTCAAGCTCGACGACCCGTTCGGCCACGCCGCGCTTACCGGCCCGATGCCGGGTGCCGATGCGTTTCGCGGGCTGGGCAAGGTGGCGGCGCTGGGCATCAAGGTCAGCCGCCACTGCACTTACCACGGCGTGGCGCTGAACGTGGCGATGGATCTGAGGCCCTTCCTGGGCATCAACCCGTGCGGGTATTCGGGGCTGCAGACCGTCGACCTCGCTAAAATCGGGGTTTCTACCGACTGGTCGACCGTGGCCGGGCAGTTGGGCAAACGACTGGCGGCGCAGTTCACGCGCTGACCCCATCACCCACCTTCACGCCCCGGCGCATCATCCCCATGGCCACCGAGAACACTGTCCACCAGGCCCAGAGCGCCGCCGACTACGACGCCAGCGCCAAGCAGAAGGCGCAGGCCAAGACGGCCCGCATCCCGATCAAGGTGGTGGCCGCCGAGACGCTGAAGAAGCCCGACTGGATCCGCGTCAAGGCCGGCAGCCCCAGCACGCGCTTCTACGAGATCAAGAACATCCTGCGCGAGCACCAGCTGCACACGGTGTGTGAAGAAGCCAGCTGCCCCAACATCGGCGAATGCTTCGGCCAGGGCACGGCCACCTTCATGATCATGGGCGACAAGTGCACGCGGCGCTGCCCGTTCTGCGATGTCGGCCACGGCCGGCCCGATCCGCTGGACGTCAACGAGCCGGCCAACCTGGCCAAGACCATCGCCGCGCTGAAGCTCAAGTACGTGGTCATCACCAGCGTCGACCGGGATGATCTGCGCGACGGCGGCGCGGGCCACTTCGTCGACTGCATCCGCCAGGTGCGCGCGTTGTCACCAGCCACCCGCATCGAGATCCTGGTGCCCGATTTCCGCGGCCGCGACGATCGCGCGCTCGAGATCCTGAAGGCCGCGCCGCCCGATGTGATGAACCACAACCTCGAGACCGCGCCGCGCCTGTACAAGGAGGCGCGGCCGGGCAGCGATTACGCCTTCAGCCTGACCCTGCTGAAGAAGTTCAAGGCCCTGCACCCCGACGTGCCGACCAAGAGCGGCCTGATGGTGGGCCTGGGCGAGACCGACGACGAGATCCTGGCAGTGATGCGCGACATGCGCGCGCACGACATCGACATGCTCACCATCGGCCAGTACCTGGCGCCCAGCGGCCACCATTTGCCGGTGCGCCGCTACGTGCATCCCCACACCTTCAAGATGTTCGAGGCCGAAGCCAAGGCCATGGGCTTCACCCATGCCGCCGTCGGGGCGATGGTGCGCAGCAGCTACCACGCCGACCAGCAGGCCGCCGGCGCCGGGGTGGGCCAAACGCTCTGACCCGCAGCCCGGCCGGGTAGCGTTCAGCTCTCGGCCAGCAGCTTCTCGACCAGCGTGTGCAGCGCCGCGAAATCCGGCGCGCCGACGTAGCGCTTGACGATCTCGCCGCGCTTGTTGATCAGGAAAGTGGTGGGCGTGATCTTCACGTCGCCAAAGCCCTTGGCGATCGCACCGGTGTTGTCGATCGCCACGCCGAACGGCAGCTGGCGCGACTGCGCATAGTTGGCCACGTAGGCGGGCGGGTCGTAGCTCATCGCCACGGCCACGGTCTGGTAGCCCTGGCTGCGGTACTTCTGGTGTGTGGCCACCAGTTCGGGCATCTCGGCCACGCAGGTGGCGCAACTGGTGGCCCAGAAGTTGACCAGCACCACCTGGCCGCGCAGGTCGCTGGTGCTCTGCTGCCGGCCGTCGAGCAGCGTGTAGGTCACCTGCGGCGCCGGCGTGGTGGCCGCGCCGCCGCCGATCAGGTAAGCGCCCGCCGCCAACAAGGCGGCGCCGGCGATCACGGCAGTGGCAAGATGGCGGCGGGACAACGGCATGATGGAGGCCTTCAATGGAGCGTCGTCAGTTTACGTCAGGGGTGTTTTTCACCGGGCTGGGGGGATGGGGCCCGGCCTGGGCGCTCTCGCTCAACGAAGCCGATGCGGCGCAGGGCGTGCGCGCCGCGCTCGAACGCGGCGCCATCGCCGCGGTGGGCCTGCTGGGGCGCAACGACGGCTTTCTCGGCAACCCCAAGGTGCGCATCCCGCTGCCGGGCGTCCTGGAAGATGCGGCCAAGCTGCTGAAGGCCACCGGCCAGCGCAAGCGCGTGGACGAACTGGTCACCGCGATGAACCGCGCCGCCGAGGCGGCCGTGCCGCAGGCGCGCACGCTGCTGGTCAACACCGCCAAGTCGATCAGCGTGGATGACGCGGTCAAGATCGTTCGCGGCGGCGACACCTCGGTCACCGACTACTTTGCCGGCAAGACCCGCCAGCCGCTGGGCGTGCAGTTCCTGCCCATCGTCACCAAGGCCACCGAGAAAGTGGCGCTGGCCGACAAGTTCAACGCGGTGGCCGGCCGTGCGGCCAAATTCGGGCTGCTCAAGGGTGACGACGCCAACATCCAGCGTTATGTCACCGGCAAGGCGCTGGACGGCCTGTACCTGATGATCGGCGAGGAAGAGCGCAAGATCCGGCGCGACCCGATCGGCACCGGCAGCGCCATCCTGCGCAAGGTGTTCGGCAGCTGAGAAGGCCGAAGCGGCCGACCGCGGCCGCGGGTTCAAAGCTGGCGGCGGCGCGCCATCTCCAGCGTGATCATCGAGGGCAGCATGTGGCGCAGGCCATCGGCGCCCAATCGGGTGACCGATTCGGGCGTGCCGTCGCCCATCTCGCATTGCTGGCCGCTGGGCAGCACCTCGATCATCGCCACGCCCGACAGCAGCTTCGACAGCCGCACGCGCAGCGCCCACAGGGCGTCGCCGTCGAACGACGATTCATAGACCAGCAACTGCGGCGCGCCGCCCTCGCAATACTGGGCCGCGGCCGCGACGGTGGAGACGTAGTCGATCAGCAGGTCCTGCCCCTGCAGCGCCTCGCGCAGGCCCTGCCGCGTCTCGCGCCGCGCCGCCAGCACCAGCACCTGGCTGCCGGCCAGTGACGGCACCGCGACATCGGCCGCCGACAGGTCGACCGCGCTGGTACCTTCCAGCGTCACGTTGACGGTGTGCTGGAACTCCAGTGTCAGGGTGCTGTGGCTGCGGCTGTCCTGGCGCCGCACGCTGACCCCGGCGATGTGCGCCGTGTACTGCAGCAGCAGCCAGTCCAGGGTGTCGAGCCGGCTTTCGCGAAAGGCGGCCGGCGCTGCGGCGTCGGGTGCCTGGTCGGCCGGCTGGTGGGCGAAGTGGCAGACCACACGGGCATGCGCCGGCCACGGCTTGAGGTCGAGCCGCCAATCGATGCCGTTGTGCGCATGCGCGCCGCTCCAGTCGGCGGCCACCTGCAGCACCGCATGCACCAGGCTCGCATCGCCCATCACCTCGGCTGCGCCCAGGGCGGTGCGCCCGCTGATCGGGGCGCCGGGCTGCTGCAGGGCCTGTTCGTCCAGCACCTGGCGCAGCAGGTCGGCCAGATCCAGGCGCTCCATGTGCTGGCGCACTTCGCCGCTGGCGAAGCGGGCGATCTGCTGGCCGCGCAAGCCCACGCGCCGGGCGCCGTCGATCTCGGCGCGCAGGGCCTGCAGGCCGGGCCGGTCGATGCGGCCGCTGCTGGCCAGCGCCAACACCCGCTCCAGCGCGGCGGTCAGCGGCATCGCCACCTCGGCCGCCATGCGTGCCACCACCTGCCCCAGGGTCGGCATGGTGTTGACGTCGGCGTGCGGCACGAGGCGTTCTGCGGTTTGCATGTGGCTCAGTTCGGCTAGGTTCATGGGGCTGTCTGGCCCCGTCCGGGCGCATGGCGTCCTGGTGGGCTGTGTCGTCGTGGGGCGGATGTTGCCCCGACCGATCGATCAAATTGGTAACGCTTTCAGGCCCTGTTCGTCGCCCGTGACATGCATCACGGCAACCTTGCACGGAAGCGGCCGGGATAATCGAGCGGATGACTCAAGTTCCTGCGTGTTGCGGCCGAAAAGCGCCCCCCCCGGTCCGGCTGGCGCGGGTGGCCGGGCCCCTGCTGCTGGCCTTAGCGCTGCTGGGTGCCTGTGCGCCGACCCTGGATTGGCGCCAGCTGCGCCCCGATGGCTGGGGCCTGGCGGTGGCGCTGCCCTGCAAGCCCGCCAGCCACGCGCGCCAGGTGCCGCTGGCTGGCGTGCCGGTCGAGTTGACGCTGATGGCCTGCAGCGCTGACGAACACACCTTCGCCATTGCCTCGGCCGATCTGGTCGACCCTGCGCGCATCGGCCCCGCCCTGCAGGCGCTGAGCGAAGCGGCGCGCGCCAACGTGCAAGGCGTGGTGGAGGCCGAGCAGCCGGCGCAGGTCAACGGCATGACGCCACATCCGGCGGCCAGGCTGCTGCGCCTGCGCGGGCGCCTGCCCGATGGCCAGGCCATTGCCGAGCAGGTGCTGGCGTTCGCCCACGGTCCGCGGGTCTACCAGGCCACGCTGGTCGGGCCCCGCGCCGACGAGGCGCTGGCGCGGCCCTTCTTCGACGCCATCGAGGTGCTGCGGTGAGCGGCACGCCGCTGCTGGCGGGCACCGACGCCGGCCTCACCGGGCGGCGCGCGCTGGCCATCTTCGGTGCGTTTGCCTTTGCCTACTTCTTCTCGGCGCTGGTGCGGGCGGTTACCGCCACGCTGGCGCCGGTGTTCAGCGCCGAACTGGGCCTGGCCGCAGGCCAGTTGGGGTTGTTGGCGGGCGCCTACTTCCTGGGTTTTGCGGTGATGCAGCTGCCGCTGGGCAGCGCGCTCGACCGCTGGGGCGCCAAGCGGGTGTTGATGGCCTTTCTGGTCGTGGCGGTGATCGGCTGTGCGGCCTTCGCTGCGGCGCGCTCGCTGGCCGACCTGCTGGTGGCGCGGTTCCTCGTCGGCGTCGGCGTGGCGGCCTGCTTGATGGCGCCGCTGACCTGCTTTCGCCACCTCTACACGGTGCCGGCGCAGCTGCGCGCCAATTCATGGATGCTGATGACCGGCTCGCTGGGCATGCTGGCGTCCACGGTGCCGGTGCAATGGTTGCTGCCGCACACCGGCTGGCGTGGCCTGTTCATCGCCGTGGCCGTGCTGCTGCTGCTGGCCGTGGCGCTGATCTGGCGGCTGGTGCCCGCCGATGCGCCCGCCGCTGCGCCAGCAACCGCCGCGGGGGCCCTGCGCGACGGTTACCGCCAGGTCTTCAGCCACCCGGCCTTCCTGCGGGTGGCGCCGCTGGGCTTCTTTGCCTACGGTGGCATGGTGGCGATGCAGTCGCTGTGGATCGGCCCCTGGCTGACGCAGGTGGGTGGCCAGAGCCCGGTGGCGGCCGCGCAGGGGCTGTTTTTGGTCAACCTGTCCATGCTGGTGGCCTTTCTCTGCTGGGGCCTGGTGATGCCGCGGCTCATCCGCGCCGGCTGGGCGGGCGAGCGGCTGATCGCGCTGGCCTGGCCGGCGGGCGTGCTGTGCCTGGCGCTGATCGTCGCGCTGGCCGAGCAGGCGCCGGCCTGGCTGTGGGCACTGTGGTGCGTGAGCACCAGCGTGGTGTCGTTGGCGCAGCCGGCGGTCGGGCAGGCCTTTCCGGCGGCGCTGGCGGGCCGGGCGCTGTCGGCGTTCAACCTGATGATCTTCGCCGGCGTGTTTGCCATCCAGTGGGGCATCGGGCTGGCCATCGACGCGCTGCGCGCGCAGGGCATGGGCGCGGTGCCGGCGTTTCAGATGGCGTTTGCAGGTTACGCCGTGGCCTGCGCCTTGTCGTTCCTGTGGCTCAATGGCTGGCATTGGCAGACCGCGCGGCAGCGGTTGCAGGGTGTGGCGCGCCCATAATGAGCCCCCGCTCATGCGCGTACCAGCACCTCCTAGAACATCCCAGATGCCCGGTCTCTTCATCATCGCCCATGCCCCGCTGGCCAGCGCGTTGCGCGACACCGCGATGCACGCCTTCCCCGAGGCGGCCCAGGCGATCGCCGTCTACGACGTGCCGCCGGGTGCCAGCGCCGAGGTCTACGAGGCCGAAGCCGCTGCCCGACTGGCTGCACTGGGCGCCGCCGAGACGCTGATCCTGACCGACGTCTTCGGCGCCACGCCCTGCAACATCGCCAAGCACCTGGCCGCGCGGCCAGGGGTGCGGGTGGTGGCCGGTGTCAACGTGCCGATGATCTGGCGCGCGCTCAACTACCGGCAGAAGCCGCTGGACGACCTGGTGACCCTGGCCGTTGCCGGCGCCAGCCAGGGCGTCATGACGGTGGCCGTGTCCCCACCCCAGAACCAGGCGCAGAAGCCTGCCAGCCATGATCCGATCGACTGTCACCATCAGCAATAAGCTGGGGCTGCACGCCCGGGCCTCGGCCAAGCTCACCAAGCTGGCCGGTGGTTACCAGTGCGAGGTGCACCTGTCGCGCAATGGCCGGCGCATCAATGCCAAGAGCATCATGGGCGTGATGATGTTGGCCGCCGGCCTGGGCAGCGAGGTCGAGGTCGAGACCGATGGCCCTGACGAGCAAGCCGCGATGGACGCGCTGCTGGTGCTGATCAACGACAAGTTCGGCGAAGGCCAGTAGGCCTCCTGCACCGGACGCCTGGATGAGGCCGCGTCGATCGAACGTCAGATGCGGCGGCGCTGCTAAAGTGGCTCGATGAGCATCCAGATGTTCGGTTTGCCGGTGTCGCGTGGCGTGGCCATCGGCCGTGCCGTGCTGGTGGCGTCCAGCCGGGTGGATGTGGCGCACTACTTCGTCGAGCCCGCCCACACCGGTGCCGAGGTGGCCCGTCTCAAGCATGCCCGCGACACGGTGGCCGCCGAGCTGACCACCCTCAAGAACGAGCTGCCGGCCGAGGCGCCCACCGAACTGGCGGCCTTGCTCGATGTGCACCTGATGCTGCTGCACGACCCGATGCTGGCTGACGCCACCCGTCACTGGATCGAGACGCGCCACTACAACGCCGAATGGGCCCTCACCGCCCAGACCGAGGTGCTGGCGCGTCAGTTCGACGAGATGGAAGACGACTACCTGCGCGAGCGCAAGGCCGACGTCGAACAGGTGGCCGAGCGTGTGCTTCGTGCCCTGGCCAAAGAGGAAGCCTTGCTGCCCCAGGTGACGCACGCCCGCGACTTCGGCGGCGAAGACCCGCTGGTGCTGGTGGCCAACGACATCGCGCCGGCCGACATGCTGCAGTTCAAGGGCAGTGTGTTCAAGGGCTTCGTGACCGACGTGGGTGGGCGCACCTCGCACACGGCGATCGTGGCGCGCAGCATGGACATCCCGGCCGTCGTCGGCGCCCGCGAAGCCAGCCGGCTGGTGCGCCAGGACGATTGGCTCATCATCGACGGCGATGCCGGGGTGGTGGTGGTCAACCCCACGCCCATCGTGTTGGAGGAATACCGCTTCCGGCAGCGCCAGAGCGAGCTCGAGCGCGCACGGCTGAATCGCCTGCGGCACATGCCTTCGGTCACGCTCGACGGGCAGGCCGTTGAACTGCTCGCCAACATCGAGCTGCCCGGTGACGCTGTCAATGCCTTGGAAGCCGGGGCCGTCGGCGTGGGGCTGTTCCGCAGCGAGTTTCTGTTCATGAACCGCAACGGCGTGCTGCCTGACGAAGACGAGCAGTTCGAGGCCTACCGGGCCGCCGTGCTGGCCATGGCAGGGCTGCCGGTCACGATCCGCACCGTCGACATCGGTGCCGACAAGCCGCTGGACCGCATGGCCGCACACGAATTGCGGCACGAGCACGCACTCAATCCCGCGCTGGGTTTGCGGGCGATCCGCTGGAGCCTGTCCGAGCCGGCGATGTTCAGGCAACAGTTGCGGGCAATCCTGCGGGCCAGCGCCTTCGGCAAGGTGCGCGTGCTGATCCCGATGGTGGCGCACCGCAGCGAGATCCTGGCCACCCTGGACGCTCTGGCGCGGGCGCGGCAACAGCTGCGCGACGCCTGCGTCGCCTTCAACGACATCGAGATCGGCGCCATGATCGAAGTGCCAGCCGCGGCGATGACCATGCCGCTGCTGTTGCAGCACTTCGATTTCGTGTCCATCGGCACCAATGATCTGATCCAGTACACGCTGGCGATCGACCGCGCCGACGAGGCGGTGGCGCATCTGTACGATCCCTGGCACCCGGCCGTGCTGCGCCTGATCGCCGATGTCGTGCACAGCACCCTGGCAGCAGGCAAGCACGTCAGCGTGTGCGGCGAGATGGCCGGCGACACCGCATTCACGGACCTGCTTCTGGGGCTGGGGCTGCGCAGCCTGTCGATGCACCCCAGCCAGATCGCGTCGGTCAAACAGCGTGTGCTGCGCGCGGACACCGCACGCCTGGCGCGATCAGCGCAGGCCACGTTAGAAAGCGCCGACCCGGCCACCACCTGGCTCGGCCTTCAGGAACGCCAGACGCAACGCAGCTCAAGCACAGCAGTCTAGGCAACAAGCGTACGCCCTGCGTCCGGGCTGTTCGTCGGGGCGGATGATCCTGGTGAGCACCGGGCTGGTCCAATCTGAAAGCCACCTGACGGGCGTAGGGGGCAGAGGAGTGCGTGGCGCGGAGGCGAGCCGGGTCTTGCAGCCCATTTGGTGCGCGCAGTGTGAGGACAGCGCGCTCACCCAGCAGCACGAAGTCTCGCGCCGCACCGCCTGCATCCGGGAAGCAAGGCGCGACTTTCGCCACGGACCTCGTCAAACCGCTCGCCAACCCGGATAGTGCGTGCTATAGTCGTGGGCTTCGCTGATCAAGCCTGCCATCGAACACGGGGCAATACAAAACAGCGCAGCGAGCAGCAAATTAAAGGGTTTACACGGTCAGCAAGACGTGACAGAATCGAAGGCTCGGCGCAAAACAGATCGGCAACGAACTGCAAGCGCAAAGAAAGACCAAGCGGTTGACAAGGTTTTTAAGTCAATACATAATCCCGCTTCTTTGTTGTCGGCCGCTACCGTGGCAGTCAGCAAGCTCTTTAAAAAT
The DNA here is from genome assembly GCA_001770815.1 of Burkholderiales bacterium RIFCSPHIGHO2_12_FULL_69_20. Lineage (GTDB taxonomy): Bacteria > Pseudomonadota > Gammaproteobacteria > Burkholderiales > Burkholderiaceae_C > Pseudaquabacterium. The sequence continues at coordinate 12,907 of MESD01000211.1, forward strand.
CAACAGCCGATAAGCGTGGGCGTTAGAAGGCGAGTGCCAAGAGAAGCTGGTTGTGCTGAGAGGCATGGCTGGGGACTCGAGGTCTCATGGACTTTAAACGCTCACTGAATTGAATTTTCATGCAAGTGAAGTTCACTTCAATTCTTTGAGTAAATTATCAAGATCGAACTGAAGAGTTTGATCCTGGCTCAGATTGAACGCTGGCGGCATGCCTTACACATGCAAGTCGAACGGTAACGCGGGGCA
>MESD01000212.1:0-7897 GCA_001770815.1 Burkholderiales bacterium RIFCSPHIGHO2_12_FULL_69_20
CATGCGCTGGCGCAGCGCGGCCAGCTGGCGCTGGGCAGCCCGGCCTCGCACGACCGCAGCGCGGCGACCCAGGCGCTGGCGGCCTACGTCGCCGACGCGCAAGGCCTGGAGGCCGCCGGCCAGCAGCTCGACCTCAACGAGCAGCGTGCCCTGGGCCTGGTGCTGCTGGCGCTGGGCGACCTGCAGGCCGCCGCCGGCCGCAGCGAGGCAGGACGCGCCAGCTGGCTGGACCTGACGCGGCGCCTGGCCGACGCACCGGCGCGGCGCGACGTGGCCCGCATGCTGATGCTGGGTGAAGCCCAACTGCGCCTGGGCGACCGCGACGGTGCGACGGCGCTGGCCGATGCAGTGGCGGTGATGCGCCCGCACTCGCTGCAGCTGGCGCTACTGCGCAAGCGGCTGGACCCGCCTAGGCCGCCGGCACGCTGACGCCACACCCAATAAAAAGCGAGCCCGCAGTGGGCTCGCTCGGTCCGGGCTCAGCGCACCTTGCCCGCCTTCCAGGCGTTGAGCAGGGTGTCGTAGGCGATGGTCTCGCCCTTGGGCTTCTCGTTGGCCAGCTTCTTCCACGGCGCGCTCTTGTCGCTCAGGTACTTGGCCGGGTCGGCCTTGGCATTGAGCTTGGGTGCGCAGCGCGCCATGCCGGCGCGCTCCAGGCGGGCCATCACCTGGTCCATCTCCTCGGCCAGGTTGTCCATCGCCGCCTGCGGCGTCTTCTCGCCGGTCACCGCCACCGCCACGTTCTTCCACCACAGCTGGGCCAGCTTGGGGTAGTCGGGCACGTTGGTGCCGGTGGGCGTCCAGGCCACCCGCGCCGGGCTGCGGTAGAACTCGACCAGGCCGCCCAGCTTGGGCGCCATGTCGGTCATGGCCTTGCTCTGGATGTCGCTCTCGCGGATGGGTGTCAGGCCGACGATGGTCTTCTTCAGGCTGGTGGTCTTGGCGGTGACGAACTGCGCGTACAGCCAGGCCGCTGCCGTCTTGTTGGCGTCGTGCGCCTCGAAGAAGGTCCAGCTGCCGACGTCCTGGTAGCCGTTCTGCATGCCCTGCTTCCAGTACGGGCCGTTCGGGCCGGGCGCCATGCGCCACTTCGGCGTGCCGTCGGCGTTGACCACCGGCAGGCCCGGCTTGGTCATGTCGGCCGTGAAGGCGGTGTACCAGAAGATCTGCTGCGCGATCTGGCCTTGCGCGGGCACCGGGCCGGCTTCGCCGAAGGTCATGCCGATGGCTTCTTTCGGCGAGTACTTCTTCATCCAGTCAACGTACTTGGTCAGTGCGTAAACCGCAGCCGGCGAGTTGGTGGCGCCACCACGCGAGACCGACGCGCCCAGCGGCGTGCAGCCGTCGGCCGAGGCCCGGATGCCCCACTCGTCGACCGGCCTGCCGTTGGGGATGCCGATGTCGGCGGTGCCGGCCATGCTCAGCCAGGCGTCGGTGAAGCGCCAGCCCAGGCTCGGGTCTTTCTTGCCGTAGTCCATGTGGCCGTAGATCGGCTTGCCGTCGATGTTCTTCACGTCGTTGGTGAAGAACTCGGCGATGTCCTCGTACGCGCTCCAGTTCAGCGGCACGCCCAGGTCATAGCCGAACTTGGCCTTGAACTTGTCCTTCAGGTCCTGCCGCGCAAACAGGTCGGCGCGGAACCAGTACAGGTTGGCAAACTGCTGGTCGGGCAGCTGGTAGAGCTTCTTGTCGGGGCCGGTGGTGAAGCTGGTGCCGATGAAGTCCTTCAAGTCGAGGTCCGGGTTGGTCCACTCCTTGCCCTTGCCGGCCATGTAGTCGGTCAGGTTCATCACCTTGCCGTAGCGGTAGTGGGTGCCGATCAGGTCCGAGTCGCTGATCCAGCCGTCGTAGATGCTCTTGCCCGACTGCATCGAGGTCTGCAGCTTCTCGACCACGTCGCCTTCCTGGATCAGGTCGTGCTTGACCTTGATGCCGGTGATCTCTTCAAACGCCTTGGCCAGGGTCTTGCTCTCGTACTCGTGCGTGGTGATGGTCTCGCTGACGACCGAGATCTCCTTGATGCCCTTGGCCTGCAGCTTCTTGGCGGCTTCGATGAACCACTTCATCTCGGCCATCTGCGCGTCCTTGCTCAGCGTGCTGGGCTGGAACTCGGCGTCGATCCACTTCTTGGCGGCGGCCTCATCGGCCCAGGCGGGGCTGGCCACCGCGAACATCGCGGCCAGGGCCAGCGGGGTGTAGCGCAACTTCATGTCTCTTCTCCTCATGTGTTTGTCTCCCCGATCTGCCGTGAAAGGGTCACCGCGGCCCCGGGGAAACGCCGGGCCGGATCCCTGGAAATCAGGTCAGCCGCGCCGCATCACCCAGCCCAGCAGGACCATCGAGACCACGAAACTGATCCAGATGCTGGGCTCGGCTTCGAGCGAGAACCACTCGGCAAACTTGCCGGCGAGGCCGATGAACACCAGGTTGACGTAGGCCGCGCTGAGCAGGCCGATGAACAGCCGGTCGCCGCGTGTGGTGGCGATCGGCAGAAAACCCTTGCGCAGCACCGTGGGCTGCTTGATCTCCCACACCGTCATGCCGACGAGCGTCAATCCGATGCAGGTGAAAAACACCGCCACCGGCAAGGTCCAGACCATCCAATCGAACATCGTGTGCTCCTTAGACGCGACCCATCGCAAAGCCTTTTGCGATGTAGTGGCGGACAAACCAGATCACGATCGCGCCGGGCACGATGGTCAGCGTGCCGGCCGCGGCCAGCGTGGCCCAGTCCATGCCGCTGGCGCTGACCGTGCGTGTCATCGTCGCGACGATGGGCTTGGCGTTGACGCTGGTCAGCGTGCGCGCCAGCAGCAGCTCGACCCAGCTGAACATGAAGCAGAAAAACGCCGCCACGCCCACGCCCGCCTTGATCAGCGGCAGGAAGATCGTGAGGAAGAAGCGCGGGAACGAATAACCATCGATGTACGCGGTTTCGTCGATCTCGCGCGGGATGCCGCTCATGAAGCCTTCGAGGATCCACACCGCCAGCGGCACGCTGAAGACCAGGTGCGCCATCGCCACCGCCAGGTGCGTGTCCATCAGCCCCAGCGTGGTGTAGAGCTGGAAAAACGGCAGCAGGAACACCGCCGGCGGTGTCATGCGGTTGGTCAGCAGCCAGAAGAACAGGTGCTTGTCGCCCAGAAAGCTGTAGCGGCTGAAGGCATAGGCCGCCGGCAGCGCCACCACCAGCGTGACCACCATGTTGATGGCCACGTAGACCAGGCTGTTGATGTAGCCCGAGTACCAGGATTCGTCGGTGAAGATCTTGGCGTAGTTGGCCCAGGTGAACTGCTGCGGCAGCAGCGAGAAGCTGGCCAGGATCTCGTCGTTGGTCTTGAAGCTCATGTTGACCATCCAGTAGATCGGCAGGATGGCGAACAAGAGGTACGCGACCAAGAAGATCGTGCGCTTGTGGAAACGATCTTCATGCATGGCCTTGGCCCTCCGCGTCGGCCGTGCCCACACGCTGCATCCAGTTGTAGAGGATGAAGCACATCAGCAGGATGATCAAGAAGTAGATCAGCGAGAAGGCCGCGGCCGGCCCCAGGTCGAACTGGCCCACCGCCTTCTGGGTGAGGAACTGGCTGAGGAAGGTGGTGGCGTTGCCCGGCCCGCCGCCCGTCAGTACGAACGGCTCGGTGTAGATCATGAAGCTGTCCATGAAGCGCAGCAGCACCGCGATCATCAGCACGCCGCGCATCTTGGGCAGCTGGATGTAGCGGAACACCGCGAACTTGCTGGCGCCGTCGATGCGCGCGGCCTGGTAGTAGGCGTCGGGGATGCTGCGCAGGCCGGCGAAGGCCAGCAGCGCGACCAGCGGTGTCCAGTGCCACACGTCCATCACCAGCACGGTCAGCCAGGCATGGGTGGCGTTGCCGGTGTAGCTGTAATCGATGCCCAGTTTCTGCAGCGTGGCGCCCAGCAGCCCGATGTCGGCACGGCCGTAGATCTGCCAGATGGTGCCGACCACGTTCCAGGGGATCAGCAGGCTCAGCGCCACCAGCACCAATACCAAGCTGCTCTTCCAGCCGGTGGCCGGCATGCTCAGCGCCAGCGCGATGCCCAGCGGGATCTCGACCGCCAGCACCGAGAGTGAATAGACGATCTGCCGCAGCAGGGCCTCGTGCAGCTCGGGGTCGCGCATCACCGCGGCGAACCACTCGGTGCCGACGAAGACCCGCCGCTCGGGCGAGATGATGTCCTGCACCGAGTAGTTGACCACCGTCATCAGCGGCAGCACGGCCGAGAAGGCGACACACAGAAACACCGGCAGCACCAGCCACCAGGCCTTTTGATTGACCGGCTTCATGCGGGACTCCCATCGGCGATCAAGGTTTCGTCGGCCGCATAAAAGCAGGTGCGCGGGCCCACCAGCCCCAGGTGCACGGCGGCACCGGCCTGCGGCGCACGCGCCTCGGGTGCCAGTCGCAGCCGCACGGTGTGCTCGCCCACCTGCGCGGTCACCAGCCAGTAGGTGCCGATGTCCTGCGCCTGCACCACGGTGGCCGGCAGCGCGCCGGCATCACCGGCCTGCGCCAGCGTCACGTATTCGGGCCGCACGCCCAGGCTCTGGGAACCAGCCGGTGCACCGGGCACCAGCGACGCCGGCAGGAAGTTCATGCCCGGCGAGCCGATGAAGTGGCCGACGAAGCGGTGCGCCGGCCGGTCGAACAGCGCGTCGGCCGAGCCCACCTGCACCGCCTTGCCACGCGTCATCACCACCACCTGGTCGGCGAAGGTCAGCGCCTCCACCTGGTCGTGGGTGACGTAGATCAGCGTCAGCTTCAGCTCGTGGTGGATCTGCTTCAACTTGCGGCGCAGCTGCCACTTGAGGTGCGGGTCGATCACGGTCAGCGGCTCGTCGAACAGCACGGCCGACACGTCCTCGCGCACCAGGCCGCGGCCCAGGCTGATCTTCTGCTTGGCGTCGGCCGCCAGGCCGGCGGCGCGGGTGTTGAGCTGGCCGCTCATCTCCAGCATCTCGGCGATCTTGCCGACGCGGGCTTTGATGCGATCAGGCGCCACGCCGCGGTTTTTCAGCGGGAAGGCCAGGTTCTCGGCCACCGTCATGGTGTCGTAGATCACCGGGAACTGGAACACCTGGGCGATGTTGCGGGCCTGCGGGGTCTTGCGCGTCACGTCGTCGCCGTCGAAACGCAGGCTGCCGTGCGACGGCTGCACCAGGCCCGAGATGATGTTGAGCATGGTCGTCTTGCCGCAGCCCGACGGGCCCAGCAACGCGTAGGCGCCACCGTCGTCGAACGTCATCTTCAGCGGCAGCAGCGCGTAGTCGGCATCCTGCTGCGGGTCGGGCTTGTAGCTGTGTGCCAGGTCGAGGTCGATGCGGGCCATGTCAATCGCTCTTTCTTGCAGGAGCCTGCAGCAGCCCGCCATCGGCACCGAACACGTAGACCTGCGCGGGGTCGAGGTACAGCGTGACGCGGGCACCCAGGTCGAAGAAGTGCACGCCGCTCAGTTGCGCCACCAGTTCACCGGCGCTGGTGGCCACGTGCACGAAGGTGTCGGACCCGGAAATCTCGGCCAGCTCCACCGTGCCGGGCAGCGACAGATCGCCCGGCCGTTGCTGCACCCGCAAGGCGCTGGCACGCAGGCCGATGGTGGCCTCGGGCGGCGCGTTGGGCAGCAGCAACCCCAAGCGCAGCGCACCGCGTTCCAGCAGGTTCATCGGCGGATCGCTGAAGGCTCGCGCCACGCGGATCGAGGCCGGGCGATGGAACACCTCGGCGGTGGGGCCGTACTGCAGCAGCTCGCCGCCGTCCATCACCGCCGTCCAGCCGCCCAGCAACAGCGCCTCGGTCGGCTCGGTGGTGGCGTAGACGACGGTGGACGAGCCGGCTGCGAACAGCGCCGACAGTTCGTCTCGCAGCTCTTCGCGCAGCTTGTAGTCGAGATTGACCAGCGGCTCGTCCAGCAGCATCAGCGGTGCGTCCTTGGCCAGCGCGCGGGCCAGCGCCACACGCTGCTGCTGGCCGCCCGACAGCTCGGCCGGCAGGCGCTTGAGGAACGGGTCGATGTGCAGCTTGTCGGCCAGCGCCTGCACCCGCTGCGCGATCGCGGCCTTGTCCAGCGCGCCGCGCAGCTTGAGCGGTGAAGCGATGTTGTCGAACACCGTCATCGACGGGTAGTTGATGAACTGCTGGTAGACCATGGCCACGTTGCGCTGGCGCACCGGCATGCGGGTGACATCGTGCCCGTCGACCGACACGCGGCCGGCGGTGGGCACGTCCAGCCCGGCCATCAGCCGCATCAGCGTGGTCTTGCCGGCCTGGGTGGCGCCCAGCAGCACGCTGACGGTGTTGGGTTGCAGGGCCAGGTCCATCGGGTACAGGTGGGTGGCCGGGCCCACCCGGTGCTCGATGTCGGCTAGCGTCAATTGCATGGTGTCTCCATGTCGTTCTTCTCGTGCGCTGCGGGATGGTGAGCGGCCCACCAGCGAGCCACCTGCGCGCGCTGCGCCGCGCTGTAATGCAGGCCCAGCTTGGTGCGGCGCCACAACACATCGTCGGCGCTGCGGGCCCATTCGTTTTGATGCAGGTGCCGCAGCTCGGTTTCGTACAGGCCCGGCGCCACTTCGGCACCCAGGCCGCTGGACAGGTCGGCACCCACACCAACGGCCGCTTCAGCATGGCCCAGCAGCCGGTCGACATGGCCGCCGTAACAACGGGCCCAGCGCTCGCGGGTGGCCGCGGGCAATTGCGGGTACTTCGTGCCCAGCAAGGTGATGAAGCGCGCGATGTCGACATCAGGCCTTTGCGGCGGGCCGATCCAGGCCGACAGGTCACCGCCGGGCAACAGCGCCTGGGCGGTCCAGGCCGGGCGGTTGTCGCCCAGGCGTTGCACCAGTTCGTCGGCGGCCTCTTCGGCCAGCTTGCGGAAGGTGGTGATCTTGCCACCCCACACGCTGAGCAAGGGCGAGCTGACGCTCGGGTCGAACTCCAGCAGGTAATCGCGGGTGACGGCCGAGGCGTCGCCCGATTCGTCGTCCAGCAAGGGGCGCACGCCCGAGTACGACCACACCACGTCGGCCGGCCGCACCGGCTGGGTGAAGTAGCGGCTGGCCTGCTCGCAGAGGTAGGCGATTTCACCGGCGTCGATGCGGGCTGAATCGGGCGCGCCGTCGATCTCGACATCGGTGGTGCCGATCAGCGTGAAGTCGCCTTCGTAGGGGATGGCGAAGATGATGCGCTTGTCGGGGTTCTGGAAGATGTAGGCATGGTCGTGCGCGAACAGCTTCTTCACCACGATGTGGCTGCCCTTGACCAGCCGCAGCGACCGGCTGCTGGCCACCTGCGCACGGTCGCGCAGGAACTCGCCGGTCCAGGGCCCCGCGGCGTTGACCAGCGCACGCGCCTGCACCTCGATGGCGGCGCCGCCGGCCGGCTGCAAGGTGGCGCGCCAGCCTTGCGGCGTGCGCTCGGCGCGCTCGCAGCGGGTGCGGGTCAGGATGGTGGCGCCACGCTCGGCGGCGTCCAGCGCGTTCAGCAGCACCAGCCGGGCGTCGTCTACCCAGCCATCGCTGTAGACGAAGCCGCGCGTGTATTGCGGCTTCAGCGGCGCGCCGGTGGCGTGGCTGCGCAGGTTGACGGTGCCGCTGGCCGGCAGCCATTCGCGCTTGGCCAGGTGGTCGTACAGGAACAGGCCCATGCGCACCATCCACACCGGCCGCATCGACGCATCGTGCGGCATCACGAAACGCAGCGGCCACATGATGTGGGGCGCGCTCTTGAGCAGCAACTCGCGCTCGGCCAGCGCCTTGCGCACCAGGCTGAATTCGTAGTACTCCAGGTAGCGCAGGCCGCCGTGGATCAGCTTGGTCGACGACGACGAGGTGTGGCGGGCCAGGTCGTCCTGCTCGCACAGCAGCACCTTCAGG
>MESD01000212.1:7995-15472 GCA_001770815.1 Burkholderiales bacterium RIFCSPHIGHO2_12_FULL_69_20
ACCTTCAGGCCGCGGCCGGCCAGGTCGCGGGCGATGCCGGCCCCGTTGATGCCGCCGCCGACCACCAGCACGTCGTGCCGCGCGCCAAAGTCGGGGGCTGCGGGGCCTGGCGCCACGCCGCCGAAAGACGCCGCGCTCACTGGCGCACCTTCATGCTGCGCGCCGAGGGGCTCGCGCTCAGGACGCCCCGGCGGGCCCATGGCAAGGCTACGCACGTCCGCAGTCGCCGGCATGACGCAAGAGCGGCGGAGCCGGCCTCGACAGAAAGACCTGGGGAGATAGGCATGGGGGTTGGACTTGACTGCGTTGCAGCAAGTTGTGTTGTTTGATGTTCTTTTTCTTTCGTTTCTAACCGAATCAGGATCGCCGCACGAACTGGATTCCCAGCGTAGCTCCGACCTATCCCGATGGTAGGTCAGACCAAATTCGAGCACAAAGGAAAGTCATAAGGGAAAACGACGAAATAAAACGAACCGATTCAATCAACAATCAATGCTGTTTGAGGTGTCGCCCACCCCCTTGGCGACCTGGGAGCCGCAAGCGGCGCGACGTCGGGCGGCAGCGGTTCACAAGACTGCAGCGCCCCTGTGGCCTCAAGCACACCCGGCCAAGCCGGGCACTCCGGGGCCGGTCTGGCCGGCCGCCACCCTGCGCTCCGTCACGGGGCTGCCCCCTCCCCCTTGCAACCGCACCAAGGAACCCCTCATGCGCTCATTGATGAAACCTGTCCGCCTGCGCCTCGCCGCCTTGCTGGCCGCCGCCTCGCTGGCCGCGCCCGCCCTCGCCGCCGACGTGGAGCTGCTGCCAAGTGGTTTGCTGACACCCACGACCAAGGAGCAGACCAAGCCTGACCAGTTCAAGAAGGCCGGTCCCTGGCGCATCGGGGTGTCGTTCGGCGGCGTCGGCAATACCTGGATCGTGCAGATGATCCAGGAGATGAAACACGCCGCGGCGCAAGACAAGAACATCGGCGAATTCATCTTCGTGGAGGCCAACTGGCAGGCCGCCAAGCAGGTGGCCGACGTCGAAGACCTGCTGACCAAGAAGGTCGACGCGATCATCATCGGACCGATCTCGTCGGCCATCGGCGCGCCGCTGGCGGCCAAGGCCGCCAAGACCGGCATCCCGGTGGTCGTGTTCGGCGCCTTCGGCAAGTCGGTGGAGTCGGCGGTCGAGATCATGGGCGGCGGCGAGGTCTTCGGCCGCCAGGGCGGTGAGTACCTGCGCAAGGAGCTCAATGGCAAGGGCAACCTCTGGGCCTTTCGCGGCGTGGCCGGCGTCGAAGAGGAGCAACTGCGCTACAACGGCTTCAAGAAGGCGATCGAGGGTTCGAGCCTGAAGATCACGCAAGAGGTATTCGGCGATTGGAACTACGCCAAGAGCAAGCAACTGTGCGAGAACCTGGTGCTATCGGGCAACAGCCCCGATGGCATCTGGTTCTCCGGCGCCGAAATGACCCGCGCCTGCATCGACGTGTTCAAGGAAAGTGGCCGGCCGCTGGTGCCGATGACCGGTGAAGGCAACAACGGCTTCCTGCGCATCTGGAAGGCCACCGGCGTCAAGAGCGTGGCGCCGCAGTTCACGCCCGGCCTGGGCGCGGCCGTGGTGCGGGCCTCGGCCGCGCTGCTGGCGGGCAAGCCGATGTACCGCTCCTACTTCTCGTCGCCGCCGGCCATCACCCAGGCTGATCTGGGCAAGTTCTTCCGGCCTGACCTGAGCGATGCCTACTGGCTGCCCAGCACCTTGCCCGAGGCCACGCTGAAGGACATGTTCAAGCGCTGATGCAGCCATCGGCCCGCACCATGCCCGACACTGTCGGCCACGTCACGACCCAGGACAACCGGCCCGACCTGGTCGTTCTGGAGAGCGTCAGCAAGCGCTTTGGCTCCACCGCCGCACTGCAGGACGTGAGCCTGCGCGGCTGCGCCGGCTCCATCCACGCCATCACCGGCGAAAACGGCGCCGGCAAGTCCACGCTGATGAAGCTGCTGGCCGGCGTGCACCAGCCCGATGCCGGCCAGATCCGGGTGGCAGGGCAGGTGCTGCGCCTGCGCAGCCCGGCGGCGGCGCGCGCGGCCGGCATCTCCACCGTGTTCCAGGAGCTGACCGTGCTGCCCAACCTGACAGTGGCCGAAAACCTGCTGCTGGGGCGCGAGCCCAGCCGCGCCGGCCTGCTCGACCGGGCCGCGATGCGGGCCGAGGCCCAGGCGGTGCTGGCGCGCATCGGCATCGGTCTCGACCCGCAGCGCCCCGGTGGCAGCCTCACCGTGGGCGAACAGCAGCTGGTGGAGATTGCCAAGGGCGTCAGCACCGATGCCCAGGTGTTCATCTTCGACGAACCCACCGCGCCGCTGAACCGTGCCGAGGTCGACAAGCTGGAGCAGTTGCTGCACACACTGAAAGCGCAGGGCAAGCTGGTGTTCTACATCAGCCACCGGCTCGACGAGATCTTCCGTCTGTGCGACACCGTCACCGTGCTGAAAGACGGCCGCTGGGTGGCCACCGAGCCCATCGCAGCACTCACGCATGACCGGCTGATCGCGCTGATGGTGGGCCGGCCGTTGCAGGCCTTGTTTCCACCCCGTGCCGGCACGCCACCCGGCGCCCCGGCGCTGGACGTGCGCAACCTCACGCCGCTGGCGGGTGCGGCCAGCGCACGGCTGCAGCTGCGCCGTGGCGAGATCGTCGGCATGGGCGGGCTGGAAGGGCAGGGCCAGCGCGAGATCGTGCGGGCCTTGGCCGGCGCGCTGAGGCCCGCCGCCTGTGACATCCAGCGCCATGGGCGCGACGGCCAGCCGCAGGCCTACGACCCGCGCCTGGGTGTGGCCCAGGCGGTGCGCCAGGGCATTGGCCTGGTGCCCGAAGACCGCAAGCAGGAAGGCCTGTACCTGGACCTGCCGATCGCCGACAACCTCTGGCTGGGCGTGCTGCGGGGCCTGGGCCTGGTGCGGCAGGCGCCGCGCCAGCGCGCGGTGGTGTCTGGCATGGCCGAACAGCTGCAGCTGCGCGCCAGCAGCCTGGCGCAGGAGGTGGGCGAGTTGTCCGGTGGCAACCAGCAGAAGGTGATGATCGGTCGCTGGCTGGCGGCCGGTGTCGACACCCTGCTGGTCGAACAACCCACCCGCGGGGTGGACGTGGGTGCCAAGGCCGAGATCTACAGCCTGCTGCGGGCCTTTGTGGCCCAGGGCGGTGCGGTGCTTGCGCTGTCGTCTGACCTGCCCGAGCTGATCGGCCTGTGTGACCGCATCCTGGTGGTGCGTGGCGGGCGGGTGGTGGGGGATGTGCCGGCCGCCAGCGCCACCGAAGAGGGCCTGCTGGCCCTGGCCCTGGTGGATGCACCGGCGGCTGCCGCCGAGGTGCCCGGCGTGATGGCCGAGGTGGCGGCATGACCGCGCTGCGCTCCGGTGTCAGCCGCACCACGCTGGCCTTGCCGTTGCTGCTGTTTGGTGTGCTGGCCCTGGCCGCACCGAATTTCCTGGCGCCGCAGAACCTGGCCAATGTGGTCGGCCAGATCACCGCCTTGCTGATCGTCAGCCTGGGCCAGCTGCTGGTGGCCCTGGTGGCCGGCATCGATTTGTCGGTGGGCAGTGTGATGAGCCTGGCCGGTTGCCTGGTCGCCACCCAGCCCGATCCGCTGTGGGGCATGGTTCTGGCCCTGCTGCTCGGGCTGGCGGTGGGCATCGCCAACGGCCTGGGGGTGGCGGTGGCGGGCATCCATCCGCTGATCATGACCCTGGCCACCGCCACCTTCCTGCAGGGCCTGGCCTACCTGGTGCTGCCGATTCCCGGCGGCGAAGTGGCGCCGGCACTGCGCAGCCTGGCCGATGGCAGCCTGTGGGGTGTGCCCCAGCCCCTGCTGTGGTGTGCGCTGTGCGCGGCCTTGGTGTATGGCCTGCTGCACCGCAGCCGCCTGGGCCTGCACCTGTTTGCCGTCGGCGCACAAGCCCGCAGCGCCCAGCTCAACGGTGTGCGGGTGGTGGGGGTGACGGTGGCGGCCTACGTGGGCTGCAGCCTGCTGGCGGTGGTGGCAGGCGTCTACCTGGCCGCGCGCGTGGCCTCGGGTGACCCCACCATGGGCGCCAGTTTCGGCCTGGAATCGGTGACCGCGGTGGCGCTGGGCGGGGTGCAGCTCACCGGGGGTGTGGGCAGCATCCTGGGCGTGCTCACCGGCGCGTTGAGCCTGGGACTGATCACCAATGGCATCAACCTGTTCGGCATCTCGCCGTTTTTGCGCGGCGCCCTCACCGGGGCCCTGCTGCTGGCGGCGGTGTGCTCACAACGGCGAAAGGTGGTGGGCTTGTGAGCGCTGAACTGACCGGCAACGGCATGCTCGCCGCCCCGCCCTGGCGACGCCTGCTGCGCGGCGCGCTGGCGCTGCCGCCGGCCTATGCCGGCATGCTGGTACTGCTGGCCTTGGCCGCCCTGCTGCGCCCGCAGCTGCTGTCGGCGATGCTGCTGCCGCTGATCGCCCGCCAGGCCGCTCCGCTGGGGCTGGCGGTGATCGGCCAATCGCTGGTGATGCGGGCCCGCTCGATCGACCTCTCCTCGGGCGGCGTGATCGTGGCCGTGTCCTACCTGCTGACCAGCGGCTACTTCCAGGTCTCCGACGCGGTGGCCATGGGCCTGTGTGTGGTCCTGGGCCTGGTGGTGGGCGTGGTCAACGGGGTGCTGATCGTGCAGGCCCGGGCCTCGTCGATGATCGTCACCTTGGCGGTGTCGATGATCCTCACCGGCATCGTGGTCGCGCTGTCGCAGTTCCGCGCCCCGGGCGATGCCCCCGAGTTCCTGCGTGAGCTGGCGCGCCTGCGGGTGTGGGGCATGCCGCTGCCGGTGCTGGTGTGGCTGGGCGCCCTGTTGCCGGCGGCGCTGCTGCTCAAGCGCACGGTGTATGGCCGCAGCCTGGCCGCGGTGGGCAGCAACCCGCAGGCCGCGGCGCTGTCGGGTCTGCCGCACCTGCGCGTGGTGTTCATCGGCCATGTGGCCTCGGCCCTGATCTCGGTGCTATGCGGCTTCATCCTGGTCGGCTTTGTCGGCAAGGGCAGCATCACCCTGGGGCAGGACCTGGCGCTCAACTCGCTGGCCGCGGCCATCCTGGGCGGCGTGAACTTCGGCAACGGCCGCGGCGGCATGGCTGGCCCGGCCGTGGCGGCCTTCATGCTGACCTTCCTGTTCAATTTTCTGACCAGCCTGGGCCTGGGCGAACCCGGCCGGCTGATGCTGCAGGGCGCCATCATCGCGGCGGCAGCCCTGGCCTACAGCCTCAACCGGCGCTGAACCGCGCCGTCCGCGCCCTGTCCACTTTTGACCCGAGGAGAACCCCATGACCGACGAGACCATCCTGCAGGGCGCCGAGCCCTTCTTCTTCCCCGGCAACGACATCGGCGTGCTGGTGTGCCACGGCTTCACCGGCACCACGCAAAGCATGCGCCCACTGGGCGAGGCCCTGGCCGCCGCCGGCTACACCGTGATCGGCCCGCGCCTGGCAGGCCACGGCATCTCGCCCGCGGCCATGGCGCGCACCACCGCGGCCGACTGGATCGCCTCCGTCGACGAGGCCCTGGCCACGCTGCGCCAGACCTGCTCGCAGATCTTCATGGTCGGCCTGTCGATGGGCGGCACGCTGACGCTGTACACCGCGGCCAAACATGCCGACGTGATCAAGGGCGCCGTGCCGATCAACGGCGCGGTGCAGCTGAACTCGGCCGACATGGCCGGCGCGGCGCTGGACGCCGGCATGCCCGCCACCCTGCCCGGCATCGGCTCGGACATCAAGAAGCCCGGCGTCACCGAACTGGCCTACAAGGAGGTGCCGGTGCCGGCCTTCCGCCAGGCCTATGCGCTGTTCTCCGTCACCCATGACCTGCTGCCCAAGGTGACCTGCCCGGTGCTGGTGATCCAGTCGCGCGACGACCACGTGGTCGACCCCAGCAACGGCCCGCGCATCGTGCGACGCCTGGGCAGCAGCCGCATCGACCTGCGCTGGCTCGACAACTCTTTCCACGTCGCCACGCTGGACAACGACCTGCCGCTGATCTGCAGCGAAATCCTGGCCTTCATCCGCGGCATCGCCGGGCGCTGAACCGCAGCGCAAAATCGGTTCGCGCCGATGGGGCGCCCTCTGCCTTTGCCGGCCCGCGTGTGAGCAACTTGACCCCCAACCCGCGCCAGGCCGCCGTGCTGGCCACCGTGATCGAACTCGGCACCGCGACGATCGAGTCGCTGGCCGAGCGTTTCGGCGTCACGCTGCAGACGGTGCGGCGCGACGTGAAGCTCTTGTCCGACGCCGGTCTGCTGGCGCGCTTTCACGGCGGCGTGCGGCTGCCGGCCAGCACCACCGAGAACATCGCCTACCGCCAGCGCCAGCAGCTGAACGAGGATGCCAAGCGCGCCATTGCCCGCGCGGTGGCCGCGCAGGTGCCCGAGGGCTGCAGCCTGTTCCTCAACATCGGCACCACCACCGAGGCCATCGCGCACGAGTTGCTGCGCCACCGCGGCCTGCGCGTGATCACCAACAACCTCAACGTCGCCGCCATCCTCAGCGACAACCCCGACTGCGAGGTGATCGTGGCCGGCGGTGTGGTGCGCCACCGCGACCGCGGCATCATCGGCGAGGCCACGGTCGAGTTCATCGGCCAGTTCCGCGTCGACATCGGTCTGATCGGCATCTCGGGCATCGAGGCCGACGGCACGCTGCGCGACTTCGACTACCGCGAGGTGAAGGTGGCCCAGGCCATCATCCGCGCCAGCCGCCAGGTGTGGCTGGCCGCCGACCATAGCAAGTTCAACCGCCCGGCGATGGTGGAGGTGGGCCGGCTCGACCAGGTCGATCTGCTGTTCACCGACAGCGCGCCGCCGCCGCCCTTCGAGTCGCTGCTGGCCGAAGCCGGGGTGGGCTGCATCATCGCCAACGCCGCGAACCCGGCAGGCACCACGGCCACCGACGACGATCCAGGAGACCCGCCATGAGCTTCATCCTCGCCCTCGACCAGGGCACCTCCAGCTCGCGCAGCATCGTGTTCGACGAGGCCGGCCGCATCGTGGCGATGGCGCAGCGCGAGTTTCGCCAGCACTTTCCGCAGCCCGGCTGGGTGGAGCACGACCCCGAGGAGATCTGGCAGACCCAGCTGGCCACCGCGCAGGAGGCCATCGCCAAGGCCGGGCTGAGCGCGCGCGACATCAAGGCCATCGGCATCACCAACCAACGCGAGACCACCGTGGTCTGGAACCGCCGCACCGGCGTGCCCATCCACAACGCCATCGTCTGGCAGGACCGGCGCGGCGAGCCGCTGTGCGCGCAGCTGCGTGAGCAGGGCCATGCCGAGCAGATCCGCCGCAGCACCGGGCTTGTGGTCGATGCCTACTTCTCGGCCACCAAGATCCGCTGGATCCTCGACCACGTCAGCGGCGCGCACATCGCCGCGGCGCATGGCGACCTGGCCTTCGGCACCATCGACAGCTGGCTGCTGTGGAAGCTGAC
>MESD01000212.1:15564-19049 GCA_001770815.1 Burkholderiales bacterium RIFCSPHIGHO2_12_FULL_69_20
AGCTGCTGCACGTGCCCGACAGCCTGCTGCCGGCGGTGTTTCCCAGCAGCCATGTCTTCGGTGAGACCGACCCGGCGCTGCTGGGCGCGGCCATCCCCGTGGCCGGCATCGCCGGCGACCAGCAGAGTGCGCTGTTCGGCCAGGCCTGCTTCACCGCCGGGCTGGCCAAGAACACCTACGGCACCGGCTGCTTCATGCTGATGCACACCGGTGACCAATTCCGCATCAGCCAGAACGGCCTGATCACCACCAGCGCCGCCCAGCCGGTGGCCGGCCGGCCCGAGTTTGCGCTGGAGGGCAGCGTGTTCATCGGCGGCGCGGTGGTGCAGTGGCTGCGCGACGGCCTGCGCGCCATCGAGTCCAGCAGTGAGGTGCAGGCGCTGGCCGAGAGCGTGCCCGATGCCGGCGGCGTGATGTTCGTGCCCGCCTTCACCGGCCTGGGCGCGCCCTACTGGGACGCCCATGCGCGCGGCACCATCACCGGGCTGACGCGTGGCAGCACCGTGGCCCACATCGCGCGTGCGGCACTCGAGAGCATCGCCTTCCAGAGCGCCGCGCTGCTGCAGGCCATGAGCCTGGACCTGTCTACCCCTCGTCCAGCGGGTACGCCGGACGGTCCCCCGGGGGGACGCGGGCCGGCTTCGGAGCGGCCGGGCGCTCGGCCCGCCACGTCGATGCCTGCCGGTGGCGTCACCGAGCTGCGGGTGGACGGCGGCGCCTGCGTCAACGACCTGCTGATGCAGTTCCAGGCCGATCTGCTGGGCATCCCGGTGGTGCGGCCGAAGGTGACCGAGACCACCGCGCTGGGTGCCGCGTACCTGGCGGGTTTGGCCACCGGGGTGTACAAGAACCTGGAAGAACTGTCGGCGATGTGGCAGGTGGAGCGGCGCTTCCATCCCACGCTGCCGCGCGAGCGCGCCCAGGCGCTGATGGACGAGTGGGCGCATGCCGTGCGGCAGGCCGCGGCAGCTTGAGACCCGATGACCACACTGGACGAACGACACCATGACCCTCAGCACCCGCCTGGATGGCCAACGCATCCTGCTGACGCAGGCCGATCACTTCATGGGCCCGGCGCTCACCGAGGTGTTCACCCGCCTGGGTGCCACGGTGATCGCCGACACCCGGGCGCTGGCCGACGACCCGGCGGCACCGGCGGCCATGGTCGCGGCCGCCGGCCCGGTGGACGCGCTGGTGCTGCACCTGTCGCTGCCGGCGCCGTCCACCCCAGCGCATGAAGTGAGCGACACCGAATGGCGCGAGGTGTTCAACCACCTGGTCGATCCGATGCCGCGCCTGGTGGCCGCGGTGCTGCCGCAGATGCTGGCGCGGCGCGCCGGCCGCATCCTGCTGATGGGCAGTGCCGGCGCCTTGCGTGGGCAGCGCCGAACGGCCACGTACAGCGCGGCGCGCGGCGCGCAGCTGGCCTATGTGCAGTCGGTGGGGCTGGAGCTGGCGCCGCACAACATCCAGTTCAATGCCATCGCGCAGAACTTCGTCGACAACCCCACCTACTACGGCCCGGCGGTGCAGGCCAACCCGCGCTTCCAGGAGCGCCTGAAGCGCGAGGTGCCGCTGGGCCGGCTGGTGTCGGCCGAAGAAGACGCGCTGTTCGCCGCCTACCTCTGCAGCGACGCGGCCGCCTGCTTCGTCGGCCAGGTGTTTCCGGTCAGTGGCGGCTGGGCCATGCGGTAGGCGCGGGTGGGATGGCGGCTGCGGCAGTCTGCATGGGCCGACAGAAGCGTTTGCGGGTGACCAGAGTCGGTGCCTGAGCGCCGACCTTCGGGCATCAACCCAGCCTGAGGCGCGCGGGGTGACGTTCGGCAGAGACCAAGCCAAAGACGTGGTCGGCCGCGCCGAGTTGGCCGATGCCGCCAATCCCATGGGTCGATGGCCGTCGTGTGCGGGCGGCGGCTATGCAGGGCGCGCTCGATCGTTGGCCGTCGGCTTCACGCTGACGACCACGAGTCGACGCCTGGGTTGCGGCCATGGCCGACGGTCGGTTGGTGACCGGCCTGCCGGCCGGCGGCCAGAGTCCGCCGCGGTCAGGGGCTGGCCAGGCCTGCCCAGGCGGATACCAACGCTGCCGCAGCGTGGTCGATGTCGCCGGCACTGGTGTCATCGACGGATACGCGCCCGAAGGCGTCCACGGGCAACACCGTGACGTCCCACCCTTGGCGGCGAAGGTGCATGGCCGGCGCCATCACGGCGGGATGTTCGATGGCGCTGATCACCAGGTGGCGCTTCGCTGCACCGAGTGCGCGGGCCACGCCGAGCAACGCCAGGTTGTTGGCCTCGGTGGCGCAGCCGGTGAAGACGATCTCCTGCGCGTTTGCGCCAATGAGTTCAGCCACCTGGCCCCGGGCCGTGGCCACGGCCTGCGCGGCGCGCCGACCGCAGGGATGGGTACTCGACAGATTGCCGTACTCACCTCGCAGCCACGGCAGCATCGCATCGAGCACGTCCGGCGCCACCGGGGTGGTGGCGTTGTGGTCGAGATAGATCGGATCACCCATGGTTCACCTTGATTGGCCCGTGGCCGGTTCGAGACTGCGGCGGGTTGGTCGACATCCGTGCGACCTGCGCACCCGCCCGGTAGATGCGCAACTCACCGGCCTCGAAAGGCGTCCAGCGCAGCACTTCCAGCCAATCGGCCTCGGCGTTGGGCGCCGTGTAGTGGCCAGTGACGTGGCTCATCAGGTGGCAGAAGGCCGACTCCGAATCCGTCTGGCCGTCGGGCCGGCAGACCCGTGCCTCGTTTGCCGCTTCGAGCGCGACGGTGTCGGGCACCAGGCCGTTGTGTGCGAACGTCCAATGCCGGTCGCAGCAGTCGTGCACGAAGGGGTGCGTGTTGTTCAGGCTGTTGATGGGGGAAAGCGCGCCTTGCGCACATGGGCGACGATCAGGTCCGAATGCAGCGCATCGATAACGCGGTTGAACTGCGCGCTGTCAAAACCGGGCCGCGGCTCCCTTTCGAGCCGGAACGCGTCGCCCACTCGCCACGCGACGCCCCGGCCGTCCGGGTTGTCAGCGGTGGCGCCCCCTCGCGCCCGGAATTCGGCCAGGGGCAGTTGGCGCCCTGAGCGCAGCGCGTTCGACGACCATCCGAACAACTGGCAGCAGCACATCCTCACCCGCATCAGGTTCAAGCTACAGGCCGAGCGCCTCCGGCATCGGTTTTGCCCGCAGCTTGCGCACCAGACCGTTGCCACCCGCCAGCGTGAGCGTGAGCGCGATGGCATGCACCCGGCCCAGCGCCCAGCGCATCGCCGTCTTGTTCATCACGAGACGCCTTCGCCCGAGGTTCCGTCCGACCAGTGGCGCCGGTTGATGGCGTAGCCCTCGACCTGGCCCTTGAACGGCATCATCAGCATGCCGTCCAGCCTTGCCACCTCGCGCGGGTCGGTGTGGCCGTGGATGCCGATGGCGATGGCCTCATGGCCGGCGCGCGGCTGGGCGCGGTAGGTGCCGAACAGCCGGTCCCA
>MESD01000212.1:19061-28302 GCA_001770815.1 Burkholderiales bacterium RIFCSPHIGHO2_12_FULL_69_20
GAAGCCGAAGTTGGAGTTGGTCTCGTCGTCTTCCACCGAGTGGTGCACGCGGTGCATGTCCGGCGTGACGACGAACCACCTCAGCATGCGATCGACGCCGGCCGGCAGGCGGATGTTGCCGTGGTTGAACATCGCCGTGGCGTTGAGCAGCACCTCGAAGATCACCACCGCCAGCACCGGCGGGCCGAGCACGGTGATGGTGGCGAACTTGATCAGCATCGACAGCGCGATCTCGATCGGGTGGAAGCGTGCGCCGGTGGTCAGGTCATAGTCGAGGTCGGCGTGATGCACCTGGTGCAGCCGCCACAGCGCCGGCACGGCGTGCACCATCACATGCTGAAGCCAGATGACGAAGTCCATCGCAATCACCGCCAGCGGCACGGCCAGCCAGAACGGCACCTCGAAGTGGTTGAGCAGGCCCCAGCCGTTGGCCGCGCCGAACGCGGCCACGCCCACGGCCGCCAGCGGAAACAGCAGCCGCAGCACGAGCGTGTTGATCGCCACCAGGCCGAGGTTGCTGCCCCAGCGCAAGGCCTTGGACACCGTCAGCGCACGGCGCGGTGCGGCCAACTCCCACAGCGCCACGATCGCGAAGACGCCGACGAAGAAGCCCAGCCGGATGGCCGGTTCGTGGGTGAGGACGAATTGTTCGAAATCCATGGTTGCCTCCGGTGTCCAGGCGTTGGGGCGTCACGACAGGCTCTTTACCTTTCATACCAACGACCGTTAGAATATATATCATGAACAACCGAACCCTCAAGGACCTTCTGTACGAGCAGGTCGCCCGCGTGGGCAAGGCCCTGGCCAGCCCAAAGCGGCTGGAGATGCTGGAGATGCTGGCCCAGGGCGAGAAGGCGGTCGAGTCCGTGGCTGCCGAGGTCGGCATCGACGTCAAGCTCGCCAGTGCGCACTTGAAGGCGCTCAAGGAAGCCCGGCTCGTTCAAAGCCGACGCGAGGGCAAGCGCATGGTCTACCGGCTGAGCGGCCAGGACGTGGCGCATCTCGGCGTGACGCTGCGCCAGGTGGCCGAAGAGCACCTGCTGGAACTGCGCGTGGCGCTGCAGCAGATGATGGCTGAGCCCAACCGGATGGCCAGCGTCGGCCGCAAGGACCTGCTTGCACAGGCCAAGCGCGGCGAGGTGATCGTGCTCGACGTGCGCCCGCAGGACGAGTACGACACGGCCCACCTGCCTTACGCCCGATCTCTGCCGCTGCCCGAGTTGGCGCTGCGCTTGGCCGAACTGCCGCGCGACGTCGAGATCGTCGCCTACTGCCGCGGCCCGTTCTGCCTGATGTCCGACGAGGCGGTGAAGTTGCTGCAGGCCCGCGGCTACCGCGCCCGCAAGACCTTCGATGGCGTCAGCGAATGGCAGGCGGCTGGGCTGCCGGTCCAAGGCGCCTGAGTTCATGTCTGAACAACCAAGGAACCACCATGGCATCCACCCTGTTCATCCTCAACGACGCTCCTTATGGGAACGAACGCGCCTACAACGCCCTGCGCCTTGCGGCCGCGCTGGCAGGCCAGGAGGGCCAGCTGGTGCGCCTGTTCCTGATGGCCGATGCCGTGGCCTGCGCCAAGAGCGGCCAGAAGGTGCCCGAGGGTTACTACAACGTCCAGCTCATGCTGGGCAAGGTCATCCGCAAAGGCGAGGTGGGGCTGTGCGGAACCTGCATGGACGCGCGGGGCATGCTTGAAACCGAAGCCGTCGAAGGCGCACGACGCAGCACCCTGGCCCAATTGGCGGCCTGGACGGCGGAGGCGGACAAGGTGCTCGTGTTCTGAACACCGGCCTGGCCACACGCTCAACTCGACAGTGACCTTCAAGGGCCGAACTGCATGCCGTTCACACCGCTGAGATTTCAGTCCGCCCTGGCCGTGGGGGGCGTGGCGCTGATGCCGTTTGTACTGATGCAGTTCACGTTTGCCCACGCCGGCAAGCTGGTCACCATGCATGACCTCGCTGGCGGCTACAACGCGGGCACGCTGTTTCTGGTGCCCGTGATGCTGGTCAGCACCCTGCTGCACTTCTTCTTGATTGCGCAGATGTCGATCGAGTTTGTGCGATGGGCGCGCAAGCCCGGTGCGTTGCGGGCCTTCCTGTCGGACCCGGCTGCCAACACCGGCATCTTCTCTCCCATGGTGGCGCTGGGCATGACGGTGAACGTGGTGCTCGGCCCGGTGGCCTTCTTCCTGCCCGAGTTCTCGGAGCAGGTGCCCACCTGGGTGGCCTTCGGCATCTACCCCTACGCCTTGCTGTTCCTGGCGCTGGGTGCCGTGTCGCTGGTGGTGGCCAAGACCTGGTTCTTTCGTGGCGGCCAGGCGGTGGCTTTCAACTTCAACTGGTTGCTGGACGTGTTTGCCTGGGGCATGGTGGCGCTGGCTGGGGCGGGCATCACGATGGCCGCCACCGACGCACAGATCGCCCGCTGGGCCAGCATCCTGACCCTGTGTGCGATCAGCGTGGGCCTCTTCATCTATGGCGTGAAGGGCCTGTACCTTCTGGTCTCACAGCTTCTGCAAGGGGCCAACCCGGCCGAGCCCTTGAAGCCGGCACACTTTGTCGTCGTCCCCATCAATTGCCTGTTTGCCATCTCGATCTACAAGATCGCCGGGTACACGGACAAGGTCCTGGGGGTGAACCTGGCACCGATCGCCTTCGTCGCCATCGTCATCCTCTTTGCGACTGCAGCGTTCTGGATCCTGTTCTGCCTGGTCGCTTTCAGGGACTGGTTTGTCCACCAGTTCACCAAGCCGGACTTCTATCCGAGCCAGTGGGGCCTGGTCTGTGTGCTGGTGGGCCTGGAGGTCCTGGCCGTCTACAGCCACAGCAATTACTTTGCTTCCCCGCTGCTGCTGGGGTTTTCCTACCTGAGCAGCGCGTTGGCGGCCGCCGTCTACACGTTTGTCTATCTGAAGTTCACGGGCCTGATCAAACCCGTCAAGCTCGTCCAGGCCTGAAATGGCCCGATCAGGATCGATCCCGATCTACAAGCGGCAAATTGCTCTGCGCAGCTCACACCAGAAGGTCTCAGCCGTTGACAGAGCAGTACGCACACCGTGAAGGCTGAAAACATGGGTCCAGAGCTGGGTGTCATCGAAGGCTATTTCGGCAGACCGTGGTGCCACGAAGACCGCAAGCGCGTGCTGACGCAACTGCGCGACCTGGGCTACGCATGGTTTCACCACGCGCCGAAGGCGGACGCCTTCCTGCGTCGACGCTGGCGCGAGCCACACCCGCCGGCCGCCTTCGCCCAGCTGGCCGACCTCTCGGCGCATTGCCGCAGCCTCGGCCTGCGCTTCGGCATCGGGCTGAGCCCCTACGAGCTGTACCGCGACTACACCGGTGCCGCGAAGGCGGACTTTGCGGCCAAGCTGCGGGCGCTCGACGAGATCGGCATCGACGACCTCGCGATCCTGTTCGACGACACACGCGGCGACCTGCCTGACCTGGCCGCGCGCGAAGCCGAGATCGTGCACGCCGCGCTGGCCACCACCCGCGCCAGCCGGGTCCTGATGTGCCCGACCTACTACAGCGACGACAGGATGCTGGATGTCGTCTTCGGCGAGCGCCCTGCGGGCTACCTCGATGAGCTCGGGCGCCGGCTCGATCCGCGCGTGGGCGTCTACTGGACGGGCGAAGAGATCTGCGCCCGCGAGTTCAGCGTCGGCCACCTCGCGCGCGTGGCCGAATCGCTGCGCCGCAAGCCGGTGCTGTGGGACAACTACCCGGTCAACGACGGGCCGCGCATGTCGCGCTTTCTGCACCTGCGCGGCTTCACCGGGCGGCATGCCGACATCGCCGATCAGGTGGCAGCGCATGCGATCAACCCCGCGCTGCAGCCGCACCTCAGCCTGATCCCGGCGGCAACGCTGGTGGCCAGCTATCGTGAAGGCCCGGCCTTTTGCTACATGCAGGCTTTCCGGGAGGCCGCGGGTGCGCTGGCGGGTGCCGAACTGGCAGCCATGCTCGAGCAGGACCTGCATGCCCTGCAAGACTGCGGCTTCGATCAACTGGGCGACGACCGTGAACGCCTGCATGCGCGTTACGCGGCGGTGGACCATCCGATGGCGGCCGAGGTCGTGCGCTGGCTGGACGGCGCCGACACCGTGGATGGCTGGGTCGAGCAGGCATGAACCAGGCCCGTCGGGCCCCGAGCCACCGGCCGCTGGGCGCTGTCGCCTCCGGTGCGAGGCGATCGGCGTGAGCTTGGCCCTGCGCACCGCTGCCGCGCCCCATGTCGGCGTCAGGCCCGTCTTCGGCATGGCCATCTCACTGGCCCTGCATGCACTGGTGTTCATGCTGGCCCTCACACACCTGGGGGCGCTGACGGACAGGCCTGAGCTGCCGCCACGCGAACCGACGGTCACGGTGATGGTGCTTCGGCCAGCCGATCCGCAAGCGCGGCTGGCGCAGCCCGAGCCGCCCCCTGTCGCGGCGGATGCGCCCGCTGTGCCGCCCTCGCCTGTTTCCGTCCCGGTGCCGGAAGTCAGCCCGCCGGTGGACCCAGCTGCCCCGCGCCAGCCTGCAACCATGGCGGCGCCGCCCGCGCCCACGGCCGAAGAATGGGCCTTCGCGTCCACCTACAAGCTGAAGAACAGCAAGGGCTACCGCCACACCTGGGGCCAGCAGGTGCGCAGCATGATGGGCACGGCGGTCGAGGGGCCCGACCAGGGCATGGTCCGGTTCCGGGTGGAGATCGCGCCCGATGGCAGCCTGGCCAGGCTGGACACGCTGTGGTCGACATCGGCTGCCGCCGAGCGACTGGCCCGCCAGGCCATCGGCAGCATGCCGCGATGGCCGCCCACGCCCACGGGCAGGCCCTTGATCTTCGAGAAGACCCTCTCGTTCTCGCCGTTTGCCTCGGACGGCCCGCCGCTCTACCAGGACGACTGTCTGCCCGACCCCCCGGCGTTCGGCAATCCGTTCGCCTGGGATGGCCAATCAGCACGCGCACCGGTTCAGGCCGAGCCACCCGACAAGGCGGACCCCCAGAAGCTGGAGGATTGCCTCAAGCTATTGCCCAAGGACTCGATCGAGGCGGAAAGCGCACGTGACCAGCGTTTGATGGAGCAATGGGGCTGGGGCGCCATCAAACCAGGACGATGAACGCTTGACGGTGGTCGCCAGCGGGCGCCATCAGCGCCATCAGCCCCAGCCGCCGCTGGCGTGCAGCCGCCCGGCCTTGTCCACGGCGATGACATCCACGCCCCAGCGGCCAGCCTGCGCCAGCGCCTGCGCGGGTGTGCCCATGAACATCACCTTGGTCAGCGCATCGGCCAGCGCGGCAGAACGGGCCGCCACCACCACGGCCGACAGGTGCGGCGGCGAGCGACCGCTGCGCGGATCGAGGATGTGGTGGTCGTGGTCATCGCCGGGGTCGGCACCAAAACGCAGCTGCGCGTCCGACGACACCGCCATGGCGCGGCCGTCGGCGCGCAGCGTGGCCAGCAGGCGCGCGCTGTCGCGCGGGCTGGCCAGCCCCAGTTGCCAGGGCTGGCTGTCGGGGGCCTGGCCGATGGGCGCCCACTCGCCGGTGTCCAGCAGTGCCGCGGTGATGCCATGCCCGCGCAACAAGGCGCGGGCGCGCTCCGCCGCATAACCCTGGGCGATGCCGTTCAGGGTCAGCGCCATGCCGGGCCGCCCCAGCCGCAGCGCCTGGGGCGAGACCACCACCGCGCGCCAGTCGACCAGCGCGCGGGCGCCGGCCAGTTCAACCTCGGTCGGTTTGCGCCCTTGCGCATGCGCACGCTGCCACGCGGCCCACAGCGGCTGCACGCTCACGTCGAAGGCGCCCCGGCTGCGTGCCGACACCCGGCGCGCCAGCTGCAGCACCTCCACCAGCGCCGGGTCGGGGTGATGGAGCACACCGTCGCGATTGAGCCGGCACAGCGCGCTGGCCGCATCGAACAGGCTCATCTGGCGCTCGAGGTGGCGCAGCAGCGCCACGGCCTCGTCCAGCGCGTGGTCGACGTGGGCGGCGTCGGCATGCGCCGCACGCAGCCACAGCGTGGTGCCGAAGCCGAGCAGGGCGCGCTCGCGCCACACCAGGCCCGCCGGCGCCTGGCCGGCCGCGGCGCTGGCGGCCGCGCTGGCGGTGGCCCCCAGCGCCCAGTGCAACCATTGGCGTCGGGTGGGCGTCATGGCGCGGGTGCGATCGGTATCACACGGCGCGCCTGGCGCACCAGCGGCAGGCACTGCTGCGGATCCTGGTACAGCGACACGCAGTCGCCGCACTGGAAGCACTCTTCGTACTGCACCTCACCCGCCGGGGTGATCGCCTGGTAGGCGCAGCGGTGGCGGCAGGTCTGGCACGGCGTGCCGCAGGCGTCGCGGCGCGGGATCCAGCGCCAGCGGCGCAAGCGGCCCAGCACCGCCAGCGCCGCACCCAGCGGGCACAGGTAGCGGCAGTAGCCGCGGTAGACCAATACGCCGGCCGCCACGCACAGCAGCGCCCAGGCCACGTAGGGCCATTCGCGCTGGAAGGTCTGGCTGATCGCCGTCTTGAATGGCTCCACCTCGACGGCGGTCTCGGTCCAGCCGGCCGACACCGCGGCGCTGGCGCACAGCACACCCAGCACGCCGTATTTCAGCCACTTCAGCCGTTGATCCAGCACGCGGCGCAGCCGGCGCGGGCGCAGGCCGACGGCGCCCGCCAGGCGGCTGACCAGCTCCTGCAGCGCGCCGAACGGGCACAACCAACCGCAGAAAGTGCCACGCCCCCACACCAGCAGCGTGACGCCGGTGAAGGCCCACAGCACCACCGCCATCGGGTCGGCCAGCAGGAAGTCCAGCGCCCGCCCGGCCACGCCCGCCTCGATGGCCGAGGTCAGCGACAGGATGGTCAGCTGCCCCTGGGCCCACCAGCCTATGAAGCCCAGCGTGAACAGCAGGTAGGCGGTGCGAAAGGCCAGCAGCCGCCCCGGCTTCGCGGTCAGCCAGGTCTGGCGCGCCAGGGCCACCGTCAACACCCCCAGGCCCGCGACCAGCACCGCCAGATCCCCCCCGCGCTGCGACCACGCGGCCAGCCAGGCCGGTGTCTCGCGCTGCGGCCGGTAGGTGCTGGCGTTGGGGATCTCGAAAGGCTGGCTCGCGGCGGCGCGCACGCTGGCCGCCGCATCGGCGCTGCCACGCTGCAGCGTCAGGTTCAGCAGCAAGGGCTGCTCCACGTCCAGGCGCGTGCCGTCGGGGGCCGCGTCGACGCTGAACAGGCGCGCCACCGCGTCGCGCGCCACGCCCGAGCGGCTGCCCGACAGCCCCAGGCCACCTTGGTAGTCGAAGGGCTTCAGCGCAAAGGTCCGACCGCCCTGTTGCAGGTGCAGCATGGCGACCCGGGCCTGGTCGTGCGTGGCCGCAGCGGCCACCGGGTAGCGGCCGCCGTCCAGCACCAGCAGCAGCGTCTGGCCCTGCTCGCGCGCGGCGCGCACCTGCCGCCAGCCGGCGGCATCCAGCAGGTTGCGCCCGGCCTGCGGCAGGCCGGCCAGCGCCACCCACACATCCACGGCCGGGCCGTCCGGCCAGCTCATGCCCGCCGGATCGCGCCAGGCCGCGGGGCTGTCCTTGAACAAGGCCTGCACTTGCCGGTTGCTCAAGCGCCAGGGCTGCACCAGCCGCGCGCTGGCCAGCTCGCTCCAGCCGCTCTTGCGGTAGCGGTCGTTGGGGTCACGCGGCAGCGGGGTGGCCAAACGGCCGGTGTGGCCGGTTTGGCCGCTCTGGGCCGCTTGGGCATTGGCGCGGGCGTGCGCCACCTGCGCGGCCGATTCGAGCACCGCACGGTCGATGGCCGTGGCCGAAACGGTGCCCGTCAGCACGCCGTGCAACGCTGCCGAGGTCTCGGTCTGCCGGCGCTCGGCACGGGGCCCGAGCACCTGGATGTCGTGGTCGACCGTCAACCCTTGGTACTGCTGCGCAAACTGCGACAGCACGGCGGTGCCTTTGGCCGACTTGAACAGCGGCTCGTCGTGCGCCAGCAGCCGCACCTCGCTGAAGCGGCCGTCGCGGTCCATCACCACCAGCAGGTTGACCGGCTTGCCGCCGTAACCTGCCACCGGCTCCAGGTCGATGGTTTCGAAGACATGGGCCTGCAGTTCCAACGCGGCACCGGCGCGGCGAAAGATCGGCCAGGCGGGCAGGTCCGCGGGCCGCTCACCCACCACCAGCGGCGGCGGAAACAGCGCCTGCACATCGGCGCGGCTCAAGCTGCCCGCGTGAGCTGGCAGCCCCAGCAGCACGGCCAGCAGCGCGACCAGCAGCAAGCCCACCCTCAGGTCGAATCGGCCTGATGGCCACGGTGGGCTGGCCGCCGAACGCCGCGCCCCGTTCACCGCTGCGGCATGTCGACCACGCCGTAGCCCAGGCTGACCGTCGCGTCGTCGGGGATGGGCGGCATCATCGCGTTCCAGTCCAGCCAGCCCTGGCGCAGCGCCGCCAGGCGCTCGGGCTCGCGCCTGGCGTGGTTGGCACGTTCACGCTCGTCGGCGGGGATGTTGAACAGGTATTCGTGGCCATCGACCTGCAGGTACTTCCAGTCGCCGTGGCGGTAGGCGCGCTGGCCGCGGTGCAGCATGCGCCAGGCCATGGGCCGATCGAAGGCAGTGGCCGGATCGTGCAGCACCGGCAGCAACGAGACGCCGTCCAGCGGGTAGGCCGCATCGCCGTCCACGCCGGCGGCGGCCAGCATCGTCGCGCTCCAGTCCATCGTC
Source organism: Burkholderiales bacterium RIFCSPHIGHO2_12_FULL_69_20 (assembly GCA_001770815.1). Classification (GTDB taxonomy): domain Bacteria; phylum Pseudomonadota; class Gammaproteobacteria; order Burkholderiales; family Burkholderiaceae_C; genus Pseudaquabacterium. The sequence goes on from MESD01000212.1 coordinate 27,763, forward strand.
AGGCAGTGCTGGGCGCTGATACCGCCGTGCGCGATGGCCGCCGGCCAGTGGGCGATCCAGGGCACGCGGATACCGCCTTCGGTCAGGTCCATCTTGCCGCCCACCAGCGGCCAGTTGTCGGAAAAACGCTCGCCGCCGTTGTCGCTGGTGAAGACCACCAGCGTGTCGCGCTCGACCCCCGCCTGGCGCAGCGCGGCCATCACCCGGCCGATGCCTTCGTCCATGTGGTGGATCATGCGGCGGTAGCTGTGGATGTTGCCGCCGTGCAGGTGGAACAGGTTGTCCTTGACCTCTTGTGCCAGCGCCTCGTCGTCGCGCGTCTCCCACGGCCAGTGCGGTGCGGTGTAGTGCAGGCTGAGGAAGAACGGCCGGTCTTCGGCTATCGAGCCTTGCGCCACCTCACCCAGCCAGCCGACGGCGCGGTCGGTGATCAGGTCGGTCAGGTAGCCGGGCTGCTGGTGCTCGGCCTCGCCCAGCCACAGGTCGTGCGTGCCGCGCGAGTCGCAGTGGGTGAAGTAGTCGACCCCGCCCGACATCGGG
>MESD01000213.1:0-1405 GCA_001770815.1 Burkholderiales bacterium RIFCSPHIGHO2_12_FULL_69_20
CGTCGATGCGCGGCGCGGCGGCGGCACCGGCGTCGACCAGGCTGAGCAGTTCTTCGGCGTTGGGCAGGCGCCAGTCGCTGAAGCCGCACAGCACCGCGGCGTTGGCCACCGCCACCCGGGCGATGGCATCGACCTGCGTGCCGGTGGCCGGCGCGTTGCCGTCCCAGGTCAGGCCGCTGACCTTGTCTTCGACGCAGTTGCCGCCCACCGACGCATACGCAAAACCGATCCGGCCGTCGGCGGCGCCGCTGGTCAGCGCCTGGGCATCGCGGCCGAATTGGCCGTCCTGGCCGGCCAGGTCGGTGGCGCTGCAGGCCACCAGCGCACCGGCGGCATTCAGGCACTGGTCGATGCCGCTGTCGTTGAGGCCACCGACGGCGTTGTTTAGCACCGTGCCGGCCGCGCGTGCGGTGCCGCCCTGGTAAGTGGTGACCAGCTCGAAGTGCTCGGCCGGCTCGAAGGTGGTGTTGTTGCAGACGCTGACCGCCACCGTGGTGAAGTTGCTGCCGGCAGCGATCTCGACGGTGCGGCTGACGCTGAGGTAGTCGACGTTGCCGCTGCAGGCGCTGCCACCGGTGGCGTTGCCCAAGGTGGTGCCGGTGTCGGCGGTGCGCACCTCGAAGCTGGCCGGGCCCACCGCCCCGGTGGGCAACGAAACGCGGAACTGCGCACCGACCGGATCGCCGGCCAGCACCGACGCGGCGGTCACGGTCAGCGGGCCGGGTGGGGGCGTGGTGCCGCCCCCACCGCCGCCGCCGCAGCCGACCAGCGCCAGGACCGCCAGCGCCACCGCGCCGCAGGCGCTGCATGCCGGCCCGGGCGAGGCGGCAGCACCGCGGCGGGCGCTGTCGATCTGGACGCGGTTCGGGAGGCGGTTCAAGCGCGAGTGGGTTTGCATGGTCGTCATCCTGGGCCGGTGGTGCTGAGCGGTGGGTGGATCGTGGGCGGGGTCGTTGCAGGTGTCGTCGCCGCGGGTGTTGGTGGGCCAGCGCCGGCAGGGCGGCCGGTGCTGCTGCCCGGCGCTACCCGCGCCGTTGCCGACCCGGCCAGGCCGGAGAACGACAGCTGCTGTTGCAATTGATGGTCGCGCAGCAGCAGGGCCAGCCGTTGTTGTGCATGTTGCCTGCCCAGCCGCCATCGCGCCAGTGCCAGGCAAGGGCGCAGCAGCCGTGGCAGCCAGGCTGGCAGGGCCTGGCCCAGCCGAAAGGCCAGCGCCGCCACCGGGAACCACGGGCTCAGGCCGTCATGCAGCACACGGGCGTCGGGGTGCAGCAGGCGCAGCACGGTCACCGGCGTGCCGGCCACATCGGCGGCGCGCCGCAGGAAGGCGGTTTCGGCGCGGGTGCTGTCCAGCGGCTCGGGCAACACGATGCTGAGCGCCTGCTGCACCGTGGCGCCCGAGCCG
>MESD01000213.1:1417-13736 GCA_001770815.1 Burkholderiales bacterium RIFCSPHIGHO2_12_FULL_69_20
TGGCCTCGAGCGCCAGCGCCACCGCGCCGGCCTGTTGCAGATCAGACCAGCGCGGTGCGTCGGTGGCGCGGCGCAGCAGCAGCATCGTGGCGGCGCTAGGCGGGGCGGCCGAGGGTGGGGCCGGGGGCAGGGTGTCCGCCGGGCCTGCATCGGCGGGCAATGGCAGCGCGGCCTGCACGGCCGCGCGCAAGGCCTCGGCCGTGGGCAGGCCGCGGTGGGCCGGCATCGCCGCGGCTTGATCGGGCTGTGGTTGCGCGGTCAGCAGGCCATGCCGGCGCCACAGTTCGTCGGCCAGCCCGTCCAGGCAGGGCGCGGTGCCGCCCAGCTGGTGGTAGCCGGCAAAGAACAGCTGCAGGCTGCTGCGCTCGACGGTGCGCGACATCGGCGTGGGCGGCAGCCCCAGCCGCACTTGCAGCGCCTGCGTCAGGCCGGTCATCCACTCGCGTTCGGGCAGGCGCTCGGCCACCCGGTCGTCGAACATCGGCTGGCCGCCCGGGCCCGCGTGGTAGTCGATGCCCGGGCGCAGCTGGTCGCGCACGAACAAGGCCTGCTGCACCAGCAGCGCTCGACGGTCTGGCGTGCGCCACAGCATCGGCAAGGCCGCGCCCAGCTCGGCCAGCCGCTGCTGCCCGGCCGCGGTCAGCAGCGCGCCGCCTTCGGGCCGGGCCTGCAGGTCGGTGCCGGGCAGCAGGGCGTCGGCGATGTCGCGCGCGGCGACGATGGCGGCCACCAGTGCGGTGGGGTCTTCTTCGACCGACAGCACCAGCGGGCTGAGCGCATCCTCGATCAGCACGCGGTCCAGGTCGTCGAGCAGGGCGGTGTGCAGGCCGCGGGTGAGGCTGGGCCGCGCGCCGGGGCCCAACTGCTGGGCCTGGGCGGCGCGCAGCCGGCGGTCACGCGCCAGATCGGCGGCCACGCGGCGTGCGCTGGCATGCACGATGTCGGCGCGGTAGGCGCGTTGGCTGTCGATCGGCGTGGTGTTGGCGCCCACCGCCGCGGCCTTCAGCCCGCAGGCGGCCCACAGCGGCGCCAGCCGGTCGGCGGTGGCCGCGGCCATGTCGTCGCCGCTGGCCAGCAGATGACAGGGCCGGCCGCTGAAGGCCGCCACGGCAGCAGCCAGCGCCAGCGTGAGGTGGCGCTCGCGGGCGGTGTGCAGCTCGACCGCGCCGCCATCGCCCAGCGCCAATGCGGCATCCAGCAGGGCGGCGGGCACGGCGTGGCCCAGTACCGGCTCCATCGCCCAGGCCGCACAGGCCAGTGCGGCGGGGCGGGTGTCGGCGTCCAGCCGGGCATCACCGCGCGCGGCGGCGCGCTGGCGCTGGGCGCGGCTGCTGGCCAGCCAGGCCGGCAGATCACACGGGCCGGTGCGCGCAGCGTCGATCTGCTGGACCACGGCCTGCAGCATCGCGGCCCGTTGCTGCTGCCACTGGCGCAGCGCCGTGGCGCGCGAGCGCGGCAGCCACGCACCGCCGACCGTGCCGTGGGTGGCGGCCGAGCCGCCGCTGTGCAGCATGCGTTGCGGCGCGCTGCGGGCATCGCGTGGGGTCCACCAGCGTGGCACTGGCGCGGCGTCGGGGCCGGTGGGCGGGTGCATGCGCGACTGCCTACAGGCCCTTACAGACCATAACGTTGCTGCAGCAGGCGCTGCACGGCATCGATGGCGCGGGTGGCCAGCGGCCGGGCGGGCACCGGCACACGCAGCACGCCCGACAGCCCGTGGTAAGCCACGCTGCCGGCCAATGCCGGGTCGGCCAGCTCGGCATGCAGCTCGAAGAAGGCCTCGGTGGTGGTGGTGCCAGTGGCGTCGTCGGGGCGCACCGCCACCTCGCCACCGCCGCTGAAGCCCAGCACCGGGCTGACCAGCCGCTGGCGCTGGAACGGCACCAGCGCCAGCCGCTCGACGGCCAGCGCATGGCCGCGGTCGCTGATCAGCCGCAGCTCGCCGTCCAGCCCGGGCTGGCTGAACAGCTCGGCGGCCAGGCTTTGCGGCAGCACCGCGCTGAAGCGAAAGCGCGAGCGGTCGACCACCTCGCCCAGCGGCTGGCCGCGCTCGATCCAGCCGCCAAAGCGCTCGTGCAGCGCCGGCGCCACCCACTCGCCGGCCTGCGGCGCGCGCACCTGCAACTGCCCGGCCATGCGCTGCAGCTCGGCCTGGCGCGCGCGCAGGGCTTCGATGCGGCTTTGCAGCGGCGCCACCTCGGCCGGTGCGCTAGACAGCGCCTGGCGCTGCAGCGCCTCGGCCTCGGTCAGCTGCAGCCGGGTGATCTGCTGCTGGTTGTCGAGGTCGGCGTTCTCCAGCGTCGCGATCAGTTCCCCTTCGCGCACCAGCTGGCCATGGCGCACCGGCAGCGCGCGCAGCACGCCGGCGGTGGGGGTGAACAGCTGGGTGCTGCGCCGGGCTTCCAGCACGCCGGGCAGCCGCACCGCGTAGGGCACCGGCACCACGGCCAGCAGCAAGTACAGCCCCGCCGCCACCGCCGCCAGCCCGGCCCAGGCCCGGGCCTTGCCGCGCCGCAGTGCCGGCCCGCGCAGGTGCGCCCACAGCTTGCGCAGCGGCATGATCAGCATCGCCACGGCGGTGGTGATCAGCAGCACCACGCCGACGCCGAACCACTGGTCGGTGACGAAGATCAGGATGCCCAGCGTGATCACCCAGCGGTAGGCGAAGGCCAGTGCGCCATAGATCGTGAACCACAGGCGCTCGGTACGGTCGGTGGCGGGCTCGGTCGACTGCTGTGGATCGTGCCGGCCGAGGATCCAGCGGTTGCCGTAGTGCAGCCACTGGGCCTGCGCCTTCTGGTACAGGTTGGGCATCTCCACCAGATCGCTGAGGATGTAATAGGCGTCGAAGCGCAGCAGCGGGTTGCCGTTGAACAGCAGGCTGCTGACCGAGCCCACCACCATCACGTTGAAGGCCAGGCTGTGCAGCAGGCCTTCGCCGGTGGCCGACCACACCAGCGCGCCGATCGCGGCCATGAACAGTTCGGCCAGCATGCCGGCCGCGCCCACGTAGGCGCGCTGCCACTTGCTGCGGATGGCCCAGCTGGCCGAGGCATCGACGTAGGGCAGCGGCGCCATCACCAGCAGCATCAGGCCCAGCGTGGGCACCTGGCCGCCATAACGTTTACAGACAAAGGCATGCGACAGCTCGTGCAGCACCTTCACCAGCGTCAGGCTCAGGTACAGCCAGGGCAGGTTCGACAGCGACAGCAGGCCTTCGCCGGCCGCCGACAGGCCGTCGCGGTGCTCGAAGGCCGCCACCGCGCCGGCCAGCACCACCACCAGCCAGACCAGGCCGGCGGCGGGGCCGGTCATCGCGCGGATCAGCGGGCGGATGCGGTCGAGCCAGCGGTCGGGGCTGAGCAGCGGGATGCGCACGAACAGAAAAGCCATCAGCTTGCCGGTCAGCTCGCGCCGGGCCTGGGTGCGCGCACGGTCGAAGATGGCGTCGTTGTGCGGCGCCTCGCGGAAGTACAGCAGGCTCGACAGATGCAACTGCGAAAGCAGCCGCACCACCTCGTCCTGGCCCGGCACGGCATCCGGCTGGCGGGCTGCCAGCGCGTGCCAGATCTCGTCGATGGTGCGCTCGGGCGTCAGTTGCTTGAGAAAGCCGTAGGCCTGCGGCGTGACGCGGAAGAAGCGGTTGGTGTAGGGGTCTTCCAGCGTCACCCAGGCCTGGCCGCGATAGCGCTGCGACTGCACCCGCACGGTGGCCGGCAGGCCGACGCGGGCGTGCGCCACCTGGTACCAGGATTCACTGAGCGTGGCGCCGGACATGGGGCGAAGGCTTCTCGGTCAGTGCGGCGGCGGGGCTACCACCACAACATCAGCCGCAGGCTGTCGATCAGGCGGTGCGTCAGGATCCAGGCCACCTGGCGCTCGCCGGCGTCGATGCGCGCGGCGCCGCTCATGCCCGGGCGCCACCAGGCCTGTGGCGCCTGCAGCAGCTCGGCACGCAGCATGAAGTAGTTGCCCTCCTGGCCACGGGTTTGCGCCACCGGGATCACCGCCAGCACCTTCAGCGGAATCTTGTGGTCGGGCCGGCTCACCAGCACCAGCTCGCCGGTGGCGCCGGCGGCCACCAGCGCGGCGTCGCGCTCGGGCACCATCAGCGTGGCGTACAGGCCTTCCACGCGGGCCAGGCGGTACAGCTTGTCGCCCTTGCGCACCGGCGCGCCCTGCAGCTCTTTGCGTTCGCCCTCGACCACCACGCCGTCGAAGGGCGCGCGGTGCTCGGCCTGGGCCAGCAGATCGGTCAGCCGCGCCAGCCGGGCGCCGGCCTGCGCGGCGCGCGCGGTGGCCACTTCCAGGTCGGCCAGTGCGTTGGCGGCGCGGGCCCGGTCGGCCTCGGACAGGAAGCGCTTGCGCTCGGCCTGGGCATCGGTCTCCTGCTGGCGCAATTCGCGGGTGTCGAGTGACGCCAGCACCGTGCCTTCTTGCACCGTGTCGCCGGCGCTGAGGCGGGCCTCGTCGATGCGGCCGTCGAACTGCGCGCTGATGATGCGGGTGCTGTCGGTGGCCAGCTGGCCGTTGGCGCTGACGCGGTAATCCCAATGCGCAATGAGCGCGTACAGCAGCAGCAAGGCGATCAGCGCGGCGCTGGTCTTCAGCCCCAGGTGGCTGGGGCCCAGCAGCGCGCGGGCGCGTTCACGCAGCGCATCGCCCAGGCGCAGCGGCCAGGCGCGGTCTTGCTGGTGCAGGGTCTCCAGCCAGGGCAGCAGCGGCGCCATGGTCTGCTGCAGTTGCTCGCGCAGCGCCGCGTCGGGCGGGCGTGCCGCGTCGAAGGCCAGCAGCAGCACCGCGCGTGGAGCCGCGTCACCGCGGCGCAGCGGCAGCGACAGCAGGTGCACCGGCCCCAGCGAGGCCTGCAGCAGATCGTGCGCCGGGGTGGGCAGCGGGTTGACCACGCCCGCGGCGGGCGGCGCCAGGGCCACGCCGCCTTCGGCATCCAGCGCTTCGTCGAGCGCGTCGTCGGTCAGCGCCAGCGGGGTGCTGAAGCGGTCGAACTTGTCGCGGTGGCTGATGGCCACGGTGTGCACGCGGTCGCTGCTGCCGTGGCGCCAGCCCAGCACCACCTGCACCGCCTCGCAGTGCGCGGCCAGGCCGTTGACCAGCGCCAGCGTGGCAGGCCCGAAGCGCGCTTGCGCCACCACCTCGGCGCTGACGGCGGCCAGCAAGGGCGCCGCGGCGCTGGCGCCGGTGTTGGTCGATGCCGTTGGTACCGGCGCGGTGAATGCCGGCTCGACAGGGGCTTGCGCCGCGGGTGCAGCGGCCGGCCCGGCATCGGCATGCGCCGTGCCACCCTCGGCCGGCGCTGGCATGTCGGCCACCAGCTGCGCACGCAGCAGCAGCTCGTTGAGCTGCGGCCGCTCGTGATCGGGGATGGCCAGCAGCAGCCAGCCGCCATCAACCCGCTCCAGCCTCACGGCGGCCCACCACAGTGCCACACCGCTGGCCGTGCGCCCCGGGCAGCTGGCGAAGCCCTGCTGCGTGGCACGCGCGATCAGCGGTTGCAGCTCACCGGCCCAGGCCGCCTGCAGCAGGCTGTGATCGGGCGTCGAAGCGCCCAGGCAACGCCAGTCGGTTGCGGTCGGGTTGTTCGCGGCCGCCGTGGCCGCCGGTGTCACCACCAGCACCCAGGCCGACTGTGCCCGGCACAGCCGCTGCACGCCGGCGGCCACCTGGGCCCAGTGGTCGGCGCCGTGCGGGGCTTCACGCAGTGCATGCAGCGCCTCGATCAGCGCGCGGGCACTGCCAGCGCCGGGCAGGGCACGGCCGTCGGCCGCCGCCACCACCGGGCGCCCCTGCGGGCTGCCGCTGGTCATGCAAAAGCTCCCGGGGCAAAGGCGGTCAGCGTGCGGCACCGTGGGCCGACGCGCCTCATTTGGCGGCCCCCGTGGCAATGCTGATCAGGCCCTTGATGCCCGGCGGAATGCGGCCGCCCGGGTTGGCAAAACGCACCCGCAGCGCAGTGAGGCCGCTGGACGCGTCGACCGCCGGCGAGATGAAGCTCACCTGGCCTTGCACCGGCGCCAGCCCCAGTGCCGGCTCGAAGCCGACCTGCAGCGCCGCGCCTGGCGCCAGGCTGCGGGCGGCGGCGGCCGGCACGTTGACGCGCAGGTGCAGCTCGGCGGCGTCGACCAGCTCCACCAGCGCGTCGCCCGGCCGGGCCCATTCGCCCACGTCGATGGCCACCTTGGTGACCACGCCGGCCACCGGCGCCAGCAGCCGGCGTTGCTGGCGCTCGAGTTCGGCAGACTGGTGCTCGAAACGCTCGCGCTTCTTCTGCACCGCCAGCTGCGCCAGCCGGCCGCGCGTGGCCACCCAGTCGAGTTCGGCGCGGGCGGCGTCTTCGCGGCTGATGGCGCCCTTGGTGCCGACCAGCTTGCGCGCATCCTCGGCCAGCGGCTGCACGATCTTCAGCCGCTCTTCGGTGGCGCGGGTCTCGGACAGGTCGTCGAGCACCACCTTGCGGCGCTGTTCCTCGGCGCTCTGGATGCGATCGTCCAGCAGCAGCAGCGGTGCCTGGGCCGCCACCCGCATGCCCGGTTGCACGGCCACACGCGCCACCACGCCGGGCACCGCCACGCTCAAGGTGAGCTGGTGGCGCGCATGCACGAGGCCGGTGTAGTCGGCCGCCAGTGCGGTGCCGCCCAGGGCCAGGCCGCAGCCCAGCAGGATCAGGTCTTGGGTCAAACTTTTGATGCGCCGTGCCACGCTAGTCCTCGATCCGAACGTCATAGGCCGACAGCAGGCTGCCGTCCACCAGCTGCAAGGCCACCTGCGCCAGCGCCAGCCGGGCATCGATGTCGGCCACCCGCAGCTGGGCTTCGAGCAAATCCGACTGGCGGCGCAGCACGCGGTTCAGCGGCGCCGTGCCCACCGCAAACTGCGTCTCGTCGGCTTGCAGCAAACCCTGGCGGGCCGCGCGGTCCTGGTGCAGCTGGCGCTGCTCGTCGTGCAGCGCGGCCAGCTGCATCACGCGGTTGAGCAGGTCGTTGGCCAGCGATTGGCGCACGCTGTGGATTTCCAGATCGGCCTGCTCGCGGCGCAGGGCCTGCGCACGTTGCTGCGCCGACGCACGCTTGTCGCCGCCGAACGGCATTTCCAGCGACAGGCCGATGCTCCAGTCGGGGTTGCGCCCCTGCAGGGCCTTGCTGGCCGCGTCGAGCGGGCCGTAGGTCAGGCTGTTGTTGCTGTAGCTGGCCTGCACGTCCAGCGCCGGCCGGTTGCGGTCGATCGCCAGCGCCAGGCGCAGGTCGGCCTGGGCGCGGCGCAGCTGGGCGATGCGCAGCGCAGGCCAGGCCGCCAGCGCCGTCGGCAGGCGTTCACTGGCCAAGGTGGTGGCGGGGCGGTCCAGTGGCGGCAGCGCCAGGGCCGCGCCCGGCGGCGCCAGGCGCCAGGCCTGGTCGTCGGGTGGCAGATCCAGCAGCTGGCGCACGCGGGTCTGGGCATCGGCCAGGGCCTGGGCGCCACGCGCCAGTTCGGCCTCGCGGGTGGCCAGTGCGGCGTCGGCCTCGTCCAGCGCCGCCGGCGGCAGGCGGCCGCCGCCGATGCGCACGCGCACGTCGTCGCGCAGCGCCTGGGCATTGGCCTGGGCCTGCATCCGCAGGGCTTGCGAGGCCTGTGCGCGTTCGAGCTGCCAGTAGGCCGACAGCGCATCGCTGCCCACGCGCAGCACCTGCTGGCGGAACTGCCAGCGGCCCACGTCGCGCTCGGCGTCGGCCACACGCAGATCGGTTTCGGTCACGTCGCGGCCCAGGCCGCGCAGCAGCGGCTGGCGCAGCGTCAGCACCAGCGCGCCGGCGCTCTCGGAGTCACTGAGCGAGAACGGCGCCGATCCGATGATGTTGCTGCGGCGCTGCGCGCTGCGCAGCGCCACGCTGGCTTCGGCACCGGTGGGCGCACGCAGGCGCACGCCCAGCTCGCCGCTGCGGCCCATTTCCTCGAGCTGGGTGATGCCACCCAGCGCGGCGGTCAGCCGCTCTTCGACCGTGCGCTGGCGGCTGCGGCCGTCGCGGCGCAGGCTGGCATAGAAGATCGGGTCGTACAGGCCGGTCTCGGCCGCCAGGCCTTCATCGGCGATGCGCGCCTGCAGCCGGGCATACAGCACGTCGGCGTTCTGCAGCAGCGCCAGCTGCAGCAGGGTGCGCGCATCCAGCGCCGTCGGGCGCACACGGGCGCCGGGCGAGTAAGGGGCCTCCACCCGGGGGACCAAGGTGATGGCGGGCGGCCCCGGCGTGAACTCTTGCGCCTGGGCAGTGCCGCACAGGGCCAGCGCCAGCCCGGCCGCTGCGCCCGCCATGGCACCCGTCATGACACCCACCGCGGCACCCAGCCTGCCCGGCGGGCGCCACCGCGCCGGCACAGTGGCCGCGCGCAAGAGCCTGGCGTGTCGGTCGTCGACCTCAGGCGGCACCTGCAGCGCCGGTGCCACTGCGCTTTTCCTTCAGGCTCATCAGCCGCTCGATCTGCGCCAGCGAGATCAGCTGGGCGTAGATGGCCGGCAGGTAGCGCTTGGCGCGCAGCTCTAGGAAGCGCTCGTTCGACAGGCCGTTCAGCCGCTCTTCGTTGACCACCCAGCAGCCGGCGATGTTCTTCACGCGGTCGTTCTCGCGCACCCGCATGTTCAGCGGGGTGAGCATGTTCAGCTCGGTCATGGCCTTGGCAAACTCGTGCGTCAGCACGTCCATCTGCTGCAACTCGGCCAGGTAGCGCTTGACGTTCTCGATCACCTGGGTGGGCTCGCCCTTCTCGTCGAACATGGCGCTGCCTTCGGTGTCACTGACCAGGTCGCTGCCTTCGTCGACGCAGATCGTGAACTGGCCCTCGGTGCCGGTGCCAGCCAGCGCAAACGGGTAGCGGCGGATGATCGCCGGCACGTACGACGCCTCCCACTTGCCGTTGGCCCCGACGAACAGGTTTTCGCCGGCGTCCAGCCCCAGCAGGGCCACCGGGCGGAAGGCGTCCTTCTCCTTGTCCTCGACGAAGACGATCGGGTATACCGCCGCGGCACGCGCGAACTCGTGCATCGTGACGTAGGCAATGTGGAACTTGGCTGCGAACTCGAAGCCGGTGATCTCGCGGATCTTCTTGCCGGCATGGCGATCACGGTTGACGGGGACGACTTTCTCGAACATGGACATCCTTCAAGGTGAAACAGAGGCAGATCGGGTGCGCATCGGGCGCAGCAGGCTGCATCCTAATTGCATGGATGTGTCAATCGGCTAGGGGTTAAAAGGTTTCTGGCTTGTTGCAGATTTGGCGGTCATTTGGCATAAGCTTGATCTGTGTGTGCTGTCGTACCGACTTCTGTAAAGCTTTGTGACCGTTCGGTCAGGGCATGGCGTTGGTCCCCGGAAATCACTGCGCTGGTTCCATGCGCGCGCTGACGTCGCCGCGCCGACGACCCAATCCGGTGCGCGATGCGTACCGTCTTGAGCCGCTCGAGCCTCGGGTGCTGCTGTCGGCCGATCCGGTGCTGGGGGCGGCCCAGGCGCTGCTGATTCCCGCCGCCGACCATGACCAGGCGTTGCTCGCCGCCTACGATTTCGACCATCCCGATGCGCTGTTAGGCCCTGCGCCCCCCCCCGATTCAGGGGGCATGACGCCGTCGCTGATGTTCAGCCTCGAGCAAGGCGCGGCCAAGGTGCCCGCTGCCTCGGCATCGCAGGTGTTCGCGGTGGACGCAACGGCGTTCGATGTCTCGGAGGTCGGCCACCGCAGCGGCTTCCTCGACGGCACGCTCACCGTGGCGGCCAATCAGACGCTGGGCGGCAGCGGCACGGTACCGGGGTCGCTGATCAACCTGGGCCTGCTCAGCCCGGGCTACTCACCCGGCTTCATCGACGTGGCGGGCAACTTCGATCAAGGTGCGGCCGGCGAGCTGCTGATCGAGCTGGCCGGCCTGGCCGCCGGCACCGAGTTCGACCAGGTGCGCGCCACCGGCGCCGCGATCCTCGACGGCCGCTTGAGAGTGGCCCTGCTGGACGGTTATGTGCCGGCCGACGGCGACGAGTTCCTGATCCTGCGCTACGACACCGACAACACCGGTGGCGAGACCCTGAGCCAGCACTTTGCCCAAGGTGTGGGCCTGGTGCAGGCCGTCGCCGGCAACGACGTGTACTTCACCGTCTCGCACGACGTGGCCGCCAAGGGCCTCAAGCTCACGGCCCATGTGCTCGATGACTCGACCGCCTTCGTCGTCGACCTGCTGGGCTCGGCGGCGCAGGCGGTGGGCGCCGGTGCGGCGGCCGATGCCTTGCGCGACCAGGTGGGCGAGTGGTTCAACATCGACCATTTCGGCGTCAACCTCGGCTACACCTTCAGCGGCGACCTGAATCTGGGCCAGGGCCTGAGCCTGGCGGGCACGCTGTCGGTGGCCTACAGCGCCGGCGTGTCGCTGGTCGATCCGCTGGGCGCCACCCAGCCGTTCGACGTGTGGAAGGTCGGCATCGAGAACGGCACCGGTTACCTGGGGCTGGACAAGGCCGATGCCGGCCAGCCGGGCCTGTCGGTCACCGATGTGGATGCCGGGGTGCTGCTTATCGATGCCGCCACGCCGGGCACCGACCTCGGCTGGCTGCTGGCCCGGGGCACGGCGGCCGCGGCCAACGTCAGCATCAATGCCAGCGTATCGCTCAATGCCTCATCGCTGGCGGTCGACTTCAGCCTGGGCCTCGGCACGCTGGGCGGCTTGGCCAATGACAGCGGCCTGGACCTGTCGGCGCAGGCGCAGACGGTCACCGCGGGCGCCACGCCGTTCACGTTCAATGGCGATGGCACGCTGGGCGAATTTGCCGCCTTCAGCGGCACCGCCACCGTCACCGCCGGGCCGTTTGCGCTGACCGGCACGGTGGGCGTGGCGGTGTCGGCGGGCAGCCTGGTGATGGCCGGCACCGGCATCAGTGGCGGGCTGGTCACGCCGGGGCTGTCGGTGGGGGTCAGCGGTGCCGCCTTCGGCCTGCTGGTGACACCTGCCAACACCTTTGCACTGGAAGCCAGCGGCGGCGTCTCGTTCACCGGCGGCAGTTTTGCCAGCGTCAGTGCCACCAACGCCACCGTCCAGTTCAACAACACCGGTGTGTTGCAGAACGGCACGCTGGTGGCCGGTGCCGTGCAGCACCAGTTCAACAGCCTTGCGGCCTCCACCGCCGCCGCGGTCAGCATCACCGGGCTGCAGGCACTGGTGGCCGACACCTTCGCGCTGAGCGGCAATTTCGCCTTCGAGCGTGACGCCACCAGCGGCGGCATCGAGGTGCTGGCCAGTGGCGCCGGCGTGTCGCTGGTGGCGGGCGGCCTGCGCGCAGGCGTGACCGGGGCCCAACTGGCGGTGGTCTTCAACGCCACCAGCGGCGCCATCGATCTGCTGGAAGCCAGCAGCAACACCATCAGCGTGCAACTGGGCAACGACATGCAGGTGTCGGCGGCCTCGGCGGCCGTGCGCTGGAACGCCACCGTCGATCCGCAAAGCGCCCGGGTGCTCGAGGTCGCGGGCGAGAGCTACACCTTTGGCGCCGATCTGGCGGCCGGCTTGCAGCAGGTGTCGCTGACCGGTGCCACGGTACGGCTGGCCGATTTCTTCTCGGCCACCGGCAACTTCGCCTTCCGCCGCGACAGCGCCACGGTCTTGCTGGCGGCCGACAATGCCAGCACGGCGGGCGTCGACGAGTCGGTCGTTGGCGTGCTGGTCGACCGGCTGACCCTGGGCGCCAGTGGCCTGGACGTGAACGTCGGCATCGCCGGCGGCCCGGGCCTGCTGATGACCGGCGGCCAGTTCGCCCTGGCGATGATGACGGCGCGCAGCGATGTGGCGCGCACCTGGACCAGCCTTCAAGCCAGCGCCACCGGTGTCTCGCTGGTGAACGTGCCTGACATCGAAGTGCGCGGCAGCAACTTGTCGGTGACCGTCAACCGTGCGGGTCTGGCGGCCGACAGCGTGGTCGACTATGCACCCACGCGCACCGTGTTGGCGGTGCCGCTGGGTGGCAGCGAGACGCTGACCCTGAACATAGCCGGCAGCAGCGGACCGTTGCTGCGCGCCAGCGGCAACCTCACGATCAACGCCTTCGGGCTGGTCGAGATCAGCGGCGGGTTTGCCGTCGAGAAGAGTCAACGCGCGGTGACGCTGGCCAACGGCAGCAGCGCGGACGTCGATCTGCTGACGATCGGCGCGGACAACGTCAGCGCATTCATCGGCGTGCGCGGGGCTGACGAGAACGTCATCACCGACGACTTCGGCATCGTGCTCAGTGGCGTGGACGCCGGACTGGCGCTGATGACGCAGCAGCCCGCCGCCGGTCAGACGGTGGGCAGCGGT
>MESD01000214.1:0-2877 GCA_001770815.1 Burkholderiales bacterium RIFCSPHIGHO2_12_FULL_69_20
ATGCTGGCCGAGATGGCCAAGAACCCGGGCATCGTGCAGCCCGACATCGACCTGCAGCTCAACAAGCCCGAGATCTTCATGGAGGTGGACCGCAACCGCGCCGCCGACATGGGCGTCAGCGTCGACACCGTGGCCCGCACCGTCGAGACCATGCTGGGCGGGCGCGCCGTCACCCGCTACAAGCGTGATGCCGACCAGTACGACGTGATCGTGCAGACCGAGAGCCGCGGCCGCACCTCGCCCGACGACATCGAGCGGCTGTTCGTGCGTGGCCGCAACGACACCATGGTGCCGCTGGGCTCGCTGGTGACGATCCGCGAGTCGGTCAGCCCACGCGAGCTGAACCACTTCAACCAGCGCCGCTCGGTGAGGTTCACCGCCAATCTGGCACCGGGCTATTCGTTGGGCGAGGCGCTGAGCTTCATGGACCAGACCGCGGCCAAGGTGCTGCCGGCCGGCTACGTGACCGAGCTCAACGGCGTGAGCCGCGAGTTCCGCTCGTCGTCGGGCGCGCTGGGCCTGGTGTTCGTGCTGGCGCTGCTGTTCATCTTCCTGGTGCTGGCGGCGCAGTTCGAGAGCTTCATCGACCCGTTCGTGATCCTGATCGCGGTGCCCTTGTCGATGGTGGGGGCGCTGGCGGCGCTCAACCTGGCGGGCGGCACGCTCAACGTCTATTCGCAGATCGGGCTGATCACGCTGGTGGGGCTGATCAGCAAGCACGGCATCCTGATCGTCGAGTTCAGCAACCAGCTGCGCCAGCAGGGCCAGCCGGTGATGGACTCGGTGCTCGAAGCCGCCAGCCAGCGGCTGCGGCCTATCCTGATGACCACCGGCGCGATGGTGCTGGGCGCGCTGCCGCTGGCGCTGGCCAGCGGCGCGGGGGCCGAGAGCCGCCAGCAGATCGGCTGGGTGATCGTGGGCGGCATGTCGCTGGGCACGTTGCTGACGATCTTCGTGGTGCCCACGGTCTACACCCTGCTGGCGCGCCGGCGGGTGCCGGGCGAGATCACCACCGCCGAAGCCGACGATGTGCACCTGGCCACCGGCCCTGCCGAGGTGGTGCCGGCCAAGTAATGCGGGCCGGGCGCGCCGGCAGTCCGCGCGGGTTCAAAATGGCCGGCATGAACACGCCCACACCGCCCCAAGCCCCGCCTGACCCTGGCGACCCGCACGATCTGTCCGCCCTGCGTGACTGGATCGGCCGCAGCGAGACGCTGCACGACACCATCGTGCCCACGCCGGTGGTGGCGCTGACCGCCACACTGGATCATCCCGCCACCGCTGTGCCGCCAGGCACGCCGCTGCCAGCGCTGTGGCACTGGCTGTACTTCCTGCCGATGGCCCGCCACGGCGAGATCGGCGCCGACGGCCACCCCCGGCGCGGTGGTTTCCTGCCGCCGGTGCCGCTGCCGCGGCGCATGTGGGCCGGCAGCCAGCTCGAGTTCCATGCGCCGGTGCGGGTGGGCGATGTGGTCGATCGGCAATCCACCATCGCCGACGTGACGGTGAAAGAAGGCCGCAGCGGCCGGTTGGTGTTCGTCAAGGTCAGGCACGAGCTGCGTTGCAACGGTGCGGCCGAGCCGGCGATCAGCGAGTTTCACGACATCGTCTACCGCGAGGCCAAGCAGCCCGGCGACGTGGAGCCACCGCCCACCGCTGCAACCGTGCCGATCGAAGGCGCCGCCGCCTGGCAGCGCGAGATCGTGCCCGACCCGGTGCTGCTGTTCCGCTACAGCGCACTCACCTTCAACGGGCACCGCATCCACTACGACCGCAGCTATGTCACCGAGGTCGAAGGTTATCCCGGCCTGGTGGTGCACGGCCCGCTGATCGCCACGCTGCTGATGGACCTGCTGCGCCGCCAGATGCCCGGCGCCGACGTGGCCGCCTTCCGTTTCAAGGCGGTGCGGCCCACCTACGACCTGCATGCATTCAAGGTCAATGGCCAGCTGCAACCCGACGGCAAGACCGTCAAGCTGTGGGCGCAGGACCACGAGGGCTGGCTGACGATGGACGCGGTGGCGACCTTGCGCTGACGCCTCCTGCCAAACACTATGACGGCCGAGCGTCTCACACACCCGACGTCCTGCTTGTCGGCGGTGGTCAGACCGCGCTGGGCGTCACGCTGTTCGGGCATCAGCCAGGTTTGCTGCAGACGAACTCCCACAGCAGGTGGCTCAACTGGCCCTTGCGGCGGTAGTTGAAGCGCCGCCAGCGCTGGTGCAGCGTCAGCACGGCGCTGGCGTCGTGCGCATCGCGCGACACCATCCATTCCACCCGGCGTGCCGTGAAATGGCCGTCGAAGCCGTACATGCGGCCCAGCGGCGATGCGCCGGTGAAGTACAGATGGGTGCGGTCTGTGATGATGTTGACGTGGGTCGGATCCTGGAAGGCCTCGCGCGAGGGATAACAGGGTGTCAGTGCGTACAGCAGGCCGCCTGGGCGCAGCACGCGCGAGATCTCGTTCATCAATTCGATGAACGGGAATCTCGTGCCCCGGCCGTTGGCCGTCGGCAGCACCCGCGGCACATGCTCCAGGAAGTCGAAGGCCGATACCGAATCGAAACTGTCCGTCTCGAACGGAATCGCCTCCATCGTCAGATTGCCGCGCAGCACCTGGCAGCCGCCGGCGTCTTGCTGCGGCGCGATGTCGACGCCGTAGAGCTCGTCGCGGCGGTAGGGGTTGCGCGGCACCGGGCCGCAGCCCAGGTCGAGGTGGCGTGTCTTGGTGTTGGGCATGGTCTAGGGTGTCGTGGAGGGCGTGTACGGGGTGCGCGAGACGTTGCTCGGCGCAAGGGCCGTCGACGTGGCCAGGGCGTCGCATGGCGGCGCCAGAGCGCGCAGTGGCCTCATGCCTGGCCTCGGGCTGCACCGCGC
>MESD01000214.1:2957-5044 GCA_001770815.1 Burkholderiales bacterium RIFCSPHIGHO2_12_FULL_69_20
GGCGGTCGTTCATGCCCAGGCGGCGGCGCTTGTCCAGCAGCAGCGCGGCGGTGTCGAGCCGGCCCAGCGCGATCAGTGCGGCGCACAGGTCGTGTGCGTCCAGGCCGCGGGCCAGGCTGTCGGGCAGGCTCTTCACCAGCGCATGCAGGGCCTCGGGCGCCATCACCCGGTGCAGGTTAAACAGGCCGTGGAAGCCGAAGGTGGGACCTTCGGGCAGCACCCGCTCGTAGGCAAAGTGTCGGGCCAGCGCCAGCGGGGCAAAGCGGATGCCATGTTCGCGTTCCAGCCAGGCGCGGTGGTCGTGGCAGATGCAGATGTCGTCGGGGTGGCGCATCACCAGTGAAGGGTCCTGCAGCGCCTGCAGCAGCCTGCGAGATCGCAGCGAGAAGCCGCCGTTGCCGACCGCACGCTCGGGTGGTTCGCCGCGCAGCGGAGCACCGATGTAGTCGTGCTGCAGGTAGGCCGGGTCCCACTGCGTGGCGTCCAGCACGTAGCCGTCCCACTGCACCACCAGCAGGTGCGACGTGTCGATGTGCGGCAGCAGGCCGCGCAGCATGAACGCGGAGTACGCCGCCACCGAGTCGATCTTCAGCGGCAGGACGCGGATCCCGTCGGGTGACTTCGGCAGCCGGGACGGATCGGTGAACAGCAGGGCGTCGGCAAATTGCACATGGCGCTGCCTGGAACGTGTGCGCGCCGTGACTAGCGGCCGCGCGAGCGCGAATGCACGTTCGGCGTCGGCTTGAATTGCGGCACACCGCTGGGCGGACGGCGGAAGAGATCAAGCAGCCGTGAGCGATACAGCCGCAGCCATAGCCGCACGTCGCCCAAGTCGATCTTGCGGACCGCGCGCCGGCGTCTGAGGGCGCGTGCCGCCAGCGCAGTCTGGCCCTGCCGCAGGGCATCCTTGATAAACACCCGGGTCGCGTGCGCCGCGAACAGCGAGTTCGGCGCGTGCGCCATGAAGTCCTCGAATTCCTGCGGAGAGAACGCACGCTGCAGATTGATCATGCCGTGGAAGCCGAACGAGGAGGGCAGCATGAACATGCTCTCGTTCGCAAAGCGGTGCGCGCTCGCCTCGTCGGCGAAACGGATGCCGTGGCGCTGCTCGAGTAGCTCGCGGTGGGTACGGGCGATGCAGCGGTCTTCAGGGTGATAGTGCCGGATCCCGGGGTCGGCAAGCGCCTCGAGCAGCCGGCGTGAGCGCAGCGAGAAGCCGCCGTTGCCGACCCGGTGGCCGTCGGAGTAGTAAGGCCACACCGAGCCGATGTAGTCGAACTGCAGGAACGCATCACTCCACATCGCCGGATCGAGCACGAATCCGTCCCACTGCACCACCAGGCAGTGCGAGGTCTGCACGAAAGGCCGCAGGCGCTGCAGCATGAAAATCGAATACTCGGCCGAGGAGCGCACCGGCTGATCGGTGATCAAGGTTAGGCTCGCCGGGATATCGCTCAACCCATGCTGCGGCCGGGTCACGAACACCACGGCGCCGAACTCGACTAGTTGCATCGAGTGTCGAATGGCGCGCATCGCCAGGTCCGGATTGGCGGTGTCCACGCAGATCAGCGTGACATCGGGCAAGTGCAAAGTGCCCGCGCCCGCTGCAGTTGCCGCCTCAGATTCAATCACGTTGGGTTCCATGCTCATCGTGTACCGCGGCTGTCAGTAGCCACACGGTAGGTTAGCTTAGCGCGCACGCTGCTTGATGCTGGAAATTTTAGTTGTGACGCTCCGCCAGAAACCGGACAGGTTTGAACTAAAGGGGGGCCGCTTCCTTGCGTTGCCCAGACCGCATTGTGGCGAACTCGCTAGGGGTCAGGTGGCCGAGCGAGCCGTGTGGCCGGCAGTGGTTGAAGTCGTGCTGCCAAGCCTTCAATTTCGCGCGCACATCGTGCATCGTCACGAACTCGTGGGTGTTCAGGAACTCGTCGCGTGAGCTCGGGCATCGCCGTGGCCGGGCGTTGCGGCTTCAGCCCGGCGCCGCCGCGCCGCCGAGCAGGGCCTCCGTGCGCGCCATCGCCTCGTCCACCGTGGGCCAGCGCGGCCAGTGCCGCAGCACCTGCACCTGCGGCCCCCAGGGGGCC
>MESD01000215.1:0-42480 GCA_001770815.1 Burkholderiales bacterium RIFCSPHIGHO2_12_FULL_69_20
CGACCACCCCGACCACCAGCCGCCCTTCTTCATGACGCTGGCCGGCGACAGTGACCTGTGGGCCTTCATCTCCAGCGCCGGCTCGCTGACCGCCGGGCGCCGCGACCAGGACGGCGCCTTCCTGCCCTACGAGACGGTCGACAAGATCCACCTGCGCTGGGAGCACACGGGCCCGCGCACCTGGATCCGCATTGGGCACGGCGCGCAGGCCACGCTGTGGGAGCCCTTCGCGCCGCGCCTGGCCGGCGGCACCGGGCAGCGCTCGGTATGGAAAAACCTGTCGGGCACCCGCATCCGCCTGCGCGAGGTGCATCCCTCGGGCCGGCTGGCGTTCCAGTACGAATGGTCGGGCGCGGCCGGTCTGGGCCTGGTGCGCAGCGCCCGGCTGGACGCCCTGCAGGGGCCGGTGAGGGTGCAGGTGCTCGATGGGGTGCTCAACCTGGTGCCGCCCGGCATCAGCTTCGAGCAGTCGGCCACGATGAGCAGCCTGACCGATGCCTACAAGTGGAACGAGTCCGCCGCCGGCGGCCGGCTGGGGCTGTTCACGCTGTATGCGCAGATCTGGGACCGTGCCGAGCCCAAGGAATGCTTCAACGCACTCACCGCCTGGCATGCCGGCCTGCCCGCGGGCAGCCGCAGCTTGCTGTCGGCACAGCAGGTGGCCGGTTTCTGCCAGACCGGCCAGGTCGAGGCCGAAGTGCTGACCCGCGGACGGCGCGGCGCCTTCCTCGTTCACTTCGAGACCGAACTCGGCGCTGCAGGCCAGCCCTCGCAGGCCTGGCAACTGGTGATCGACGGGCCGCGCTCGCAGGTCGAGTGCTTCGAACTGGCGCGCCGGCTCGAGGCCGGTGGTGGCACGCCGGCTGAGATCAACGCCGCGCTGGCACGCAACGATGCCGGCCTGGATGAACTGCTGGCCTCTGCCGATGCCTTCCAGACCTCGGGCGACCCGATGGCCGCCGCCCACCACCGCGCCAACGTGCTGTTCAACATCATGCGCGGTGGTGTCTTCGCCGACGGCAGCTTGCTCGATCGCGACGACCTGCTGGCCTTCTGCCGGCAGCGCAACCGGGCGCTGGCCGACGCGCTGGCCGCGGTGGCTGCAGGCTGGCCGGCGCGCATCGAGCGCGCGGTCGCGCTGCAATCGGCCAGCGCCGCGCTGGGCCCGCAGGCCGAGCGGCTGGTGCTCGAGTACCTGCCGCTCACCTTCAGCCGCCGCCACGGCGACCCGAGCCGTCCGTGGAACAAGTTCGCGATCCGCGTGCGCAACAGCACCGGCCAGCGCGTGGTCGATTACCAGGGCAACTGGCGCGACATCTTCCAGAACTGGGAAGCGCTGGTGCCGAGCGCACCCACCTTCGTCGGTTCGATGGTCACCGCCTTTCTCGGCGCGATGACCCCCGATGGCTACAACCCCTACCGCATCAGCCGAGCGGGCATCGACTGGGAAGTGCCCGAGCCCGACAACCCCTGGAGCCACATCGGCTACTGGGGCGACCACCAGGTGGTGTACCTGCTGCGCCTGCTCGAAGCCGCCCGTGCCCATGAGCCCGCCCTGGTGCCCGGGCTGTGGGACCGCGCCCTGTTCAGCTTTGCCGACGTGCCCTACCGGTTGAAGCCGCATGCCGTGCAGACCGCCCAGCCCAAGGCCACGATCGACTTCGACGCGGCGGCAAACCTGCGTGCCCACGACCGCGCCGCACGCATCGGCAGCGACGGCCTGCTGGTGTGCGATCCGCAGGGCCAGCCGGTGCTGGCCACGCTGGGCGAGAAGCTGGCCATCATCGTGCTGGCCAAGGCCGGCAGCCTGGTGCCCGGCGGCGGCTTGTGGTTGCACACGCAGCGCCCCGAATGGAACGATGCCAACAACGCGTTGGTGGGCAACGGCTTGTCGGTGGTCACGTTGGCCCACCTGCGCCGGTTCCTGCAGTTCCTGGTCGATCTGCCCGGCGCCGACCGGCCCTTCGATCTGAGCGCGGCCACGCTGCAAGCGCTGACCGGCTTCGCGGCGCTGGTGCGGGCCACGCCCACCAGCGTGGTGCACGATGCCACCGGCCGGCGCCGCTTTCTCGACGCCGCCGGCGACCTGCTCGACCCCTGGCGCGCCGCCTCTTACCAGGGTGCGGCCGGCCGCAGCGCGGCGCGATCGCCCACTGGCCTGCTGACCACGTTGGCGAGCGACCTGCTGCCGCTGGTGGATGCCACGCTGGCGCGCTGCCGGCGCGACGACGGCCTGTTCCACAGCTACAACCTGGTCGACCTGTCGGCCGGCCGGGCCGAGGTGTCGCACCTCTACCTGATGCTCGAGGGCCAGGTGGCGATGCTGTCCAGCGGCCTGCTGGGGCCGGCCGAATCGGCGCGCCTGCTCGATGCCCTGTTCAACAGCGCGCTGCTGTGTCCGGTGCGGCAGAGCTTTCTGCTTTACCCCGATCGGCAACTGCCCGGCTTTCTGGCGCGCAACCGGCTCGACGCCGAGGCGCTGGCATTGCCGGTGGTGCAGCAGTTGCTGGCGGCCGGCCGCAGCGATCTGCTGCAACGCCAGAGCGATGGCACGGTGCGCTTTGCACCTGCGCTGGCCAACCGCGGTGATCTCGAAGCCGTCGGCGCCGATCTGGGCGCGGCGCTGCAGCTGCTGGCCGAGGCCTACGAGCGGGTGCTGGCCCACCACGCCTTCACCGGCCGCTCCGGCACGATGTTTGGTTATGAAGGCCTGGGCTGCATCTACTGGCACATGGTGGCCAAGCTGCTGCTGGCGGTGCAGGAGCAGGTGTTTGCGGCGGCCGACCAACAGGCCCCCGCGCTGCCTGCGCTGGTGGCGCACTACCGGCGTGTGCGCGACGGGCTGGGCTACCGCAAGACCGCGGCCGCCTATGGCGCCTTCCCGGCCGATCCGTACAGCCACACGCCGGGTGAAGGCGGTGCGCAGCAGCCCGGCATGACCGGCCAGGTGAAGGAGGAGATCCTCACCCGCTGGGGCGAGCTGGGCCTGCGGGTGCGTGATGGCCGGGTGCACTTGCAGCCGGTGTTGCTGGATGCCGCCGAGCTGGCGACCGGCGATGACCTGCGTTTCACCTGGGGCGGTGTGCCCTTCACCTACCGCGCCGGACCGGCCACGACGTTGCGCATCCAGACTGCCGACGGTTGGCGCACCTGCCCCGATCTGTGTTTCGATGCCGCTGCCGTGCGCGCTGTCGAGGCCGAGATCGCCGTCGCCACCGACTGAACGACCGGGCCCCGACTCGGCAGCCCGCGACAGCCGCGACCGCCGGGCCGCCGGGCCGCCTGAATGGGCGTGGCCGACACGGCAACTGACCCCCGCTGCGGCGCGAGCGACGACGACGCCAATCGCGCATACCACCCATCAACCAGGGAAGTCCCTGACACAACGCAACACCACGCTTCATAGAATCTTGAAAGCGCTTTCAGTTTGAGCAACGCCCGGCCCGGCGTTGGCGTCTGACTTCGACTCGCCACAGACCAACCCAAGCGCCACCACCGCCACCACCAAGACCGATCAGGAGATGCCTTGAACACCACCCCCCCACCGATCTTTCGCGGCGTCGGCGAGCAGCCCCGCTTCCGGCTCACCCGACTGGCTGCAGCCAGCGCCTGCGTGATGGTCGGCATCAACGCGCAAGCGCAGCAGGCTGCCGCGCCAGCGGCGCAGACGGTGGTGGTCACCGGCATTCGCGGCAGCCTGGAGACGTCGCTGAGCCTCAAACGTGACGCGCAAGGCTGGGTGGACGGCATCACGGCCGAAGACATCGGCAAGTTCCCCGACACCAACCTGGCCGAGTCGTTGCAGCGCATCAGCGGTGTGTCGATCGACCGCAGCATCGGCGAAGGTTCGCGCATCACCGTGCGCGGCGCCGGTCCCGACCACAACCTGGTGCTGCTCAACGGCCGGCAGATGCCCGCCTCCAGCATTGCCGACACCGCCGCGTCCAACTCCCGGGCCTTCGACTTTGCCAACCTGGCGTCGGAATCGATTTCCGCGCTCGAGGTCTACAAGACCAGCCGGGCCAGCACGCCCACCGGCGGCATCGGCGCCACCGTCAACATCAGGACCGCCAAACCACTGGAAGCGCGCCGCAGGGTGGCCAGCGTCGGCATCAAGGGGGTGCTCGACAAGTCGAACGACCGCCTGCCCGATGCGATCCAGGGCAGCGGCATCACGCCCGAGATCTCCGGCATCTACAGCAACATCTTTGCCGACGGCAAGTTCGGCATCGCCATCAGCGGCAGCTATCAGGAGCGCAACCTGGGCTACAACCAGGCGGCGGTGCCGGGTGGCTGGCGGCCCTTTGCCGGCGACGAGAACAACTGGGGCACCATCCCCCAGCCCGGCACGCCCGGCTCGGAGAACATCACCAACCGGCCCAAGGCGGGTGACCTGTACTCGGTGCCGCAAAACCTGAACTACAGCGTCAATGGCCTGCAGCGTCAGCGCACCAACGGCCAGCTCACGCTGCAGTACGCGCCGTTCAAGGGCCTCACCGCCACGCTGGACCACACCTACTCCGAGAACAAGATCCAGACCAAGCGGCACGAACTGTCGGCCTGGTTCAACTTCGGCCCCTCGGTCAGCAGCTGGACCGACGGCCCGGTGGCCGCGCCCAGGTTCTACGCCGAGACCATCGTGCCGCCCACCAGCGACATCGCGATGGCAGGAGCGGCCTTTGCCACCCGCAATCAGAACCAGTCCACCGGCCTGAACGTGGCCTGGAAGGTGTCCGACCGGCTGCGCGTGGAGCTGGACGCCCACAGCTCCACCGCCACTTCGGGTGCCGACAGCCCCTACGGCTCCAATGCCACACTGGGCACCGCCAGCTTCAACCGCGGCACCACCAGCGTCGACTTCACCAACGACTTCCCGGTGCTGGGCATCGCGGGATCGGCCATCGACGCGTCGCTGATGCAGGTCACCGGCTCGTCGTTCCGCAACAGCTACATGAAGTCCGGCGTGGACCAGGTGCAGGCCAAGGGCAAGTGGGAGCTGGACGACAGCTCGGGCCTGGACTTCGGCGTCAGCCTCACCAAGGTGAAGAACCGCACCGCCTACGGTTTCGTGCAGCGGGACACCTGGGGCGGCGCCACCAATCCCGGCGACTACCCCGACGATGTCTGGAAGGCCGACACCATCCGCCCGTATTTCGGCAGCATCGGCGGCAGCGACAGCACGGCGTTGTTCAACCAGTTCTTCACCTTCGATTTCGAGCGGGTGCGCGCGCTGGCCTCGGCCGCGGGTGGCAACTCCGCGCTGTACCTGCCGCCCACCGACTTCCAGGTCGACAGCCGGGTGCAGGAGAAATCGCAGAGCGCCTACCTGCAGTACAACAAGGGCTGGGAGTCGTGGGGCCTGCCGATGCAGCTCGCCGCCGGCCTGCGCTACGAGACCACCGACGTCACCTCCACTGCCCTGGTGCCCACTGCCACCGGCATCACCTGGGTGGCCAACAACGAGTTCTCGGTGCTGTTCGGCCCGCCGGGCTTCACCACGCTCAAGGGCAGTTACAGCCACGTGCTGCCCAGCATCGATTTCGACGTCGACCTGCGCCGCGACACCAAGTTCCGCGCCAGTTATGGCGAGAGCATCGGCCGGCCGGTGTGGGATGCCATCCAGGGCGGGCAGACCCTGAACCAGCTCGCGCGGCTCGATGGCGGCACCGGTGCGCAGGGCAACCCGGCGCTCAAGCCGCTGAAGTCCAAGAACCTCGACCTGTCGCTGGAGTACTACTACGCCAAGGCCAGCTATGCGGCGGTGGGCGTGTTCGTCAAGAACGTCAGCAACTACATCGGTGTCACCAACACCAAGGGCACGCCGTTCAACCTGACCACGCCCGCCAACGGCACGCTGTTCAAGGAGGCCGTGGCGCAGGGCTGCGTCTCGTCCGATATGGGCTGCATCCGCAACTACATCTTCGCCAACTACGACGGCCGCAACGGCGTGCTGGCCGACAAAAACCTCGACGGCAGCCTGAAGACCGACACCAACGGCAACTTCAGCGGCAGCATCGCCGGGCAGCCCGGTGACCCGGTCGCCAGCTTCGACATCACCACCCAGGCCAACCAGCGCTCGGCGCGCATCGACGGCCTGGAGTTCAACGTCCAGCACATGTTCGGCAAGAGCGGCTTTGGACTGTCGGCCAACTACACCAAGGTGAACTCCGGCCTGACGTACGACAACGCCAGCCGGGGCGAGCAGTTCGCGCTGGTGGGCCTCAGCGATTCGGCCAACCTGGTCGGCTTCTACGAGAACGACAAGTGGAGCGTGCGCCTGGCCTACAACTGGCGCGACAAGTTCCTGTCGGGCCTGACCGACGGTGCCGGCGCCAACCCGGCCTACACCGAAGCCTATGGCCAGATCGACGTGTCGGTGGGCTACAACTGGAACGACAGACTGAGCTTCCAATTCGAAGGCATCAACCTCAACGATGGCGTCCAGCGACTGCACGGTCGCACCAAGGAACAAGTGCTCTTCGTCACCCAGACCGGGCCGCGCTACATGTTCGGGGCACGCTACAAGTTCTGACGAAACGCCCGCCGCCGGCTGGCACCCGGCAGGCCTGCGACTCGATGGGTGACGCGATGGGTGACGGGATGGGTGATGCAGTCAGGCGGGTCGTGATCATCGGCGGCGGCTCGGCCGGCTGGCTGGTGGCCGCCGTGCTCGCGGTCGACCATGCCGCGGCCACGGCCGAGGGCCTGCAGATCACGCTCCTGGAAGCCCCCGGCATCCCGCCCATCGGCGTGGGCGAGGGCACCTGGCCCAGCATGCGCGACACGCTGCGCAAGATCGGCCTGGCCGAGGCCGATCTGGTGCGCGACTGCGACGCCGCGTTCAAGCAGGGGTCACGCTTCGACGGCTGGGTCAGCGGCGCTGCGGGCGACCACTACAGCCACCCCTTCGCGCTGCCGCAGGGCTACACCGAGGCCGATCTGGTCGGCACCTGGCTGGCACGCCATGCCGACCAGCCGTTTGCCGAGGTGGTGAGCTTCCAGCCCCGACTGTGCGCGCACGGCCTGGCGCCCAAGCAGGTGACGACGCCCGAGTACGCTGCCGTGGCCAACTACGGCTACCACTTCGACGCGGGCAAGTTCGGCCTGCTGCTGCGCCGGCACTGCACCGAGCAGCTGGGCGTGCGGCATGTATGCGACGAGATGATTGGCGTGCAGTCCCACGCCAACGGCGACATCGCATCGCTGCAGACGCGCGCCCACGGTGCGTTGGCCGCTGACCTGTTCATAGACTGCACCGGCCTGCCCTCGCTGCTGCTGGGCCAGCACTACGGCGTGCCGCTGGTGTCGCAGCGCCAGGTGTTGTTCAACGACCGCGCGCTGGCGCTGCAGGTGCCGTACCCGCAGCCCGACAGCCCGATCGCGTCGCAGACCCTGGCCACGGCGCAAGGCAACGGCTGGATCTGGGACATCGGCCTGCCCACCCGGCGCGGCGTGGGCCATGTGTATTCCAGCGCGCACTGTTCCGACGACGCAGCCGAGCAGGCGCTGCGCCGCCACATCCGCGCCAGCGGCGGCCCCGACGACCTGCCCGCGGCACGCCAGCTCCGGTTCGAGCCCGGCTACCGGGCCGAGTTCTGGCACCGCAACTGCGTCGCCATCGGCCTGTCGTCAGGCTTCATCGAGCCGCTGGAAGCCTCGGCGCTGGCGCTGATCGAACTGTCGGTGCATGCGCTCAGTGCGCAGATGCCCGCCACGCGCGCGGCAATGGACATCGTCGCCCGCCAGTTCAACGAGGCCTTCAGCTACCGCTGGGAGCGGGTGATCGACTTCCTGAAGCTGCACTACGCCCTGAGCCAGCGGCGCGACACCGACTACTGGCGCGACCACACCGCGGCCGCGTCGATGCCCGAACGCCTGCGCGAGCTGCTCACGCTGTGGCGCCACCGGCCCCCGTCGCACTACGATCTGGCGTGCATCGAGGAGGTGTTTCCCTCGGCCAGTTACCAGTACATCCTGTACGGCATGGGATTCCGCCCCGAAGCTGGGAGCCGGCGGCGTGAAGACCCGGCGCTGGCCGAGCGCTGCTTTCAAGAGGCCGCGGCCCTGGCCGCCCGGATGCGGCCTGCCCTGCCCGGCAACCGCGCCCTGATCACCCACATCCAGCGCCACGGCCTGCCAAAGATTTAGCATGAAGCCACTTTCGCTGCCCCGCCGGTCGCACGGACGGGCACCACCGACATGACCAACACCGTGCTGCTGAACAACGTCGACCACCACGACCTGCGCTTGCGCACCCAGCGCAGCGCGGCCTGGGGCGACGGCGTGATGCTGGCCCACGCCGTGCCGGCCGAGTTTCGCGAGCTGCAGGCGCATTACCCCATCGTGTTCCAGAAGTCGGCCGATGGCACCACCTTCCATCCGGTGGCCTTGCTCGGCTTTCAGGACGGACAGAACCTGTTTCTCGACGCCGACGGCTGGGACGCCGGCTACCTGCCGCTGGCCATCGAGCGCGAGCCCTTCCTCATCGGCCGCGACGGCGGCGAGCTGCTGGTGCATGTCGACCTGGACAGCCCGCGCCTCAGCCGCAGCGACGGCGAGCCGCTGTTCCTGCCGCACGGCGGCACGACCGACACCCTGGAACGCATCAACTCGGTGCTGCTGGCCCTGCACGAGGGGCTGCAGGCCACGCCGGCCTTCGTCGCGGCGCTGCTGGCGCACGACCTGCTCGAATCCTTCGTGCTCGACGTCGAGCAGCCCGACGGCTCGCAGCAGCGGCTGGCAGGCTTCTACACCATCGCCGAAGAGCGGCTGGCCGCGCTGGACGGCGCCGCGCTGGCGCAGTTGCACCGTGCCGGCCACCTGCAGGCGGTGTTCATGGCGGTGGCGTCGCTGTCGAACTTGGCTGCGCTGATCGAGCGCCAGAACCGGCGGCTGGCGGGCGGTGCCTGAACCGATGCAGACCGTGACGGTCACCGGTGCGCAGGCGCAGGCGCAGGCGCAGGCGCAGGCGCAGGCCCACGCGCAGGCGCAGGCCCACGCGTTGGCGGCGGCGCTGGGCCGGGCCGATCAGCCGGTGGTGTTGCGTGCGCTGGTGGCGCACTGGCCGGTGGTGCAGGCGGGCCTGCGCTCGGCACAGGCCGCCTGCGATCACCTGCTCGGTTTCTACCGCGATGCCACCGTGGACGCCTGGCTGGGTGACCCCGGGATCGGCGGGCGCTTCTTCTACAACGATGACTTCAGCGGCTTCAACTTCCGCCCCGAGCGCCTGCGGCTGGACACGGTGCTGCAGCGGCTGCTGCAACCGCGGCAGGACGCTGCGCCACCAGCCCTGTACGTGGGCTCGACCACCGTCGACACCTGCCTGCCGGGCTTTCGCGCCGCCAACCACCTCGACCTCGGTGGCCGCGATGCGCTGATGAGCCTGTGGCTGGGCAACCGCACCCGCATCGCCGCCCACCACGACCTGCCCGACAACCTGGCCTGCGTGGCGGCCGGGCGCCGACGCTTCACGCTGTTTCCGCCCGATCAGGTGGCCAACCTCTACATCGGCCCGCTCGACCTGACACCGGCCGGGCAGGCGATCAGCCTGGTCGACTTCGCCCAGCCCGACCTGCAGCGCCATCCCAAGTTTGCGCAGGCGATGGCTGCGGCGCAGGTGGTCGACCTGGGCCCGGGCGACGCCCTCTTCATCCCCAGCCTGTGGTGGCACCAGGTCGAGGCGCTCGATCCGTTCAACCTGCTGATCAACTACTGGTGGCGCGACGCGCCGGCGCACATGGACAGCCCGATCAACGCGCTGATGCACGCGATGCTGAGCGTGCGCGACCTGCCCCCGGCCCAGCGGCGGGCCTGGGCGGCGCTGTTCGACCACTACGTGTTCGGCGCCGGGGCGCACGACACCGACCACATCCCGCCCCATGCCCGGGGCGTGCTGTCGCCCCTGCAACCCGATGCCGCACGCATGCTGCGCGCGCGGCTGCTGCGCAAACTGAACCGCTGAGATCCGCATGAACCAGTTCACCGCCCCCGGCCCCGTTCCCAACCCCGGAGGCGAGCGTCCACCGGTGCGGCGCGTCGTCATCGCCGGTGGCGGCACGGCCGGCTGGATGGTGGCGGCCTGCCTGTCCAAGGTGCTGGGCAAGGCGCTGGACATCCGGCTGGTCGAATCCGACGAGATCGGCACGGTCGGCGTCGGCGAGGCCACCATTCCCACGTTGCTGACCTTCCATCAGCTGCTGGACATCAACGAGCAGGAGTTCATGGCCGCCACGCAGGCCACCTTCAAGCTGGGCATCGGCTTCGAAGGCTGGCGCGACCAGGGGCAGGACTACATCCACTCGTTCGGCCTGACCGGCCAGGACCACTGGACGGCGGGCTTCCAGCACTTCTGGCTGAAGGGCCGCGACCGGCAACTGGCGGGCGACTACGGCGACTACTGCCTGGAGCTGAAGGCCGCGCGGCACAACCGCTTTGCGCACCTGCCGCGCGCCGGCATGAACTACGCCTACCACCTCGACGCCAGCCTGTATGCGCAGTTCCTGCGGCGCTTCAGCGAGCGCCTGGGCGTGCAGCGCATCGAGGGCCGCATCACCAGCGTGCAGGCCGATGCCGCCAGTGGGCATATCCGCGCCATCCAGCTCGACTCGGGCGCCCGCATCGAAGGCGACCTGTTCATCGACTGCACCGGCTTCCGCGGCCTGCTGATCGGCGAGACGCTGAAGGTGGGCTACGAGGACTGGTCGCACTGGCTGCCCTGCGACAGCGCGGTGGCGGTGCAGACTGCATCGGTGGGCGAGGCCGTGCCCTACACCCGGTCGATGGCGCACGAAGCGGGTTGGCAGTGGCGCATTCCGCTGCAGCACCGGGTGGGCAACGGCCTGGTCTACTGCAGCCAGTACTTGCCCGACGCGCAGGCCCGGCAGCGGCTGCTGGACCGCGTGCAGGGCCCCACGCTGACGACACCGCGGCTGATCAAGTTCACGCCCGGCCAGCGGCAGGCCACCTGGCGCGGCAACTGCGTGGCCATCGGCCTGTCCAGCGGCTTCATCGAGCCGCTGGAGTCGACCAGCATCCACCTGATCCAGCGCGGCATCGTTCGGCTGATGCAGCTGTTTCCGGCCGCCGGCATCAGCCCCGCCGACGTGGACGAGTACAACCAGCAGGCGCGAGCCGAGATCGAGCACATCCGCGACTTCATCGTGCTGCACTACCACGTCACCCAGCGCGACGATTCGCCGTTCTGGCGCGGTTGTCGGTCGATGGACATCCCGCCCTCGCTGCGCCACCGCATCGACCTGTTCCGCGACAGCGGGCGGGTGTTCCGCACCGGCAACGAGCTGTTTGCCGAGAACTCGTGGATCCAGGTGATGCTGGGCCAGGGCATCGTGCCGCGCCGCCATCACCCGGTGGCCGACCTGATGGGCGACGCCGAGCTGGCGCACTTCCTCGACGGCATCCGGGCCCAGGTCGACCGCACGCTGGCGCAGCTGCCGCAGCACGAGGCCTATGTGCGCCAGTACTGCGGCGTGGCGGCCGCGCCGCGCTGACCTTTCAGGGCGCGGCCAAGGCCCCGGACACGCTGCGCGGGGTGCCGGCCGCATCGGGCCAGGCCATCAGATGGCGTACTTGGGCCGCTCGTCCTTGTCCCACAGGCCCCACTGCGTGCCCACTTCGCCCTCCTGCCCGCGCTTCCAAGGCTCGTCGAACGACGAGAACCAGAACAGCTTGACGCCCTCGCGGCGGCTCCACTGCTGTGCCTCGACGAAGTAGCGCATCGCGTGGTCGGCCGCGGGCACCGCTGCGCCCACGGCCTCGCCTTGGCCGGGCCAGCCCGTCTCGGTGATGACGACAGGCTTGTCCTCGCCAGCGGCGGCCTTCACCAATGCGTGCATGCGGCGCAGGTACTGGGCCGCGTGGTCGATGTGGGCGCCTTCCCAGAAGGGGTAGCAGTTGGGCAGCAGCACGTCACAGGCGGCCACCAAGGCCGGGCGCTCGAGGAACTGGAAGTAGGCATCAACGCAACCCACCTGCACCTCGGCGGGCACGGCGGCCCGCACGCGGGCCAGGCAGGCCAGCAGGTCCTGCTCGGGCAGCTCACCACGCAGCAGCACCTCGTTGCCCACCACGGCGATGTCGACCATGCCGTCCTGGGCCAGCCGGATCAGCGCGGCCAGCTCGCGCTCGTTGCGCGCGCGGTCCTGGCTCAACCAGGCCCCCACCATCGTCTTCAGGCCCTTGGTGCGCGCCAGCCGGGGAATCGCTTCATGGCCTTCGGTGCACGAAAAGGAACGCACCCACCGGGTATGCGGCGCGATGAGATCGATGCGGCGACCGACGTCGGCGGCCAGCAGTTGGTCGCCAGCGCGCTGGCCCTCTGGATAGGCGCTGAAGCACAGGCCGTACAGGCCGGCCTGGAACTGCTCGGCAAACAGCGGCTGGATGTCGGCCGGCACCTTGCCTGCCAGCGGCGACACCTCCGCACCCGGCAGCAGCAGGCCATGCTCGGCCAGCCAGGGCCGGGCCCCCGAACCCTGGGTGGACGCCGAGCCGCGCAGCTTGCGCCGCTCGAGTTCGGCGTGCACCTCGGTGGCGCGCTGCTCGTCCAGGTCGTAGTCGCGCATGACCCACATCGCCAGCAGCGTGCCGAAGATGGGCACGCCGGAATAGAACAACCGCAGGCCATCAACAGCGCCCGCGGGCTGCACGGCGGCACCCGGGGTGAACGCCACCAGCGACATGATCGCGCCGCTCAGCAGGCCCGCGATCGCGAAGCCGAACTTCACCATCCACCAATAGATCGCGCCGAAGATGCCTTCGCGCCGCTTGCCGGTGGCCAGCTCGTCGAGGTCGCAGACGTCGGCCGTCATCGACATCATCAAGGTGAACAGGCCGCCGATGCCGAACGAGAAGAACGGCAGCGCGAACATGAACATCCAGGGCTTGCCAGGCACCATCAGGAACCACAGCAGCACGTAGCCGATGAGGGAGATGCCCTGCGACAGCATGAAGGCGTTCTTCTTGCCCATCTTCCTGGACATCCAGGCCACGGTGGGGATGACAGCAAAGGTGGTGACCAGCGCGCCCACGCTGCCGAACAGCGTGGGCCAGATCCAGGCCGCCACCGTGTTGCCGTTGAAGAGGTGGTAGACGACGATGAAAAACGAGAATGCCGCCACCGTGTTGAAGGCGTTGAAGATCAGGAAGGTGGCAAAGCACAGCTTGCGGAAGGGCTTGGAGCTGAAGGCCTCCTTGAAGCCGGCGAGGATCTCCTTCATGCCGCCCCCCAGGTTGCCCAGGGTCAGCGGGACCAGGTGCTCATCGTGCTGGGTCGAGCGGCTGGGCAGGAAGATGGCGGGCACCATGGCCAGCAGCATGCAGATCACGCCGACCCAGATGGACAGCGTGCGCGTGGCGGTGTCGGCGTTTTCGAACCACTTGGGGTCGTACATCACCACCCAGAACCACGGCGCGATGACCCAGGCCCATTGGCCTATCCACTGCGCCACGGCCATGATGCTGGTGCGCTCGTGGAAGTCGTCGCTCATCTCGTAGCCCATGGCCACGTAGGGGATGCTGAACAGCGTCAGCCCCAGGTAGAACACGAACGACCAGCACAGGAAATAGACGAAGTTGTAGCTCACCCCGTCGGCACGGTAGAGCTGCCACATCGCCACGAACGAGAGGCCCATGACGATGGCCCCGATGAACACATATTGCTTGCGCCGGCCCCATTTGGAGCGCGTGTTGTCGGAGATGAAACCCATGATCGGGTCGGTGACCGAATCGAAGACCCGCGGCAGGAAAAACAGCACGCCCCACATCCAGCCGGGGAAACCCATGTCCTGCACCAGCACCACCATGAAGATGCCCAGGGCCGCCGGGAACATCTGGTTGGCCAGCATGCCCAGCCCGAAGGCCACCTTGTGACCGAAGGGAACCTTGTGGGCTGGGGCGGTGGTGGATGCGGTCATGGGATGCTTTCGGGGGTGAGGCCCTGCGCGGAGAACGGCGGCATGGGCGTGGGCGCAGCGTCAGGCGTCTGCGGCCTGTGACAGCAAGTCCGGGTACAGCGCCTGCATCACCAGCTTGGGTCGGCGGTCGGCCGTGAACAGGCCCCAGTGCTTTTCGGGCTCCAGCGGGTCGGACGAGCCCTTCCAGTTCTCGTCGAAGGCCTCGAAGACGAAGCACAGCAGTCCTTCTGCACGGGTCCAGGCCATCAGGTCCGCGTAGTAGATGGCCTGCAACGCCTGCACCGCGTGCTCGGCGTGCATGCCACGCCCGTTGCTGTTGGTGCACCAGCCTGCTTCGGTGATGACGATGGGTTTGCCGGGGTACAACCGCGTCACGCTGGCCACGTTGTCCTGGGTGTAGTCCAGCGCCTCGTGGATGTGCTTGTATTCCCACACCGGGTAGGTGTGCAGCGAGATGAAGTCGAGCTCGGGCACCAGGTCGCGCAGCTTGTGCTGCCAGGGCACGTAGTTCTCGCAGAAGGTGACGGGCTGGCGCACCGCCGCCTTCACGCGGCGCACGTAGTCGATCATCGTCGGCACCGGCACGAAGTGGTCGGTCCAGTCGACCGTGGCCTCGTTGCCCACCGCCACCGAGAACACGATGCCGGGGTAGCGGTTGGCCAGCGCGATGAGCCGGTCGAGCTCGGCGGCATTCTCGGCGCGGCTGGCTTCGAGTTGCACTTCGGTGAAGGTGGCACCCCAGGGGCAGCCGAAGTTGTTCATCTCGGCACCGAGATAGGCGCCCAGCATCACCTGGAAGGGCAGGCTGTCTTCCTCGATGACCTGCAGCACCCGTTCGGCGTGCGGGCTGCAGTCGTACAGGCGCAGCAGCGGCCAGTGGCGGCGCAGGATCGCCAGGTCTTCGCGGATCTCGGCCAGCGAGGGGTAGGTTTTCTCGCCCGGGTTCTGGCC
Organism: Burkholderiales bacterium RIFCSPHIGHO2_12_FULL_69_20; assembly: GCA_001770815.1. Taxonomy (GTDB): domain Bacteria; phylum Pseudomonadota; class Gammaproteobacteria; order Burkholderiales; family Burkholderiaceae_C; genus Pseudaquabacterium. Next base: position 14,883 of record MESD01000215.1, read on the forward strand.
ATTGCGGTAGCCCGAGTAGCAGATGGCGTTTCCAGTGGGCAGCTTCAGCATGGGTTTCATCCGAACTTGAGGACGCCGTCCTTGTCCCACAGGCCCCAGTAGGCACCGACATCGCCCTCGGCGCCGACCTTCCAGGCTTCGTCGAAGGCCGCAAACCAGAAGACCTCGATGCCGTCTTCGGCCGCCCAGCGGCAGGTGTCGACGAAGTACTGCATGGCCCCTTCGCGTGACGGCACCGCGGCATGGAAGGCGCTGCCCTGGTCGGGCCAGCCGGTCTCGCTGATCACCACGCGTTTGCCCGGCGCCGCCGCCCGCGTGCGCGCCACCATGGTCTGCATGTAGGCCAGCGCCTGCTCGCGCGGGCAGCCTTCCCAGAAGGGATAGCAGTTGGTCAGCACCACGTCGCAGGCGGCGGTGATGCGGGGATGCTTCTCGAACAGGTAATAAGCGTCGACATAACCCACCGCCACGCCGGGCAGCGCAGCTTTCACGCGCTGGATGCAGGCCAGCAGGTCGTCCTCGCTCATGTCCTCGCGCAGCAGCACCTCGTTGCCGACGGCGACGATGTCGGCATGGCCGGCGCGCGCGACCTCGATCACGCCCTGCAGCTCGGCCTCGTTGATCTTGGCGTCGGTGCCCAGCCAGGCGCCCACCAGCGTCTTGAAGCCGAGTTCGTGGGCGATGCGTGGTGTCTGCTCGTGGCCGTCGGTGCAGGAGAAGCTGCGCACCCAGCCGGTGTGCGGCCGGATGATCTGCAGCCGTTCGCGGATCGGCGCCTCGCCGATCTGGTCGCCGGGCTGCTGGCCTTCGAGGTAGGGGCTGAAGCACAGCCCATGCACGCCGCGCTGCAGCGTGGTGGTGAACTCGGCGGCCAGCACGTCGCGTGTCTGGTCCGTCCAGACCTCGGGGCCGGAACGGGCCCAGCGGCCTTGCTGCACTTCGCCAGCCAGGGGCTGGGCGCCGGAGTGCACGCCTTGCGTTGGCTGCAGGTGCTCGCCCTGCTCGTGGGTCTGCGTCACGCTCTGCGCCGTCACGCGGCTCGGGGGGAATCCTGGTCGGGACATGGTGGTCTCTCTCAGCGCGGCTTGGCGCGGGTCTTGGGCGTGGTCTTGGGCGTGGTCTTGGCCGGGGGTTTGCGCGGCGGCTTGGGCGCGGCCTTGGCAAGTGGTGCGGCCTTCTTCTGCCACGGGAACTTGCCTTGGCCGATGGGCTTGACCGGGCCGTAGCCGCCAACCTTGTCGTAGACGCGCACGTAGTCGACCACCAGTTCGGCCGGGAACCGGGTCTGGTCGTTCGGCGCGCCGGGGAAGTTGCCGCCCACGGCCACGTTCATCAGCAGGTAGAAGGGCTGGTCGAAGGGTGCAGGCCAGGGGTGCAGGTCGGCGGGGCCACTGGGCTCCAGGCCGGCGCCGTCCCGCCGTTTGCTGCAGCTCCACCAGTGGTCGTAGGTGCAGGTCTGCACGCCGTCGACGTAGAAGCGGATCTCACCCGGCTCCCATTCCACGCTGTAGACGTGCCAGTCGGACACGCCATTGCCCGCGGGCAGCGGGTGCACGGTGGTGATGAGCGAGCGCTTGGGGAAGGTGCTGCCGAAGTGGATGCTGTTGAGCACCTCGTGCGGCTGCTCGCCCGCGATCTCCATCAGGTCGATCTCGCCGCTGGCCGCCCAGCCGCCGTAGGTGTCGTCGACCGGCAGCATCCACAGCGCGGGCCACAAGCCCTTGCCCCAGGGCACCTTGGCACGGAACTCGATCCGCCCGTAGCGGGTGGCGAACAACACCATGCCATCGCGCGCCTTGGTCTTGAGCCGCGCCGAGGTGTAGCCGCAGCCGTGCAGCGGCGCCTTCACGGCGCGGATGCGCAGGCAGCTGTCGCGCACGGTGACGTTTTCGGGCTCGTGCGTGTAGTACTGCAGCTCTTCGTTGCCCCAGCCTTCGACCCAGGCGTGGTTCTTGTAGTCGTAGAACCCGTTGCCGATGTCGAAGTCCCACTTGCTGCGGTCGACCGTGTCGCCATCGAACTCGTCGTGCCAGACCAGCTTCCAGCGCGTCTTGGTGGGTGCCGTCTTGGCAGGTGGTGTCTTGCCGATGCTCATGCGGATCACCGGTTGGCGGCGTCGACCGCCGCTTTGGCGCCACTGCGCTGGCGCTGCAGAAAGCCCTGGTACCAGCGCGCGCTGTCCTTGGGGGTGCGGCGCTGGGTGGCGTAGTCGACAAACACGATGCCGAAGCGCTTGGCGTAACCCGAGGCCCATTCGAAGTTGTCGAGCAGGCTCCACACCATGTAGCCGGCCATCGGCACGCCCTGCCCCAGCGCGGCGCCCACCGCGGCGATGTGGCTGGCGATGTACTCGGTGCGGTCGGGGTCGTGCACCCGGGCCTCGCCGTCCTCCATCACGCACTGGTCCTTGAAGGCGCCGCCGTTCTCGGTGACGTAGATCGGCGGCACGCGGTAGTCGCGGTGCAGGCGCAGCAGCAGGTCGGTCAGGCCCTCGGGGTACACCTCCCAGCCCATGTCGGTGATCGGCAGCCCGCTGGCCTGCACGTCGACCGGACCGGCCGCGCTGACCACGTTGCGCGAGTAGTAGTTGATGCCCAGGAAGTCCATCGCCGTGGCGATGGCGGCCAGGTCACCCGGCTCGGTGCGCGGCGCGTCGGCACCGAGGTGGTCGAGCACGTCCTGCGGATAGCGCGCCCGAAACAACGGATCGAGGTACCAGCGCAGCAGCAGGCCGTCTTCGAGCCGGGCCTGCGCGATGTCGGCCGGTGAATCGGTGGCGGGCTGCACCGGCGCCAGGTTCAGCACGATGCCCAGCCGGGCGCGACAGCCCGCCGCGCGCAGCGCCTGCAGCGCCAGGCCGTGGCTGAGCAGCAGGTGGTGCGAGACCTGCATCGCCATCGCCCGGTCGCGCAGCCCCGGCGCGAACACGCCGTCCTCGTGCCCCAGCTTGGCGATCACCCAGGGCTCGTTGTGGGTGGTGATGGCCGCCACGCGGTCGCCCAGCCGGCGTTGCACGCCCAGCGCGTAATCCACGAAGTGCTGCACCGTGGCGCGCGCCGCCCAACCGCCCTGCGCCTGCAGCGCCTGCGGCAGGTCCCAGTGGTTGAGCGTGAGGTAGGGCTGGATGCCCCGCGCCAGCAGGCCGTCGACCAGACGCTCGTAGAAGGCCAGGCCGGCCTCGTTCCAGGCGCCCTGGCCCAGTGGCTGCACCCGCGGCCACGACACCGAGAAGCGGTACGCGTCCACCCCCAGCGCAGCGATCAGGTCGAGGTCTTCGTCGAGGCGGTGGCAGTGGTCGCAGGCGATGTCGCCGTCGCTGTGGTCGGCGATCGCGCCGGGCACGCGGCAGAAGCGGTCCCAGATCGACTCGCCCTTGCCGTCCTCGGTGGCCGCGCCCTCGATCTGGAAGGCGCTGGTGGCCACGCCCCAGACAAAACTGGGTGGGAAATGCGCAGCGGGCGCAGCGGGTGCAGCAGGCGCAGCGGGCGCAACGGGCTGGATGCCGGCGCGGGGATTCAAGGGCATGAGCATGGGGAGTCAGAGCAAGGCGAAGGCGAGAGAAGGGGTTTGCGCGGCGGCCTACTTGACCGCGCCGGTGGTCAGGCCCGAGATCAGTTGCCGCGACGACAGCATGAACAGCACCACCAGCGGCAGCGTGGCAATGGCCGAGCCGGTCATCAGCGCACCCCACTCGGTGTTGACAGGGCTCTGCAGGCTGCGCAGCGCCAGCGGCAGCGTGTACATGTCGGGCGAGCGCATGACGATCAGCGGGCCGATGAAGTTGTTCCAGCTGGCGATGAAGGTGATCAGCCCCAACGTGCCCAGTGCCGGCTTGAGCAGCGGCAGCACGATGCGCCAGTAGATGCCCAACTCGCCGCAACCGTCCATGCGCGCGGCCTCGATCAAGTCCTTGGGGATGGCCGTGGTGACGAACTGGCGCATCAGGAAGATGCCGAAGGCGCTGGCCGCACCGGGGATGTAGAGCGCACGCGGCTGGTCGATCCAGCCCAGCGCGTCCATGATCATGAAGGTGGGGATCATGTTCATGAACGACGGCAGCAGCATGGTGCCCATCACCAGCGCGAACAGCGCGTTCTTGTGCTTGAAGTCGAACCGCGCGAAGGCATAGCCACCCATCGAGCAGAACAGCAGCGTCAGCACGGTGGAGGCGATGGCCACGTACAGGCTCCAGCCCAAATTGCGCCAGAACGGCAGCCGCTCGGTGAGGATCTTCAGGTTGCCCGGTAGATCGTCGCCGAACCAGATCGGCGGCGGCAGGCTGAAGATCTCGGTGCGCGAGTGCGTGGCAAACACGAACATGAAATAGAACGGCGCCAGCATGATCAGCGCGCCGATGCCCACCAGCGCGTAGGCGGCCATGGGGGCGAGGCGATGGGGGTTCATCGTGCGATCTCCCCGCCTCAGACCGTGCCGGCCTTCGGCCGGAACGCGCGGTTGGTCAGCCAGGTGAGCGCGGCCACCACGATGAACAGCAGCCACGACATTGCACTGGCGGCGCCGAAATCGTTGAAGTCGAAAGCCATGCGGTAGAGGTAGATCGCCGCCGTCATGCCCGACTGGTCAGAGCCGCCGCGCCCGCCGGTGAGGATGAAAGGCTCTTCGAACAACTGCAGCCCACCGATCACGCTGAGCGTGACGCCGAAGAAGATCATCGGCTTGAGGCTGGGCAGCGTGATGTAGAAGAACTGCTGCAGGCGGCTGGCGCCGTCGATCCTGGCGGCCTCGTACAGGTCGACCGGGATCGTCTGCAGCGCAGCCAGGTACAGCACCACGTTGAAGCCCAGGTAGCGCCAGAACACCAGCAACGCAATCGCCGGCTTGATGCGGTCGGGGTCGTTGAGCCAGTCGATCGCGTCTGCCGGCATCAACCAGCCCAACACCGGCACCCGCGCCAGCGCCTGCAGGCCCACGTTGATCAGGCCGAAGTCGGTGGAGAACAGCGACGAGAACAAGATCGCGATCGCCACGGTGGAGGTGATGTAGGGCAGGAAGTAGGCCCCCACCACGCCGTTGCGCAGCCGCTTGAACGCGGTGTGGATGAACACCGCCAGCGGAATCGCCACCAAGTGCTGCGGCACGCCCGAGGCCAGCGCCAGCCAGGCGGTGTTGCCCAGCGACTTCCAGAACCAGTCGTCGTTCAGCGCGAAGACGAAGTTGTCGAACGCGACGAAATGCATAGCAGCCAGCCCGCTCGACGGCTCCCACGACTGAAACGCCAGGTACAGCGAAAAGCCCAGAGGGAACACGCCGAACACCGCGAACAGCACGACGAACGGACTGAGAAGGACATAAGGCGCCCAGCGGGGAGGCAGGCGCAGCGCAGCGGGCAGCTTCATCGGCAACTCGGTTCGCACGGCCGGGTCATCGCTTGGCGCGCTGCAGCAGCAGGCGTTGCGCGTCGGCCAGCGCGGTGGCGATGTCCTTGCCGCGATCGAGCACCTTGTCGAGCTCGGTGTCGATCACCTCGGACGCAAAGGCATCCTGCTTGTGCACGTCGACCGCGGCGATGCGCCGGGCCGCATCGCGCCAGTCCAGGCGCGCGGGCTGGCCGCCGAGAAAGGCGATCGGCTGGTCGAAGAACGCATCGTCGAAGGTCTCGAGCAGCGCCGGAAAGGCATCCTGCGACTTGAAGGCCGCCAGTTGCATCGTGCGGTCCAGCGTCATCAGCTTGACGAACTGCCAGGCCAGCGGCTTGTGTGCCGCCGGCGCGGCGCGGGCAATGGCCAGGAAGGTGCCACCGTAGGCCGCCATCGCGCCTTCGGGCAGCGGCGCGGCGCGCCACAACCCGGCGGTGGCCGGCGCCAGCCAGTTGTTGAGGTGGCCGGCCAGCCAGGCGCCGGTCATCTGCGTGGCGATGGTGCCGCGCTTGAAGCCCTCGGCCCATTCACTGGACCAGGCACCGACCTTGGCATCGAGCTTGTGTCGACGCACCTCGCGCGCCAGCTCGAAGGCCCGCACGAAGCGCGGCGAGTTGACCAGCACCCGCGACTGGCTGTCGTAGTACAGGCCCTCGCCCGGCTGGATGCCGGTGCGAATGACGATGTCTTTCATGTCACGCGCATGGGCCATCAGGTAGGCACCGGTGGCCGCCTTGATGCGCACACCGGTGGCCACATAGCTGTCCCACGAGCGGGTGAGATCGGCTTCGCCGACACCGGCCTTGGCCAGCACGTCGTGGCGGTACAGCAGCGTGCCGGGGCCGATGTCGGTGGGCGCGGCCACCACCTGGCCGCGGCGGTTGGTGGCCTGCTGGTAGGCATAGGGCACCCAGCGGGCCTTGAACTGCGCGATGTCGTAGGGTGCTGCCGCCAGGTCCTGCAGCCCGCCGCCCCGGGCGAAGCGGCCGACGTAGCCCACTTCGAGTGCCATCACGTCGGGCAGGTAGACGCTGGTCGACAGCGCGGTGGTCATCGCGGTGTGGTGGTCGCTGAACTGGCGGCTGGTCACGCGGATGTCGACCGTGGGATGCAGCTGCCTCCAGCGCGGAATCGCGGCGCGCACGATTTCGTCGACCGCGGGATAGGCGGCCACCGTCAGCACCTGCTGTGCCTGCGCTGCACCCGGCCCGCCCACCAGCACGCCCACCAGCATGCCCACCAGCACGCCCCCCAACACGCACCGCCGCGCCACGGCCCTGCCGGTGCTGATCAACAGTGTTCTGACGTGCATGCCTGGGTCTCCGAGGGCCGGGCGTGCAGCGCCTGCACCGGCCTTGAGTTGGGCCGTGCCAGTCTCCAGACGGCGGCACGGCATTGCGCGTGAAAGCGCTTTCAAACTATAGGGTGTGCAGCTTCGGCATGTCAATCGAGGGAAAGCGAGCAGGCCCTGCGCTGGCCCGCTGTGCGGCGGCGACGGCGCGGTGCCTGTGCAGCCGCTGCCGCACAGGGCCACCCGGGCCGGACCCGCCTCAGCCGCGCAGGCGGCGGCTGGATTCGCGCGCGATCAGGCGCGGCGCGGGCACGTCGACGTCGGGGGTCTTGCCGGCCAGCAGCCGCAACATCGCAGCAGCCGCCAATCGGCCCATCTCGTAGGCCGGCTGGTGCACCGTGCTCATCGGCGGGCTGGTGTACATCGAGGTCGGCAGGTCGTCGAAGCCGACCACCGACACGTCCTCGGGCACCCGCAACGATCGCCGGTGCAGGCCCAGCATCGCGCCGCAGGCCATCTGGTCGTTGGCCGCGAAGATCGCCGTGAAGCGCTGGCGTGTCTCCAGCAGGCGGTCGACGGCCAGCAGGCCGCTCACCTCGTGGTACTCGCCCGGCACCACCAGCGCCGGGTCGTAGCTCAGGCCGGCCTCCTCGAGCGCCAGGCGGTAACCGCGGTGCCTGTCGTTGGCATCGGGGTGGTCGGCATCGCCGGCGATGAAGGCGATGCGCTGGTGCCCCATCTCGATCAGGTGCCGCGTGGCCAGGCGGCCGCCCTCGACGTTGTCGAAGTGCAGCGAGAACAGGCCCGCCGCCTTCAGTTGCCGCCCCGTCACCACCACCGGCAGCTGCTTGGCACAGGCCTTCAGCGCGGCATCGGTCAACCGGCCCGTCAGCACGATGATGCCGTCCACCCGGCGCGAGCGCAGCACGTCGATGCAGCGCGCTTCGGTGGCGGCATTCCAGTGGCCGCTGACGAACAGCGGGCTGTAGCCGGCGGGGTCGAGTTCGTCCTCGATGCCGCGCAGCGCGGCGCCGTAGAACGGGCTGTCGATGGCCTGCGTGACCACGCCCACGCTCAGCGTGCGGCCCCCGGCCAGGCCACGCGCGATCGGATTGGGCACAAAGCCCAGCCTGGCGATGGCGTCGTCGACGGCCTGCTTCTTCAGGCCGCTGACCACCGCCGTGCCGTTGAGGATGCGCGAGACCGTGCTGGGCGACACACCCGCCGCCTGCGCCACCATCTCGAGCGTGATGGGCCCGCTGGCGTGGCTGGCCGACGCCCGTGCGGCCCTGGGCTTGCTGGGAGTGGGCTTCATCGGCGGCCGCTGTACGTCATCGGACGCAGTGTAAGCGTGACACTGGCGGCCAGACCGCTGCAGCGGGGGGGTGATGATGGCGCTTTCAGCGTTGGCCGCCCGCCATGCGCTGCGCCACCACGGCGGCAGCGATGAAGACGTCCGTTCCGACGACGCGATCCGCTGCGCGCCGCGCTAGCATTTGATGACACGGTCCGCATCAAGACGGCAAACGCCCGTTCATCCGAGGCGGGCCTTCACCGACCCACCAGAACAGCGAAGCAGGAGATGGCAATGGAATTCGATGACGTGGTCCAGGGGCGCCGGAGCATCCGGGGCTACCTGAAGCAGCCGGTCCCCCAGGCGTTGATCCGGGAGATCCTCGCACTGGCCATGCGCGCGCCGACCTCGCTCAACACCCAGCCCTGGAACTTCTACGTGGTCACCGGCGACGTGCTCGACCGCATCCGCCGGGGCAATGTGGAGCGCAACCTCGCCGGCGTGCCGGATTCGCGTGAATTCCGCATGGGCCCGGGCTATGAAGGCGCGCACCGCGAGCGGCAGATCGGCGTGGCCAAGCAGCTCTTCGCGGCGATGGGCATAGAGCGCGACAACAAGGAGAAGCGGCAGGACTGGGTGTTACGCGGCTTCCGCCAGTTCGACGCGCCGGTGTCGATCGTCGTGACCTACGACCGCTCCATCCAGGGCAGCGACATCGCCCCGTTCGACTGCGGCGGCGTGGTCAACTGCATCGTCAATGCCGCCTGGTCGCGTGGGCTGGGCTGCGTGATCAACAGCCAGGGCATCATGCAGTCACCCGTCGTGCGCGCCGAAGCGGGCATCCCGGACGACCAGGTGATCCAGACCTGCATCGCGATGGGCTGGCCGGACGACAGCTTCCCCGCCAACGCGGTGGTCTCGCAGCGCAAGTCGGTGGACGAGGCTGCGGTGTTCGTGGGCTTCGCCGACTGATCGGTGGCCTTCATACGCACCGGCGCATGCACAGCGGACGGCAATGAAGACGCTGCTGATCGTCTACCACTCGATGACCGACGGCACGCGCCAGATGGCGGCGGCGGCCGCGGCTGGTGCGGGCGGCGAGGCGGCCAGCGTGCGGGCCACCCTGCTGCACGCCAGCGCCGCAGGCCCTGCCGACGTGCTGGGCGCCGATGCCTACCTGTTCGCAACGCCCGAGAACCTGGCGTCGATGTCGGGGCTGATGAAGGACTTCTTCGACCGCAGCTACTACGCTGCGCTCGACCGCATCAACGGCCGGCCGTACGCGACGATGGTCTGCGCCGGCAGCGACGGTCGCAACGCCGCACGCCAGATCGAACGCATCGCCACCGGCTGGCGTCTCAAGCCGATCGCCGAGCCGTTGATCGTATGCACCCAGGCCCAGACGCCCAAACAGATCCTGCGCACCAAGCAGATCGCACCGCAGGACCTGGCCCGCTGCGCTGAACTGGGTGCCGCACTGGCAGCGGGATTGAGCCTGGGCGTTTTCTGACGCCGCCCGCAGGCCAGCCTCGCTCAGCCGCCCTCGCGCGTCGGCCGGTACCAGCGCGGAAAGAACTTCGCCACCTGCGGCCCCGATGATTTCAGCGCGTGGCAGCCATCGATGCTGAATGGCTGCTCGTCGGTGTTCTGCGTCAGGTCGTTCCACATCGCCTGCAGCGCCGCGCTGCCCATCGCGCCGGCCAGCTCGTTGATGTGGGTGCAGCCGGCCGTGCGGCCGAACAGGCGGCGGATGGCATCGCGGTAACCACGCGCCACGCGCACACCGACCAGTTGCTGGTAGTCGGGGGTGATCTCGCCGCAGGCGCTGCCGTAAGGCCCGGCATCGGTGACGGCCTGCACCGCGATGATGGTCGCGGTCTTGTCCACCGTCATGCGCAACCACATCGAGTGCATCGGCTCGCCGGGTGGCAGCAGACCGTCGGCTTTGGGTATCGGCGCCGACCAGGCGTCAGTGAGATGGCCTTCGATGTCCCACTGCCCGTCGGTGCGGGCGTAGGCGCGGATCGTGATCGAACGCTGGTGCGAGGCTTCGCGGGCGCAATCGGGTGCAGGCAAGGGCATGGGACGCAGGGGGAGAGTGAAGTGGGAGCGATGCCAAGCCTACACCGGCCACCGTGGCACCGCCTCACGGGAGCACCGCGGCCCGGCAGACGTGCAGCCCGACAAACGCGCGGATCGGCCGTGCGGTGCCTGGGCCGTTGGTGTCTACAGCACCAGGCTGTCGTCCCAGAAGTGGTGGCGCTGGACCACGGCCGCGGCCATGCCGCCAGCCGATTGCAGCGACGCCGCGCCCATCGCCGACAGGTAGCGCACCGCGGCGCTGTCGGCCTCACCCTGCAGGCTGGTGCCGGCCATGGTGGTGCCCGCAGGGCCGTCGAGCATCAACGCGCCCGCGCTCAGCGCCACGCCGCGCAGATCGGCCAGCGGGCGCAAGGCCGCCAGCCACGACGCCACTTGCAGCGCATCGGCCGCATCGGTCGTGCCAGTGGCGGCGCCGCTGTCGGGCAACGGCGTCGGCGCACCGCGGCTGGGGGCACCGGTCACCACGGCGGCTTGCATCAGCACGTCGCCCACCGCCAGGTTGAAGCGGGTGCGCCCGTCGGTGCCGGTGTCGCGCAGCACGATGCCGCTGCGGTAGTCGACATCCAGTTGCGGCGATTCCACATCCAGCGCGGCCGGGGTGGTGGACTGCCCGTCCACCAGCACCGGGCCCTGGCCACGCAGCGTGACCGATGCCGCCTGCAGGTTGACGGCCTCGTCGTTGCCCGCGTCCAGCAGCGTGCCCTGGCTGCTGACCAGCAGCACCGCGCCGGCCGCGGCCGCGCCGTTGCGGGCATCGAGCAGGCCCACGGCCATGTCGTGCACGGCGCGCAGCGTGATGTCGCCGCCCGGCGCCAACACCACGGCATCGGCGGCCATGGTGAGGGTGTCGCCACTGTCGAGGCTGAGGTCGGCGCCCGCTGCGGCCAGCGCCACCCGGCCGCTGACCACCATGGCGCCCGGCGACTGCGCGACGATGCGGTCGGTCATGCCCAGCGTGGTGGTGGCACTGCCCACCAGGTCGATGCGGCTGCCGGCCAGCTGCAGCGCACCGGTGTTCAGGCTGGCCAGCGTGGCACTGTCGACGGCCAGCGCACCGCCATCGCTGCGGCCGATATTGACCTGGCCAAAACCCTGCAGTTGGGCCAGCGTTGCGGCATCGAGCCGCAGGCCGGCACCATTCGCAACAGGCGCACCCACCACCACCGGCTGGGCATCAGCCGCGCCGGCAATGCGCAGCGTGCCGCCGGCGCTGCCTTGCAGCGGGCCGGTCAGCTGCAGCACGTCGGTCTGCAGTTGCAGATCACCGACGCTGACCGTGACGTTGCCCATCACCACCCGCGTGGCGCCCACGATGCGCAGGCTGCCGCTGTCGAGCAGCAGCGGGCCGAGGAACTCGACGACGCCGGTGGCGTTGATGACCACATCACCCATCACGTGCAGCCCGGCAGCAAAGTGGACGTCGCCGGCGTTGTGAATCAGCAGGCTGTCGAGCGGCGTGATGGCGCCCACGGCGCCCAGCACACGCACGTTGCCGCCGTCGCTGCGCAGTTCCAGCCGGTCGGCCGGGTTGCCGGCGTTGCCGTCGACGGCACCGTGCAGCGTGATGGCACCATCACCGCTGCCGGCACCCAGGCCGGCGGTGATGGCCAGCGTGCCTTGCAGGCGCAGTGCGCTCTCGATGTCGGCCGCGCCTTGTTGTTCGATGGTGTCCGTGGTCGCGTCGAGCACCGCCCCCACCCCACCCGCCAGCAGGCTGACGCCGCCCGTGCCGTGGGCGCTGACACTGCGGCCATCGGCCGGCGCGCTGCCATCTTCCAGGTCGATGTTGCCGGCCAGCGTGCGCAGCGCGATGCTGCCGTTGCCAGCGGTGGTGACCAGGTCGGACTGCCTGGCATCGACCACCTCGGCCGTGCTGCCCGTGGCGCCCACACGGCGCACGGTGACGGTGACGTCGGTCACCCGCACCAGATCGGCTTCTTCCAGCCAGAGGCCACCACTGCTGGCACGCGCACTGACCGAGATCACCGCGGTCTCCAGCCGGTTGTCGGCACTGCCCACGCCGATGGCGGCGTTCAGCCGCAAGCCACCGGCCGAGATGTCGGCTTCGGCATCGCTGCCCACCTCGGTGATGCTGCCAGTGCCCGCCGTCAGACCCACGGCGCCGTTGCCGGTGTTGATGGCTGACACCGCCACGCTGCCACCCGCCGCCACGCGCAGATCGCTGTGCAGCGTGGTCAGGCTGGCCGTGGCGGCCATGGTGACATCCTGCGCGGCCGTGAGTTCGATGTTGCGGGCGCTGCGGGCGGTGGCCACATCGGCATTCACCGCCAGTTGCCCGCCGGCGTTGACCGTGACATGCCCGCCCGAGCTGCGCACCGCCGCGTCCAGCGTCACGTCGCCCGCGATCGCATCGACCAGCACGTTGGCGCCAGCCTGGATGCCGCGGTCGTCGGCGCTGCCCTGTTGCACGCTCAGCGCGCCAGTGCTGCTGCGCAGCACCACGTTGCCGCCCGAGACCACGTCGGACAAGGCCGCATCGGTGCTGGCACCGCGTGCGGTGCTGCCATCGGCCGCCACCCGATCGACCGCCACCGGGCCCACCGTGTCGATGCGCAGGCCGTCGGCCTCCAGCACGAACAGCCCGCCCGCGCCGATACCGGCCACGTCGGCCGCCAGCCGCGCCACCTGCAACTGGATCGGCAATGCGCCGCTGCCGAAGCCCTGGGTGGTGCCGGTGCCGGTGGTGACCACCCGCAGGCCGCTGGCGACGATGTCCAGGTCGTCGGTACCCGAATCGGCCAGGCTGCGCGCACTGAGGCTGACATCACCCCCGGTGGCGATAGCCCCCAGGGTCATGGTGTTGACCACCACCACCCGCACCGCGCCGCTGTCGCTGAGCAAGGTGGCGCCATCGGCCATGGTGAGCACGCCGCCGGCCTGCAGGTCGATGCTGCTGGCACCGGCCACGGTCAGGTCGCCGCCGGCGGCCAGGTTGAGGTCGGTGCCGGCCAGCAGCGAGGCCGAGCCCCCGCTGATGACACCGCTGTTGACGATGAGCTTGCCGGCGCGCGCGTCGAGCAGCAGCACGCCCCCGGCGGCCACGGCCTCGGCCGGGGTGGTGCTGCTGCCGTCGACCGTCAGGTCGCCGGCCAGCAGCGTGAGCGTGAGCGCGCCGCTGCTGCGCAGATCGTCCTGCGCACCGCTGGTCACCACACTGGTGCTGCCATCGGCCGCCACGCGGTCGACGCTGGCCGCGGTGCTGGCGGTGCGCAGGCCACTGGTCTCGACCAGAAAGGCGCCGTCTACCCCGGCGGACAGGCTCAGGCTGTCGACGCTGGTTTCCAGCGCATTGGCCGCGCTGCCCACGCCGGCGCCGGCGCTCAGGCGCAAGGCGCCCGCGGTGATGTCGACCGCCGCGTCACCCGCGGCATCACCGTCGATCAAGGCGCCACCGGCGATCACCGCCACGCCGGCCGTGCCCGCTTGCAGCGATGCGAGCGTCAGCGCGCCGCCTGCCTGCAGCAGCATGGCGCCGTTGCTGGTGGTGGCGCTGCTGGCCTGCGCTTGCGTGAGATCGCGCCCGGCGGTGATGTCCAGCGTGCGGGTGCTGCCGCCCAGCGCCAGGTTGCCGGCCAGCGCCACATCGCGCCCGGCCTGCAGCGTCGCCGCGCCAGCCGATACGGCCAGGTCGGCGCCCAGCAGCAGATCGGCCGCAGCGCCGGTGGCCGCCAGCAGCAGGTTGCCACCGGCGATGATGGCACCGCCCGCGCCGCTTTGCAGCGTGCCGGTGGCTTGCAGCACCAGCGCCCCTGGGCTGGCCAGGTTGTCGAGTGCGGCATCGGCCTGCGGCACCGCGGCCACGCTGCCGTCACGCTGCACCCGGCCCACGGCCACGGCCGACACGCTGCCCAGCATCAGGTCACCGGTCTGGGCGACGAACAACCCGCCGCCACGCACGTCGGCGGCCAGGCGGCCCACGGCGGTCTCGATGGCATCGGCCGAGCTGCCCACGCCGTCGCCCGTGGCCGTACCGCGCGCTTCCAGCCGCAGACTGGCGGCCGACAGATCGGCCAGCGCATCGTCACCGGCGGCATCGCGCACCGACGACGCCAGCAGGCTCATCGCGCCCAGGCCCGCGTCCAGCCGGCCCAGCGTGAGCAGACCGCCCGCAGCCGCACGCAAGGTGCCACCGCCGCTGTCGGCCACGCTGCCGGCGGCCATGGTCAACAGCGTGCCGGCCTCGATGTCGAGGCTGCCGCCCGCGGTGCGCACATCGCCCGCATCTGCCAGTTGCACCGCCATGCCGGCCAGCAGCGACACCGCGCCACCCACCCCACCCGATGCCAGCCCAAAGGCCGAATCAAGCGCCGCGGCCAGCGACAAACCGCCCGCCGCCGCATCGAGGCGGATCGCCCCGCCGGCGCTGCGCACGTCGGCACCCGCGGCCACCTGCAGATCACCCGCCAGCGCCACCAGCACCAGCGCGCCGGTGCCGCTGCCCGCCCCTTGCAGCGCCAGCACCGGCGCCGATGCGGCCATGCCGTCGCCGCCCACACGCTGCGCGGCCACCGACACCGCGCCCACTGTCAGCGCCGTGCTGTTGCTGACGAACAAGCCACCGGCCGCGCTGCTGGCGGCCAGCGTGGCCACCTGGGTTTCGAGCGCATTGGCCGACGAACCCACCGCACCGCCGGCCTGCAGCGCCAGCGCGCCCGCCTGCACGTCGACGCCGGTATCGCCGTCGGCATCACCATCGATCACCCGAGCGCCGGCCACCAGGCCCACGCTGCCGGTGCCGGCGCTGACTTGCGAGAGCGTGATGTCGCCGCCCGCGGTGAGCAGCACCGCCGCATCCACCGTGCTGACCGTGGCCGAGGCGGCCATGTGCAGATCACGCCCGGCCACCGCATCCAGGCTGCGACCGCTGGCCGAGGCAGTGGTGGCTGCCGCCAGCAGCAGATCACGCCCGGCCTGCAGGCTGACGGCGCCACCGCTGCTGTCGAGGTTGGCGTTCAGTGCCAGATCACCCGCACCACCGGCGGCCAGGCGCAGGTGGCCGCTGGCGCTGATCGGTGCATCGGCATGCACGGTCAATCCGGCACCTGCCTGCAGC
Organism: Burkholderiales bacterium RIFCSPHIGHO2_12_FULL_69_20; assembly: GCA_001770815.1. Taxonomy (GTDB): domain Bacteria; phylum Pseudomonadota; class Gammaproteobacteria; order Burkholderiales; family Burkholderiaceae_C; genus Pseudaquabacterium. The sequence goes on from MESD01000215.1 coordinate 30,023, forward strand.
ACCAGCGCGCCTGCGCTGGACAAGCCGGCCAGCGCGGCATTGGTGGGCGGCGCCGTCGACAGGCTGCCGTCGGCCAGCACCCGCGCCCCGTTGGACACCGCCAGCGTGGCCACGCCGAGCGTTTCCACCTCGCCCAGGAACAGGCCACCGGCACCGGCCGATGCCGCGGCCAGGCTGCTGCCTTGCAGCATCAGCGCCTGGTCGGCGCTGCCGATGCCGTCGTCGGCCGCGCTGCCGCTGGCCTGCAGGCGCAGGGCGCCGCCGATCACGTCGGTGCCAGTGCTGCCGCCCGCACGCGCGATGCGGCTGCCCGCCAGATCCACGCTGCCACTGCCGGCATCGAGCATGCCGATGCTCAGCGCCGCACCCGCCACGGCGCGCACGGCGCCCCCGGCGGTGGTGTAGCTGCTGCCGTCGGCCATGGCCAAGGCGGCGCCGGCCTGGGCGTCGATGCCGCCGGTACCGCTGGTGGCCACGTCGGCATCGGCCGTGTGGCTGAGGTCGGCGCCCGCCAGCAGCGAGACCTGCCCGCCGGCCGATATCACCGCCGCGCCCAGCGCCAGGCGCCCCGCGGCGCTCAGCAGCACATGGCCGGCGCTGGCGGTGGCCACCGCGCTGCCCGCCGCCACGGTGAGGTCCCCGCTGGCCAGGGCCAACACGACCGCATTGGCGCCCGCAGTGGCGCTGCTGGACAGCCCCGCAAGCGCGGCATCGGCGGCCTGCGCGGTGGCTATGCCATTGGCCGCCACACGCTGCACCACCGGGCCGCTGGCGCTGCCCACGGTCAGCGCATCGGCCTCGGCCAGCACGATGGCGCCGGTGGCCGCAGCGGCCAGCAGCGCTGCCTGCGTGCCCAGTGCATCGGCGCCACTGCCGATGCCACCGCCCAGCGCCTGCAGACGCAGGGGACCGGCCACGATGTCGTTGCGCGCCGGTGCACCGGCCGCGCCGGCAATGCCGCCACCGGCGGTCACCCCCACCGCACCGGCCGCCACCGCACCGGCATTGCCGGCATCGATGCGGCCGATGGTGACCGAGCCCACCGCCTCCACCCGCACCGCCCCGCCCTGCGTCACCAGGCTGGCATCGGCCGCCAGGGTGACGGCACCGGCCGCGCGGACATCGACGCTCTGGCCGCTCGCGCGGGTGCGGACTTCGGTGGCCGCGGAGCCACCCATCAGCAGCGCCTGCGAGGCCAGCAGGCTGATGCTGCCGCTGGCCGACACCACATTGGCCGCCAGCGAAAGATCGCCGGCACTCTGTGTCTGCAGCAGGATGTGCCCGCTGCCGCTGCCGGTGGCGTCGGACCGCACGGCGCCCTGCACGTCCAGCGCGCCGCTGGCCACGCTGACCACGATGGCACCCACGCCGCTGCCGCTGCCCGCGGCCAGCAGGCCACCCGCGCTCACGCTCAGCGCCGTTTCTTCGGCGATGTAGAGGCCACCGGCGGCCGTGCTGCTGCCTTGCACGCTGCCCACCGCGGTGCGCAGCGGCGCTGCGGCGGCGCCCACGCCGTTGGCCGAGGCCAGCACCACGGCGGCGGCCTCACCCCGCAGGTTGGCGCCGTCACCGCTCAGGCCGTCGACGATGGCCCCCGCGGTGGCACGCAGCGTGATGGCGTTGGCGGCTTCGACGATGCCCACGGTCAGGTCGCCCACCGATTCGAGCGTGATGACGCCGCTGGCGCCCGCTGCCAGCGTGACGCCCGACAGATCGAGCGCCGCACCCGAGGCCAGCGTCAGCGAGCCGCCGGCGGTGCTGACCGCCGCGCCCAGCGTCAGCGCGCCGGTGCCCGAGGCCAGCGAGACCGCCGCCGCGCCGCTGGCGCTGATGCTGCCGGCCGCGCTGCTGGTCAGCGCATCGGCGGCGCTGAGTTGCACCGCGCCGGCGCCGGTGCTGATCGGTGAGCCGAGCGTGAGGTCGGAGCCGGTGCCGCGTGCATCCAGCGCCAGCGTGCCGCTGCCGGCCAGCGTGATGCCGCTGCCACCACTGCCCGCGGCCAGCAGCGTGATGCTGCCGTTCTGCGTGGTCAAGGCCATGTCGTTGTCGCCGCTGCCGGCCGTCTGTGCCAGGCGCAGCACGTCGACGCTGCCGCTGATCACGGTGTTGTCGAAGCGGGTGGTCGAGCGCGCGGCGTTCACGCCCACGGCCACATCGCCCGCACCGCTGTTGAGCACATCGAGCCGCTGCACTTCCACGTTGGGCAGCGACACGCCGGTGGCGGCCTGCGCGGTGAGGGTGAGCGTGCGCAGGGCTTCGCCCACGCGGCCGTCGAAGCTGGCATCGACCTGCGCGATGCCCCCGCTGGTGGACACCAGCGTCAGCGCATCGGTCTCGATCTCGTTGGCTATGCTGATGTTGCCCACCGCATCGAGCCGCAGGCTGTCGCCGGCGCCCAGGCGCAGCATGGCGTTGGCCTGGCTGTAGTCCGCCACCGTGATGCTGCCGCCGAAAATGGACGTGCTGTCCTTGAAGCCGATGCTGTCGAGCACGGTGCTGGCACCCACGCTGACCGCACCGCTGCCCGCCACCGCACGCGCGCCCGACACATGGCCGAAGGTGAAGCTCGAGAAGCCGTCGGCAAACTTTGCCAACTCGGTCGTCTCGAGGTTGAGCACGTTGCTGGTCAGCGCACCTTGGGGCGACAGGATCGCCATGGCCTGCGACATCAGTGCCGGGCGCAGCGTGACATTGCCCACCCCGCTGATGCTTTCATCGGGCATCTGCAGATCGATCTCGTTGCCTTCGATCACCAGGTTGCTGCCGGCGCCCAGCGTGATCGCGCCCTTGAGCACCACCTGGGTGGCGCCCAGGATGGTGAGACTGCCGCCGCTGCCCAGCGTGATCGAACTGTCGAAGGTGACGATGCCGGAGGCCGTGATGCTGAGGGGGCCATTGACCACCACGCTGTCGCGGAAGCTGACATCGTTGGCGTTGCTCACCGTCAGCGCGTCCAGCGCGTCGGAGCCGTCCTGGCCGTTGCCCACAGCGCCGTTGAAGGTGATGTTGCGGCCGGCGGCCGAGAGCGTGAGCGTATCGACCGTGGACGCGCTGTTGCCGCCCAGGTAGTGGTTGCTGGCCGGGCTGCCCAGCGTGATGTTGCCGTCGGCGGTGGTGACGCTGCGGGTGCCGTCGACCCGCACCGAATCGCTGATGGTTTGCGCACCGGCCGAGCTGATGTCCTGATCGAGCAGGAAGGTATGCCCCGAGCCGCTGGCAAACAAGGATTGCACCACCAGCGGGCTGCCGATGCGGATGTACCCACCCTCACCATCGGCATACAACACCAGATCACGCTCGGTGACGATGGGGCCGCCGTCGGCGCTCTGCAGCACGATGGCCTGGCTGCTGCCGGGGTGGCCCAGCACCAGCGTGTCGCCGCTGCCCGGGGCGGCGGCGATGGCCGCGGCGCCGTCGATTGGCGCATCGTCGTGCGCGGGCGCATCGCCCGGCGGCTGCGGGCCGACCTCGATCGCCGCCGGCGCTTGTTGATCGGGGTCGAAGGCCGCGGCCAGGGCATCACCATCGGCGGCGGGCAGCAGGATCGCCGTCAGCGCGCCAAACACCGGATCGGCCGACAGCAGCACCCGCGGCTCCAACGGCTCCAGGCGCCAGGTGTCGCGTTGGCCACGCGGCAGGCGTTGGACGGGGGGCCGGGCGGGGCGGTGGTTTCGGCTCACGGGGGACATCCTTCAGGTGCATTGGCGCCAGGCGCCGCCGGGTCACAGCGCAAGGCTGTCTTCCCAGATGTCGAATCGCTCGCTGCCCAGGCTTTGCAGGCCGGTGGCAGCCGGTTGTTGTGACGAGCTGCCCAGCAGCCAGGCCTGCTCGAGGCGCTGCGCCAGGCCGAACGAGGCGTCGCTGAGCAGCGCCTCGGCGCTCATCCACAGCAGGTCTGCGTCGCCAGGCTGCAGCGACTGACCGGCGCCGGTGGCCAGTGCCGATCCGGGCTCGGTGGCATTCAGCGCGGCCAGGTAGCCGGCCGCCGCACTGTCGGCCGGCAGTGCGGAATCCAGGCTGGTGAAGGCCGCGCGGGTGGCCTGCGGCGTTTCGCGCAGTTCGGCCAGCGGGCGCAGCGCCGACAGCCAGGCGGCGATCTGCGCACTGCCGTTGGCGCTGAGCGCGCTGCTGTCGCTGATGGGTGCGGCGGCGGTGCGCAGCGGGCCGCCGGTGGCCACCATCTGCTGGTACAGCGTGCCGCCACTCAGCAGGTTGAAACGGGTGCGGCCGTCGGTGCCGGTGTCGCGCAGCATCAGCCCGGTGCTGTCGTCGATGTCCAGGCGCTCGGCGTTGACGTCGATGGCGGCATCGGTGGTGGTCTGGCCATCGGGCAGCACCGGGCCGCGGCCGCGCATCACCAGCCAGCCCGCGTTGACGTTGAGGCCGTCGTCCATCGCCGCGTCGCTGATGGTGCCGGTGCGGCTGATCAGCACCACACCACCGGCGGCGGCCAGATCGCTGCCGTTGCGGGTGTCGAGCAGGCCCAGGCCGAGGTTGCCCTGTGACTGCAGCGTGATGTCGCCACCGCGGGTCTGCAGCACCGCATCGGGCCGCAGCGTGATCGAGGCGCCGCTGTCGATCACCAGATCGGCACCCACCGCGGCCAGCGAGAGACGCCCGGCCACGGTGATGTCGCGCACCGCCTGCAGCACCACGCGGTCGGTGACCACCACGGTGCCGGTGTCGCTGCCGACGATGTCGATCTGGCTGCCGCTGACGGTGAGCTGCGCCGCGCCCAGGCCGGCCAGCGCCGCGGCATCGATGAACACCGCGCCGCCGCTGGGCTGGCCGATGCTGACCGAGGCGAAGGCCTGCACCTGCGACAGCGAGGCGCCGGCCAACTGCAGCGCGTGGCCGGCCACCGGCGCGCCGCCGATGCGGATCTCGGTGTCGGCCGCCAGCGGCGTGATCTGCAGGCTGGACTGGCCGTCGCCGCGCAGCGGGCCGTCCAGGCGCAGCGCATCGGTGCGGATCGCCACGTTGCCGCCGGTCACCGTGGTGGCGCCCAGCACCACGCTGGCCGCACCGGCGATGGACAGCCCGCCGCCGTCGACCTGCAGGCTGCCGGTGGACGTGAACGCCCCGCTGGTGGACAGCATCACGTCGCCCGCCACCTGCACCGTGCCGGCCAGATGGATGGCGCTGGCGGCATCGATCTGCAGGTTGCCCTGGGCCAGCACCAGCCCGGCATCCACCTGCACGGTGCCCAGCGTGGTGATGGCCACGTCGCCCTGCACCTGCACCGCCGCGCCGAACTGCACCGCGCCGAAGGTGTCCACCTGCAGGCCACCGCCGGCCACCGTCAGCGCCTGGCCGAAGTGCACCGCGCCCGTGGTGTTGAGCGCCACGCCCGCGGCCACCTGCACATCACGCACGAAGCTCAGGTCGCCGCTGCTGTTGACCACCAGGCGCCCGGTCTGTACCGACACGCCGTCGGCAAAGGTGATCTGGCCGGTGGCGTCGATCAGCAGGTCGCCGTTGGTCAGCACCACGTCGCCCAGCAGCACCTGGCTGGCGCCAACGATGTGCAGCGTGCCGCCATCGAGCAGCAGGCCGGCGTTGAAGACCACGCTGCCGCTGGCTTCGATCAGCACGTCGCCGTTGACATGCACCGCCTGGCTGAAGCTGACATCACCCGCGCCACGGATGGTCATGCCGGCCAGCGGCTGGCTGGCCCCAACGGCGCCCAGCACCTGCACGAAGCCACCATCGCTGGTGATCGTCAGCAGGTCGGCCGCGCCGCCGGCCAGGCCGTCGATAGCGCCTTGCAGCGTGATGTTGCCGTCGGCCGCCGCGCCGCCCACGCCGGCGGTGATGTCGAACGTGCCATCCACGCGCAGCGGGCTGTCGATCAGCACCGGGCCTTGCTGGGTCAGCGCATCGTTGTGGATGTCGAGCACGGCACCCGGGCCGGCCACGCTGAGCGCCACCGTGCCGCTGCCATCGGCGGTGACGCTGCGGCCATCGGCCGGCGCCGTGCCATCGGCCGTGACGATGTTGCCGTTGAGCGTGCGCAGGGCGATCGAGCCATTGCCGGCGGTGGTGACCAGGTCAGACTGCAGCGCGTCGCTGACCGGCGTGGCCACGCCATCGGCGCCCACCCGCTGCACGGTGACCGTCACGTCGCCGATGGTGACCGCGTCGGCCTCTTGCAGCCAGATGCCGCCCGAGGTGGCGCGGGCACTGATCGTGTCCACCGCGGTCTCCAGCCGCTGGTCGGCCGCGCCGATGCCCACGCCGGCGTTCAGGCGCAGCGCGCTGGCACTGATGTCGGTGCCCGCGGCCGATGCGCCGGTGATGGAACCACCGGCCACCAACGAGGCCGCCGCCGGCGTGCTGAGGCTGCTCGGCGCGGCCAGCGTGATGTCGCTGCCCGCGGCGATGCGCAGTTGATCGGCCGCGGCCACGCTGCCGGCGGCACCGACCTGCACCGCGCCACCGGCGGCGATGTCGACTGTGGCGCCCGCGCCTTGTGCGGTGACGGCAGCGCCGACCTGCACCGCGCCCGCGGCCTGCAGGCTGAGCGCACTGCCACCCACCACGCCGACGCCGGCCTGCACCGACAAATCACCGCCGCTGGACAGCAGCAGGTGGCTGCCGCTGCCGGTGGTGGCGACGCTGCTGTTGACCGTCAGCGGGCCCCCGGCCTGCAGCACCAGCGTGCCGCCCGTCTGGGCACCGGCCAGCGCGCCCACGCTGCCGACGCTCAGCGCCGACGCCTCGCTGACGGTGGCCGAGCCGCCGGCCTGCAAGGCCAGGGTTTGCAATTCGGTCTGCAGCGCGGCACCGGCGGCGCCGATGCTGCTGCCCGCCACCAGTTGGGCGCCGCTGCCGCTGACATGGGCAGCGCCGGCATCCAGCGCAGCACCGCCGATGGCGCCGGCCGAGCTGACCACCACACTGCCCCACTGCGCCTGGGTGGTCAGATCATTGGAGGTGGAACCATCCAGCTGGCCCAGCACCACGCTGTTGGCCTGCACACCGATCGCGCCGCCCTGGCTGCTGACCACGGCGCCGCTGGCCATCGTCAGGCCACCATCAGCCTGCAGCGTGACCGCACCGCCTTGACTGCCAATGTCGCCGGCGGCGGCCATCTGCAGATCACCGGCGGTGAGCGTGAGGTTGACTGCGCCATTGGCGGCGACGCCCGAGGCCTGCGCCGCCACTGCGGCGGCGCCTTCGGTCGGCACCGACACGGTCAGGCTGTCCAGCGTCAAAGCGCCGGTCTGGCTGAGCACCACGCCACCGCCGCTGCGCACCGCCAGCGTGCCGACGCGGGTGTCCAGCGCATCGCTGGCGCTGCCGACGGCCGCGCCGGCATCGATCAACAAGGCACCGGCGGTGACATCGACTGCCGCATCGCCATCGACCACCGCGCCCGTGGCCAGCAAGGCCACCTGGCCCGGCGTGGTGATGCGCCCCAGCACCACATCGCCGGCCAGCGCCTGCAGCACCACGTCGCCGCCCGCGGCCACCGCCAGGTCGGCGCCTTGCAGCACCACGCTGGTGGCACCACGCAGGGTGACCTCGGCGCCAGCCGTGACACCGCTGATGGCCGCATCGGTGGTGGCGCTGCGATCGGCGGCCAGGGTGCCGTCCAACGTGACGCTGTCGACACCGATGGCGCCAACGCTGCCGATCACCAGCGCGCCGGTGCCCGCCAGCGTCACCGCGCCGCCGGCCTGTGCACCGAGCACACCGACCGTGGTTTCCAACGCATTGCCGGCGCTGCCGATGGCCTGGCCGGCCTGCAGCCGCAGCGTGGCGGCCTGCACGTCGGCGCCGGCCGTGGCTTCGTCGGCGTTGTCGAGGATGCTGCCGCCCGCCAGCAGGCTGACGTTGCCGGCGCCAGCGATCAGACTGCCCACTACCACGTCGCCGGCGGCGGCATAGCGCAAGTTGCCACCACCGCTGGTGGTGGTGGCGCCTTCGGCCATCGTGATCTCGCCGCCCAGCGCGCGCACGTCGACCGTGCCGCCGTTGGTGACGATGTCGCCGGTGGCCGTCTGGTCGATGCTGCCCTGCGCCACCACGCTGACGGCGCCGGTGCCGCCGTCCACCAGCGCGTTGATCGTGATACTGCCCGGCTGCGTGGTGGAGTTGCGCTGGGCCTGCAGCAGCACCGCGCCGCTGCCCTGCCCGACCACCGCTGCATCCACCACCAGCCGGCCGTCGTGCGTATTGCCGTTGGTGATGACGATGGCACCGTGATGGCCCACCGTGGCGCCGGCCAGCGCCGCACCGCCGCTGGTGGCCACGTCGAGCACGCTGCCGATCACCAGGCCGTTGCCTTCGGCCACGAAGATGTTGCCGGCCCGCGCATCGGCGGCCAGCAGGCTGATGCTGGTTTCGAGCGCGTTGCCGGCGCTGCCCACGCCGCCGTCGACCTGCATGCGCAGGGCACCGGCGGCCACGTTGACGGTCTGGGCCACGTTGGCCGCGTCGGCGTCGATGATGGTGCCGGCCGTGACCAGCGACACCGTGCCAGTGCCCGCCGCGGCCTGGCCCAGCACGATGCCGGTGGCCGCCACGATGCGCTGCGCGCCGTTGGCGGTCATCAGCCGGGCATCGGCGGCCATGGCCAGTTGGCCGGCGGCCAGCAGGTCGAGGGTCTGGTCGGCGGCCTTGGCCTGCACCCGGCTGCCGGCGGCCATCACCACATCGCCGGCCGACTGCACCAGCAGGCCGCCGTTGTCGGAGGCCAGCAAGGCAGCGATGCGCAACTCGGCGCCGGCCTGCAGCGTGCGCAGCTGGATGTCGCCGCCCGTGGCCGCCGTGTTGACCAGCGATTGCGACAGCACCAGGCTGCCTTGCGCCAGCGTCAGCGACAGGCTGCCGTCGCTGCCACCCACGCTGAGGCCGCCCGAGGCCAGCTGCAGGCCGTCGGCCTCGACGATGAACAACCCGCCGCTGCCGCTGTTGGCCGCGCCCAGCGTGTCCACATCGGTGTGCAGCGCGGCCGTGGCGGCACCGATGCCAGTGCTGCCCAGCAGCCGCGCGGCGGCCGTGCGCACGTTGGCGCCATCACCGGCCAGGCCGTCGCGCAAGGCGCCCGCCGTGCTGGTGATGGCGACACTGCCACCGGCCGAGACGATGGACAACGTGATGTCGCCCACCGCATCCATCGTGATGCGCCGCGCGTCGGCCAGCGCACCACCCAGCGACGACACGGTGCTGCCGTCGGCCATGGCCAGTGCCGCGCCGGCGTTGATCGTCACCAGCCCGCCGGCGGCGATCACGTCGGCGCCCAGGCTGATCGCACCCGCCGCGGTCAGCGTGATGGTGCCCGCGCCGGTGGGCGCAATGCGCCCGGCGCCACTGGTGGTGATGGCGTCGGCCGCGGTCAAGGTGATGGTGCCGGCCGCTGTGCTCAGCAGCTGCGCCAGCCCGATGTCGGCACCCTCGCCACCGGCATCGAGCCTGAGGTTGCCACCGCCGGCCAGGCTGATGCCGCTGCCGGTGGCCGGCAGCACGATGTGGCCACCCAGGGTGCTGAGGCTGATCGCGCCGGCCTCGTTGGCATCGAGCTGGGCCAGCCGGTTGACGCTGATGCTGCCGTCGATCTGCGTGGCCGAAAAACCCGGCGTGGCGCGCGCGGCCAGCACGACCAGCGTGATGGCGCCGCTGCCGCTGTTGACCACGTCGATGGTGTGCACTTCCAGCGCCGACAGCGACACGCCCTGCACCGCCGTGACGCTGAGGTCGGGCGTGCGCAGCGCCTCGCCCAGCAGGCCATCGGCGCCGGCGTCGATCTGGCGCACGCTGCTGGTGGCCGAGGTCAGCGTGATGGCGGCGGCCTCCACCTCGTTGGCCAGGTTGATCAGGCTCACCGCGTCCAGCGTCAGCCGGTCGCTGCCGCCCAGGCGCAGCACCGCGGCGGCATCGCTGTAGTCGGCCACGCTGATGGTGCTGCCGTAAAGGGCCGTCGCGTCGCGGAAGGTGAGGCTGTCGAGGTCGGTGCGCGCGCCCACGGTGACCGCACCGGTGCCGGTGGCGGCATGCCCGGTGGCGTCGACCCGGTGGCCGATGACGATCTGCGCAAAGCCGTCGGCCAAGGTGCGCAGCTCGGGCATGTCGAGGTTGAGCACGCCGGTGGTGCCCACGCCGGTGGGCGAGGCCACCGCAATCGCCTGCGTCAGCGTGGTGGGCCGCAGCGTGAGCAGGCCCTGGCCGCGCAACTGCTCTTCGCTCATGCGCAGGTCGATCTCGTCGGCCTCGAGGAAGATGTCGCCGGCCGCGCCCGCGTTGCTGCCTTCGAGCAGCACGCTGCCACGCAGCACGATCTGGCTGGCGCCGCGGATGATCAGGTCACCGCCGTTGCGCAGGGTGATGCTGCCGCCGAAAGTGACGATGCCGGTGGCGTTGATGATCAGGTCGCCATCGACGACGACATCCTGGTCGAAGCTGACGTCGGTGGCGCGCAGCACGTTGATCAGGTTGAGTGCGTCGCTGCCCTCGTCGCCGCCGCCCACGATGCCTGCCACGGTGACGTCGCCGTTGCCGGCGTCGAGTGTCAAGGTGTCGACGGTGCTGACGCTGTCGCCACCCAGGTAGTGGATGTTGGTGCCGCCCAGCACGATGCCACCGGCGCTGGCGGTGATGGTGCGGCCACCGGCCACGCGCACCGAGTCGTTGATGGTGACGTTGCCGGTGGTGGCGGTGGCGTCGTCGGCCAGCGTGGTGGTGTCGCCCGAGCCGAAGATCGTCAGCGACGGCGCGGTCAGCTCGCCGTCGATGCGCACATGGCCACCGGCGCCGTCGGTGTAGAACACCACGTCGTCTTTCAGCGTCATGTCGCTGCTGACGCTGATGCCGTTCGAGCCACCCTGCGCGCCGAACACCAGTTGGCCGAAGCCGTCCTTCAGGTTGCCCAGGTCGCCGCTGCTCAACGACAGGCTGCCCGCCGCCACCGCGCCCAGCACGATGCCGCGGCCGGGGTCGATGGTGCGGAAACTGAGCGTGCCACCGGCGCTGCGCACCGCCGCGGTGATGTCCACGTCGTCGGCGGCGATGCCGACGTTCTCGCCGTTGGCGTCCAACGCCGACGACAGGGTCTGCTTGCCGGCCAGGCTGGTCACGTTGGTGCTGCCGCCGCGGGCGCCGTTGCCACTGCCGGTGCCCACGCTGATGGCATCGGTGGCCACCACCGAGACGTTCTCGCGCAGGCTGCTGCTGGCCACCACGTTGGCCGCGTCGACAAACACCGCCAGCGGGCTGACGTTGAATCCATCCGCGGCCTGACCCACCTCATGCAGCGCATTCAGCGTGATGCGCCCGCCAGTGCTCTGCAGGTAGGCACCGCCGGCCGCGCGCAGGATGTCACCGTCGACGGCGCCATGCAGCACCGTGTCGGCGGCGGTCAGCTTGTCGGCGATGACGGCGCCCGTGGCGGCATTCACCGTGAACTTGCCGTGCGCGAGCAGCCAGTCGAGCGCGGGCAGGAATTCACCGCCGCTGCGCGCCCAGTTCGACGCCAGCGCATCGGTCAGCACCGAGCCCTGCACCGCGCGCAGCGTGATGTCACCACCCGCGGTGCCAGCGGTCGGGCTGCTGGCGTCGATGCCGGCGCCCAGCACCAGGTTGCCGGCTTCGGCGGTGAGCTGCACCGTGCCGCCGTTGGCATCGATGTTGGCATTGACCTGCAGGTAGCGCTCGTCGGTGGGCACCACCGCGCCCACGCCGGCGCCGGCATACAGCACGACGCGCCCGCCCGCGGTGGTGATGCCATGGTCGATCAGCGTGATCGTGCCGTGCCGCGTGGTCACCATCACCTCGTTGACGATGCCTCTGACAGGCACCGAGGGGTCGTCGGCGTCCTGCTCGATGCGCTCGATGATGATGCCGTCGACTTCCTCGATCGCCACCGCACCAGCGGTGCCCACACCAACCGCACCGCGGTTGATCACGTCCAGCGACTTGACCTGCACTTCCAGTGCATCGGCGGCCGAGCCGACGCCGCCGCTGGATCGGATCACCAGCCGCGACTCGGGTGCAACGATGTCGATGTCGCCCTCGCCACCGTCCTTGACGGCGGCCGTCACCACGCCGCCGGCGTTGATCAACACGTCATCGGCAGCGGTGCTGCGCAGCTTGCCCAGCTGGATGTAGCCGCCGGCGGTCAGGCTCAGCGCGCCGCTGCCCGCGTCGAGGTAGGTTTCGGCGGTGAACTCCATCGAGCCGCTGCCGCTGTCGAGCGTGATGTCGCCGCTGGTGCTGCGCAGATCGGCCAGCGCCCCCAGCGTGATGGCCAGGTTGGTGACCGTGGTGGCCCCACTGGTCGCGGCCACGTCGCCATGCGCATTCAGGCTGATGGCGCCAGTCTGCGTGGTGATGCCCTGCGACAGGCTCATGCTGCCGCCGCTGCTGGCCAGGCTGACCGCATGGCTGCCGGTGGCGGCGATCGCCGCATCGATGACCAGCGAGCCGGTGGCATCCAGCGCCACCGCGCCGCCGTCGCT
>MESD01000215.1:42512-66239 GCA_001770815.1 Burkholderiales bacterium RIFCSPHIGHO2_12_FULL_69_20
ACCTTCAGCGCATCCGCCAGGTCGCCGCCGATCACGACGCTGCCGCCGGCGGTGATGTGGATGTTGCCGCCGCTGCCACTGAAGGCGCCTGAGGCCGTGAGGCTGTTGATCGTCACGCTGCCAGTAGCGACGATGTTGATGTCGCCACCTTGCATGCTCAGGCTGCCGATCACGACGTCGCCGGTCTGCTTGAGCGTGAAGTCGCTGTCGACGCCGGTCAACACCACCGATTCGATGCGCCCCACCTGGGTGGTCAGGGTGAGATCGTCGCCCGCACTCACCGTCAGCTTGGCGGCGATGATCTCGCTGCCCACGGTCAGGCTCTTGCCGGCCGACAGCGTCAGCTCGCCCAGCGGGCCCAGGTCGAGTGGCGAAACCACCACCAGCGAGCCGGTCTGGGCGTCGGCGGACATCGTGATCCGCTCGTTGAGGAACACCGGCAACTCGACGATCGTGAGGTTGCCCGCTTCACCGGTCGAGGGCTTGTCGGTGGCGGCGTAGGTGGCGGTGCCCGTCTGCACGCGGTCGGGGATGATCAGCACCCGGTCGCCAACGTAGTTGTTCACCGATCCGGCGTCGGCCTTGCGCGACGAGGCACCCGTCTCGAACGCCTGGTTGGCCGCAACGGCTTCGAGGCGGATGGCGTCACCCACCCGGGTGGCATTGGCTTGCCGCGCGGTGTCGTCGTTGATCGCCTGCACCAGCGCGTCGAGCACGCCCTGCAGGGACGGCAACGTGGGCGCCGTCACCTCGTAGACCGGCCGGCTGCCCACCCGCACGGCAAAGATCTCGGTCGCCACCGGGGTCTGGGTGAAGTGCAGCTCGCTGACCTGCGGCACCGACGTGCCGGCGGCCTGCAGCAGGCTGGCATTGCCGGCGGCCGCGGGGTCGGGCACCTCCGAGGCGTGCTGCAACAGCAGGTCGGACAGCGCGAAACCCAGGTTGATGCTGCGGGCCGTCAGATCGAGCGTGAGGTCGTTGGTATTGGGTGTTGCATCGACGACGCGACTGGTGTCGTCGTTGATCTCATCGGCCAGCGCGGTCAGCGCGGCCGACAACGAGGCGGCCACGGCGATGCCGTCGACCCTGACGCCGTAGGGCGTGCCGTTCACCTTCAGCGAGAGCAGGTCGCCCACGCCCAAGACGGCGTCATTGAAGTCGATGCGCGAGAGCTGGGTGCCGTCGAACCCGGCACGCTGCTGCAGCACTGGCGTGGCAGCCCCGCCGGACAGCGTGGCATCGCTGGTGACGAAAGGCGCATTCACGGCTTTGGCGGTGATGGTCAACTGGCGCGTGGGCCCGTCGAAGCTGGCATCCACGTTCGACGGCAGATCACCGGCGATGCTTTCGCTCAGGCGTTGAAGCACCACGGCCCAGTCGTCGGCAGGCAGCACCGTCTCGATGAACGGCCGGTTGCCCACCGTCACCGACACCTGGTCGCCCGCGAACAGGGCTTGGTTGGGAAAGGTGATCGTGGTGATCTGCTGCTGCGCCGCGCCTGCCGGCGTCTGCACCACCGGCACCACCTCCAGGCTGCTGACCACCGCGCTGCTGAAGCTGCTGGCAAAGGCCGCACCACCGGACTTGGCCGTCAGCACCAGGGTATTGCCGGCCACCGTCGGGTCGACCGTGGTGTTGGTCAACGCAGCCACGCGCAGGGCCTCCAGCAACTCGGCGCGCGTGGCGTCGGCGTCGGTGGTCACACTGTAGCCTTGGCCGGCAATGGTGAACGCATAGGCCGCACCCGACAACGGACTGGCCGACGGCGTGACGGTCGTCACCTGCTTGCCCACCACCGCGGCCTGCGATTCAGCGGCGGTGATGCCGGCCGGCACCGTGACGCTGAAGCTGACGCCGTCGAGTCGGGAGGTCAGGGTCACGTTGGTGCCGCTGACCGCCGCGATGACATCGGGGTGGCCCGCACCCGCGTTCACCGCGGCCACGATCGCGGTCTGCAGCTCGGTGCGCGTGGCGTCCGCGTCGGTGATCACGTTGTAGGGCGACGCACCCACGGTGATGGCGTAGGTGGCGCTGTTGCTCGGGTTGACGGGCAGTGTCAGCGTGGTGATCTCGGGCTTGGGCGTGGCATGCACCGTGGTGATGGCCGCGGCAACGGTGTCGGTCACGCTGAAGGCGCCGATGTCGAAGGCCACGTTGTCGGCATCGGCCCGCAGGCGCAGCACCGATGCCGTGGCATCGACCAGCATCTGGGCCTGCGTGGTCACCGCCGTGGGCGCCGCATCGGCCGTGCCGGCGCTGATCACTGTGGTCGCCGGGTTGGCCGAGACGCCGCCCGTGATGAGCACCGTGTCGCCGTGGCTGTAGGCGGCATAGGTGGCGTGTGAGTCCACCTCGGCGGCCAGCTCGCGCGCCACCGTGGCCGCGTCGTCGCCGGCGGCCGCGGTGTAGTTGAAGGCCGTGCCGGCGATGACGATGCGGTAGGTGGTGCCGTCCGCGGGCACCAACCCGTCGAGGTTGACCGTGCGTTCGGCGGTGTCGATGGCATGGAGCTGCTCAATCTTGAACCCCAGCGCCTGCACGATGGCGCCGAGCGTGCTGCCCACCGCGGCGCCGTCGACCGTGTCGCCGGCCTTCACGCTGTGCGCCTGTCCGGCCACCGTGATCGAGAAAGTCTTGTTGGCATCCACCGTGAGGGACGGGTCGAGCGTGACGGTGCTGATCTGCTTGAATGCCTGGCCGGCCGGTGCGATCGGCGTGCTGCCATCGGCGGCCACGGCGGCGGTGTCGGTGTCGAACTGCAGCAGCTTCACCGCGACCGCCGATGTGAAGGCAGTGTTGTCGGCCTTGGCCTCGACGGTCAGCGTATCGTCGATGGCGACGGTCACGGTGTACAGGCCGCTGGGCATGGCCACTTTGAGCCGCTCCAGCATGGCGTTGAACTCGGCGTCGGTGGCCTGCTCGCCAACCGCCTCCAGCGTGGCCTTGTACTCGACGCCCGCCAGTGTCACCACGTAGATCTGGTCCTTGGCGCGGCTGCCGCCGAAGCTGAACACGCTGCGCTGCGGCTGGTCGGCCCCGGCCGCGGCCACCAGCACCGGGTTGACGTTGACGATGCCGCCGCCGGCCTCGCTGTCACCCAGCAGCGAGATGGTGGTCTTGCCCAGCACCAGATCGCCAGCGCCCACCCGAACTTCGACATCCTGGCCGATGCCCTCATCGTCGGGCGAGTTGAGCTCGATGAAGGTGCCGTCCGCCCTGAACTGGGCGGTGTCGGGCCCGTTGACGACCACCCTCCAGGCGTACAGGTCAGCGGTGGTGTTGTCGTAGACGAAAGCGCCGGTGGCCTTGCCGTCGGTGGGCTGCGGACTGCTGGGGTCCACGGTGTGGTACTGCACCGCCGCCCATTCGTGAATGCCGACCCGGTCGGGGTTGAGCCCGCCCACAGTGCCGGGCGCGTCCAGGGTGATGGTGCCGCCCTGGGGCAGGCCCAGGCCCTTCTGGGCGCCGGCATTGACGCCGGCCTCGATCAGGTCGACATAGATCGACTTGCCCGCCTCGACCCGGATGTCGTCGCCATCGGCCAGGTTGACGATCTTGCGCACGTACACGTTACCGCCGGCCTTCACCGTGACGGCGCCGTCGGCAGCGCTGATCAGCTCGACCGTCAGGTCGTTGGCCTCGTTGACCACGATGTCGCCAGGCAGCGTGCTCTGCGCCGACAGGCGGTCGATCAGGGTGTTGGCACTGATCGACCCCTTGGCCAGGATGTCGAGCCGATGGGCGACGAACACCGAGGCCTGATCGGTGGTGAGGGTGTTGGCGCGCACCAGCAATTCGCCTGTCGCTGCGTCGGCGCGCACGATGCCGCCCTTGAGTTGCAGATCGCCGCTGATGTCGAAGCGCACGTTCTGCGCTGCATCGAAGCCGGCAAGGCCGCCGACAAAGCCGCTCAGCAGCAGGTCGGCTGGTGCAGCGTTGTCGCCCACGCTCACCCGGATGTCCTGCGCGGCGCGCAACTCGAAGCCGGCCACCGGCAGGCTGGCCACCTTGATGGTGATGAAACCGGTCTGCTTGGCCGGCGTGAGCTCTTCGACGATGTCGTCGAGGTCGCCGTCGCTGTTCCAGTCGATTTGCAGGTCGATCTCTTGCAGCGTCTCGCCACGCGTGCCGTTGTTGTTGAGGTCGAGCGTCTCCCGCACCGCGCTGGCGCCCCGGGCAGTGATCAGCAGCAGGTCGATGGTGCTGCCATGCGGGCTGGGGTGGGCCGGGTCGGTGACGTAGTGCTGCGGCTTGACCCCGATGCTGCCAGTGATCGCCACGTCCTGGCCGGCGATCAGCTCCAGGCGCTTGTTGGCCTGCAGCGTGCCGGTGATGCTGAGCGTGCCACCACTTTCCAGGATCAACGTGTCGGCCGACAGGCTGGCCGGCAACAGCCGCGTCTGGCCCAGCGGGCTGTCGGCGGTGACCGGCTGACGGCCGAACAGGAAGTAGTCGCCCGCGCGGTACTCCATCAGTTCGGTCGCCTCGAAGAACTTGTAGAGCTGCACCGACTCGGCCGCCACGAAGGCCACGCCACGGGTGTAGTGCAAGGAATCGGTCTTGTAGACACCCGGCACGGCGGGGTCGACGAGGCCTGGGTCGTCGGCGACGACGCTGGCGTTCAGGCTGGTCAGCCGCAGTGTGGCGGCGCTGACGGTGCCACTGACACCGGTGCGCCGGTAGTTGCCGTCGTCCTGCAACACCAACGCCGGCCCGACATACAGCTCGTGATCTGCAGTGATCGACACCAGGCTGTCGTCGCCGATGACCACCGTGGCGTTGCGCAGCTCCAGACCCAGGAATTGCTCACGGTCACCATCCTGCTCGGTCAACACGAGGTTGCCGGCTTCGGTTTGCGCATCGAGCCGGTTGGCCGCGATCTCGAGCCCGGTGATGCCGGTCTGCGCGCGCAGCGTCAGCAGGTCGGCCACGATGTCGACCCCTTCGTCGACGAAGGTCTCGCTGATGCTGCCGCCGGCCGTCAGCGTGACCTGGCCCGACGAGGTGACGCTGCTGATGCTCTGGCCGTCGGCATCGAACTGCAGCGGCAAGGCCTCGAGCGGCGCCAGGAACACGCCGGCCCAGACCTCGCGCACGCGCAGATCGCCCACGGCGTCGACATCGATGCGCTTGGCCAGGTTGGTGGTGGACGAGATGCTGCCACTGCCATCCACCCGCACCGAGGCCAGGTCGATGTCGCCCGCGCCGGTGAGCTTGAAGTTGCCGTCGGCCACCAGGGTGTCGCGCACCACCAGCGTGCGGCTGCCCTGCTGGATGTCGACGTTGCCGGCCACGGTGGTGGTGACCGTCAGCGTTTTGGCGTCGATGTTGGGCAGCGTCACCGGCGTGGCCACGGTGGGCGCACCCAGCAACGCCGTGCCCGCGGGGGCGGTCAATGCGAAGGCAGCGCCAACCCTGACGCTGAGGTCATCAGCGCGCAGTAAGCCACCGGCCAGTTGCACCACGCTGCCCTGCGCGCGCAGCAGGATGTCGCCACGACCGCCCTCGTCGGTGGTCAGCGTGCCGACGCTGAGGCTGCCCACCGTGTCCACCCGCACCAGATCGCCCGGCAGCATCGTGACCGGCTGCACCGCCGTGAGCGTGATGTCGTTGCGATCGGTGGCACCCAGCGTGCGGATTTCGCCCGCCTGCAGGCTGCCGAAGACGCGCAGCGTCACGAAACCGTCCTCAGCCTGCGCCTGGGTCAGCATCAGGTTGCCGACGTTGTGCAACTCGATGTTGCCGGCGCCAGTCAGCTGGAGCAGGTCGATCTGGCCGACCTGGGTCGACAGCACGATGCCGGCCTCGGCCACCGCGTTGAGCTTGGCGCCGGTGATCAGGCCGTAGATGACCACGTTGTCGCCACTGCCGGTGACGTCCATCTTCACCTGACCGGCCGGCGCGCTGAAATCGAGCGTGCCGGTGGCGCTGATGGCCGCCGCATCGAGCCCGATGCCACCCGGCTTGGGCGTCGTGCCGATCAGCACGCTGCCAGCAAACTGGCCGGCGTGCAGGCCCAGATCGCCAGCGCTGGCCACCAGGCGGGTATCGCCGTCGGTGAAGACCGAGCCACTGCCGGTGCCGGAAGTCGACGTGGCCTGGTAGCCGGCGACGATGCTGATGGTCTGCGCATCGATCGTTCCGCTCAGGTGCACGTCACCGTCGGCGCGCAGGCTGGCGCTGGCCAGGGTGCTGCCGACAGCGGCCCGGATCGCGCCGCCGACGAACATGTCGCCCTGCGTGTGCAGCACCACCGTGGCCGCCGCGCCGGTGCCCGCCACCAGCGCCGAGTCGTCCAGACGCAGGGTGACACCGGCGTCCAGCGTGACGGCCTGCCCGCGAACTTCGGTGCTCAACGCCATTGCATCGACGCCGCTGCCGTGCAACTGGCCACGCAGCGTCAGCTCATTGCCCGCGATCAGCGACAGATCCCCGGTGGCCGACATCTGCCCGCTCAGGCGCACCGAAGATCCGGCGTCGATGACGATGTTGGCGCCCGTCACCGACGCGTCGGCCGCGCCGTATTGGCGCGCCGACACCGTCTGCAGTTCAACCATTGTGCGCAACTGCGTCTCGGTCGAATACAGCGGCACCTCCTCCCACACCGTCACCGTCTTGGGCGTGACCACCTTGACCAGCGATTCGGCGGTCTGGTAGACCGGGCGGGACTCCTCGATGGCCTGGTCGAGCGTGCGCAGCTGGTAATGCAACTGCACGCGCTGGTCATAGACGGGGTGGTCCAGGCTGGTCCAGGCGTACAGGTAACTCTTCAAGGTCTCGTTGACCTTGCCCCAGACCTTGGCCGACGAAACGACATCGTGGCCGATGTCGGCATCGCCGCTGGCGTTGTAGCCACCGCCCAGGTTGATGTCGTCGACGATGTAACGCGACGCGCGGCCGCCATAGCCCGTGTGCTCGAACAGCTGCACCTGGTAGGCGTCGTTCCACAGGTCGATTGCGCTGGCGTTGTCGTGTGGGTAGTAGACGTCGATGGGGATGAACAGCAGGTGCCAGGTGTACCAGTACACATTGCGCAGATCGGAGATCTGGTTGCCGCTGTAGCCGGGGCCGAAGGTGTAGGCGCTGCCGGTGTAGGACGGGTGCTCGTACAACGTGAAATGGCCGCCCACACCCAACGAGCCGCCCACGGTCTGGGGCGTGCTGCTGTGGGGGTAGGTACCGGTGCGCACCATCGACGCAGTGTCGATGCTGAGTGCGTCGATGTAGTCCTGGCGCGCCGAGAGCTTGGTCGGATCGGTCTGGTTGAAGTCGGCGAGCGCCTGCAGGCCGGTGCGCGGATCGGTGCCCAGGCCGTAGTTCGGCGCACCGGCGCTGTAGGTCAGCCAAGTGGAGCCCGACGTCTGCCAATCCGGCGCCCGGCCCTGCAGGCTGTCCACCGCCGCCAACGCACCGCCGACCGTGCCGCCCTGGGTGACGTCGATCTGCCGCGTGCCGTCGTTCTGGTAGTAGACGGTCCAATAGCTGGGCTTGTTGTCCGCATCGATGGAGTAACCACCGTCGCCAGTCCAGCTGGACGCACTTTGTGAGTAGTAGACCGTGGCACGGTCGCGGTAGTAGCCCACCAGTTCACCGAACTTGACGGCGCCGCCCGGGGCGTTGGTGGGCACGGTGGGGCGGTTGGCACCGTTGGGCACGGTGGCCGTGGCAAAGGTGCCGCCGGCGCTGCTGCCATCGGCCACCGGATCACCCTGCAGGTACTGCGCGATGCCGATGGTCGACAGCGACAGGATGTCCTTCTCGGCGCCATCGGGCATCAGCACGTACTTGTCGCGCCAGTTGGCCACGTCGATGGCGTAGATGTGCTGCGGTGCGTCGGCCCGGGCCCAGGCCGGCAGCGTGGTGTCGATGGAGGGGCTGCCGTTCTTGGTGATGTGCTTGGTGTATTGCAGCGAGGTCGCGTCGGCGAAGTTGGCAAACTTGTACAGCGGCTTGAAACCGATCCAGTTCATCACCGCCCAGCGCTGGGCATCGTTCATGTCGCTGAACAGCGTGCCGCTGGCCGGCTGGGTGGCTTGGCGCAACTGGTTGGTGGCCTTGGCCTGCTCGTCGTTGCCGTTGGTCCAGTCGATCTGGCTGAAGATGTAGTCACCGCCCACGCTTGCCGGGCCTTCGATCAGCGTCTCGCGGAAGGTATTGGTCACCGCGTTGTAGTAGCCGATCTGCTCCAGCGTGACGTTCATCGTGACGTAGGAACGGCCCACCGGCACCAGCTGCGTGCCCACCAGCGAGGTGATGATGGTCGGCTCGAAGCTGACCTCGTCGACCGTGATGGTGCCGGCGTCCTGCTTGGTGGTGCCGTTCAGCACTTGCACGGTTTCTTCGACCGTGCGGGTGGTCAGCACCTGCAGGTTGCGCGGCGCGGCCAGGGTGGCGTCGGCATCCAGCGTCACGTCGCCGCCAGCAATGACGCGCACCGAGCCGGTGGCATCGAGCTTGCCCTGGCCGCGGATCGTCACCTGGCCGCCCAGCAGGCTGGTCTTGTCGAGGGCACCCTCCAGCGCGGCACGCAGCGCCAGCAGATCGGTGGCCACGTTGAGGTCGATACCGGCCTGCAGGTGGATGTCGCCATCGGCCGTCACGCGGCCACCAGCGATGTCGATGCTGCGCTCGGCCGACAGCAGCACCCGCGACAGCGGCGACTGCGCCTCGACCAGGCCGTTGATGGTGAGGGTGGGCGCGGCCAGATGCACCAGCTGGCCCGCCTTGATGTAACCCTGGTGGGTTTCGGCAGGCACGCTGGTATTGGCGGCCACCAACACGCTGTTGCGCGCCAGCATGAACACCGTGGAGTCGGCTGCCAGCGCAAACACATGGGCGTCGGCCTGCACCTTCAGATCGCCGCCGGTGATGATCACCTCGTGGCCGACGTTGATTTCGCGGCGCACCGTCACGTCGCCGGCCAGCGATTGGATATCGATCAACCGCACCTTGCCATGGCTGCCCAGGTCGCCCGGCAGCAGCACCGAGGTGGACTCACCCACCGTGCCTTCGATGAGCACGCTGTCGATCGCGGCGATGATGATGCTGCCGCCTTCGGCGGTATCGAGCGTGCCACCCGACAGGTGGTTGCCCTGGGCATCGGTGACCTGCTGATCGACATGCACCGCCACGCGACTGACATCGGTGCCGCCGATCACTTCGAGTCGGTCGTCGGCGCGCACCAGCCCGCCGATGAACACCTGCGCGCGCGACACGATGCCGACGTCAGCACCCGCATCACGCGCCAGCACGGCACCGCGCAGCACGATGCGTCCGTCGGACTGCAGCCGCACCAGGCCGTCGCCAGTGGCGTCGGCGCCGGTCCAGGTGACCACGTCGGCATCGTCGGTGGTGCCATCGACGGTGCCGGTGGCGTCGGCCACGATGCGGCTGGCCTCAGTCGTCTGCAGGCCCACGCCCGAGGCCGCGGCGCCGGTGCGCACCAGCACGCTGCCGGTGGCCGTCAACTCGCCGCCGGCGCCGGTGGCCAGATCGCCCAGCACAACGTCGCGCACGGCCTGCAGGTCAATCACCGCACCATGGCCGGTGAAGGGCGCCGTGCTTGAGGCGATGGAAAGATGGTCGGTGCCGGCGCGCAGGCTGCCGGCCAGGCGCAGAGTGTCGGCCTGCAGTTGAAGGCGGCTGCCGTCCTGGCCGGTGTAGAGCTGGCCGTCGGCCCCCAGCGCGATCTGAGCGCCGGCGCTGATCTGCAGCAGCGCGCCGGCCTCCAGGATCGCGCCGCGGGTCTGCCCGGCCACGCTGCCGATGTTGACCGACCCGCCGGCATCGATCACCGCGCGCTGCCCGGCGCCCAGCACCGACATCACCGTGTCGTAGATGCCGATGTCGCCGCCGGCCGTGGCGCGCAGCGAGCCCACCAGCGAGAAGCTGCCATGCAGCGCGAGGTGGCGCGTGGCCGTGACCGTCAGTTCGTCGTCGTAACTGGCATCGGTGGCCACGCGGTTGGTGACCGAGCCCGCGATCTCGACATCGCGCCCGCTCAACGTGACCAGGCCGCCGGTGTCGATGCGTCCGGACGCTTCGTCGGGATCGTCGCTGCCGAACAGCGTGAGCGAGCCGGTGGTCGAGCTGATCTGCACCGGCCCACGCTGGTCGGCACCGCCGCCCACCACGCTCTGGATCAGCACGTCGTTCAGGCCGGTGATGAGCGTGCGGCCGGTTGCATCCAGCGTCACCAGCTTGCTGGTGCCCAGCGTGTGCAGGCTGGTTTCGCCGGCGCGCTCGACCGTGCCGGCGCTGATGATGATGTCGCGCTGGGCGGTGAAGCTGCCCGCCAGGTCGAGCGTGTCGCGTGCGTTGACGATGATGTCGGCGCCGGCCCCCCGGGCGATGAATTCGCCACCCAGCAGCGCCGCACCGGTGGGGGCAAAGCGCATGCTGCCCGACAGCGTCTCGATCAAGGCGCCTGCGGTGACGGTCACCTTCGAGGTGCCAGCGGCGCTGGTGCCGGCGTACATCTCGATGCCGCTGTGCGCCCGGATCGCACTGCTGATCAGGATTTCGCCGGACGGCGCGCTGGCGCGCCCGAGCTTGACCACCGAGCCCGCGCCCGCCGCATCGATCGCGTATGGCCGTGACGACGACACCGGCCCGCTGGTCGACCCGGCCACGGACAACTGGGTGAAGCCCAAACGCTCGGCCCCGCCCCCAGCCTCGGGGGCGGCAGCGATGCTGACGCGGTGGTTGCCCGTGAGCACCAGCCGGCCATCGTCCAGCGCCACCGTGGGCAGCTTGCTCAGCACGTCGGCCGAGGCACCGGCAAAGGCTGCGGCGATGGCGGCCTGCAGGTCGTCGCGCACACTCTCGGCACCGTGGCGCGTGCCGGCGGCCGAGGCCTTGAC
This sequence comes from Burkholderiales bacterium RIFCSPHIGHO2_12_FULL_69_20, assembly GCA_001770815.1. GTDB lineage: Bacteria > Pseudomonadota > Gammaproteobacteria > Burkholderiales > Burkholderiaceae_C > Pseudaquabacterium. The sequence continues at coordinate 53,375 of MESD01000215.1, forward strand.
CACCACCACCGCGCTGGCCGTGGCGCCAGTGCTGCCGTCACCCAGGTCGATGATCAGGCGCAACGCAGCGTCCTGACCGAGGTGGCCATCGTTGAATTCGCTGAAGCGGTCGGCCTTCAGCTCCTGCTTCCAGGCCGGGGCGAACACGCCGAGGTTGCCACCAGCCGACAGCGCAATGCTGCTGTCTTCCTGCCAGGTGCGCAGGTGCACGTTGCCGCCGATGACCATGCCGTAGCCATTGGTCACCGATGTCGAAGCAGGGTCGAAGGGTGCCGTGCCACCACGGACATCGATGCTGCGGCCGGCCTGCAGTTCACGGCCCAGGCGCACCTGACCCGCGGCCTCGATGGTGATGGTCGAGTTGCCGTCGAAAGGCTGCACCAGGCTGCCCAACTTGGCGCCGGTGGCATCGAAATAATCGACCAGGTCGCCGCCCGCCACCAACTGCCCGTCGATGAAGGCCTTCTGACTCGATTGGATGGTGATGCTGCCGTCGGGATCGTGCACCACCACACTGGCACCGCCGGGGATGTTGACACCCACGCCGTCGGGGCTGACACCACCCGACAGCGACACGGCATGGCCGGCGCGCAGCACCAGACCCTGCTCGACCAGGCTGCCATCGGCGGCCCGCACCATCGTGCCCAGCCACAACAGACCGCCGGCGCTGATGCTCACACTCGAGAACTTGTCCGACCAGGCATAACTGTCGGTGGGCCGGCCGTCGGCCCCGGGCGCGGTTGTCACCGTGGCGCCGGAGCGCACGTTGCCTGCCAGCGACACGCCGCCGGCCACGCTGATTTCAACCGTACCGCCCAGCGTGTCGCTGGTGTGGCCGGCAGCGGTGAGGCCGCCCACCGTGGTCATCACGATGGACAGCCCTTCGTCGTCGGCACCGGGCAGTCCGGTGGTGGTCAGGCGCACCGATTTGGCAGCGGCCAGCGCCGTGTCGACCAGGATCTGTTCACCGGCCTGGACCGACACGGTCGAATCGGGGCCGAACCAGGTGACGCTGGTGTCACCGATGCTGATGTCACCGATGCTGCCACCGGCCACCAACGCGCCGTGCAGTTCGACGTCCTTGGCACCGATCACAGTGATGGCACTGCCCGCCTCCAGCGAATTCAACGTCGAACTGGCATTCACGTACACGCTGGTGCCGGCCTGGGGCTTGCCCGCCTCGGGGGCGCCGTGGCCGATCAACGTGATATTGCCGTTGATCACCGCATCACCTTGCCAGTAAACCCAGCGGTCGGATTCGAGCACCAGGTCCGAGCCCGCGCCCAGCAGGTTGATGTTGCCCTGCACGACGATGTCGTCGCGGGTGTTGACCACGAAGTCGGCATCGGGCCGCAGCGTGGTCATCGTGCCCGTCAGCAGGAAGCCGGCACCACGTTGGCCGAACAACGGGTGCGGATCGAGGATCCGCACCTCGTCGACCACGCCGTCGCCGTTGCGGTCGACGGCATCGGCCAGGTAGCGCACCGGCGTGCCATCGCCCCTGACGTTGCCGTCCTCGATCACCCAGCGCGTGGTGTTGTCGGTGCCGCTGCTGGCGTTGGTGTAGTCGATGCCCTGGGTGAAGCTCTCGCGCAGTTGTTCGCCGGGCGCGGCGCTGGCCTTGTAGTAGATCGCCGTGGTGTATTGCGCGAAGCCCGATTGGTCGAGCACGGCAAACTTCTGCAGATCGGTCAGATCCTGGAACGCCGTGCCCGGGCTGGGTGCGGCCCAGGCGATCGCGGCGATGCTGAAGTCGGTGCCCGCCGTGAAACTCAGCCGGTAGCGATCGGCGGCCGGGGCATCGGCATTGGCGTAGAGCGTGCCGGTCCATCGGGCATAACCCAGGGCCATCAGCACTTCTTCCTGCTGAGCCAGTGTCAGGTTGTCGAAGCCGGTGCCCGGGGCGGGTGCACCCGCGGCACCCCAGGCAAAACCGACACTGTCGAAATCGGCGCCGGCCGCGGTGCCTTCGACGAAGTGGTCGACGATGCGTTTGGCAGGATCGGTGGCCGTCAGGTTGACGAACACCGCACGATCGGTCTGGTCGTAGCCCAGCCCGCGCAATACCACCTCGCGCTGCGCCAGGGTGAGGTCTTCGAAGCTGGCATCGTCGGCAGGCTGGCTGGCGCCGCCAAAGTCGATGGCCGACAAGTCGAAATCGGCGCCGCCCGCCGAGAAGCCCTGCACCAGCCGCTGGCCCGCTGCCGCATCGGCCTTGTAGAAGGCCGGGCCGCTGATCACGTCAAAGCCCAGCGCATGCGCGACCACCGCCCGTTGCGCGGTGCTGAGCGACTCGAAGCCGGTACCCGCGGCAGGCGCGCCGGCGCTGCCCCAGAAGACGTTGGCGTTGTCGTAATCGGTGATCGTGCCTTCGGTGAAGCGGCTGACCAGCTTCATGCCCGGATCGGCGGCGTAGTTGAAGAAGGTGATCGGGTTGCCGGCAGCGCCACCGTTGACGCGGTCGATGTAGGCCACGACCACCGCCTGGTGCGCAGCGCTCAGGTCCTTGAACAGCGCTTCTTCGGCCGGCCGCAGCAGGTCGTCGACAACGCTGCGCTGGTCGGCCGTGAGGTCGGCGTAGGCGGTGCCCGCAATCGGCTGGAAGCTGATGATCGAATCCACCACCGCGCGCTGAGCGGCGCTGAGCGCGCCATAGGCCGTGCCCCGCTCCGGCACGCCGGCAGCACCCCATTTGTCGGCCTCGATCAGCACCGCGAAGTTGGCGGTGGAGGCATCGATCCAGGTTTGCAGCGGCACCGACGCATAGTCGAAGCCGGTGCCCGACCAGTCTTCCACCGGAATCGCGTACCAGTCGAAGCGGTAGCCCAAGGCGTTGGCGACCACCACCTTCTGCGCCGCGCTGAGCTGTTCGAATCCGGGGTCGCCCGCGGGCGCTGCGACACCAGCGGCAGCCCAGTCGATGCGACTGTTGTCGTAGTCGGCCGAGATGCCCTGCAGGAAGCCGGTGCGCAGCACATCGCCCACCGCTGCATCGGCCTTGAAATAGACATCACTGGCCAGCACGCTGTAGCCCAACGATGCCGCCACGGCGGCCTGTTGCGCGATGCTGAGGCTGTTGAACGATGCGCCGGCAGCAGGCGCGCCAGCCGCGCCCCAGTTCACGCTGGCGGGGTCGTAGGTGACCTGCGGGCCAGCGAGCAGCGTGATCGTGGTGGTGCCGGTGGTGGCATCGAACCCCGTGGGCCGCAGCACGCCGGTATCGGCGTTGAAGAAACCCCCATGCTCGTACAGCGTGTAGCCCAGACCCTGCGCCACCAGCGCCTTCTGCGCGTCGCTCAGGTCGGCGAACGGAGTGAAGTCGGCGATCGACGTCACCGCCACCTGTGCGCCCAGCGTCAGATGCGCTTCGGTGGCCGCAGCGCGCAGGGCATCGCTGAGCTGGCCGGCCTTCAGTTGCGTCAGTGCAACGGCGATGTCGGCGGCCGCGGTGATCTTGGCCAGCGTGTGGCCGGGCAGTCTGTCGAAGTAGTCGGCGTAGTCGTTCTGCACCTCGCCGACGTTGAGCACCGCGCTGTCGGCTGTCACCACGATGCCGGCGACCTGCAGTTCCCCGGGGGTGTTGATCGTCAGTGTCGAGCCGGTGCCGGTCAGCAGCGGCGTGACACCGTCGGCCGCAAACGCCGCGCCCACCGCCACCGCGCTGCCGCCCAGGATCAGCACACGCCCGGTGGCCGACAGCGTGACATCGCTGTTGGACGCCGACGCCACCACGGCCCCGCCCTCGCGCAGCGTGAGGGCCGTGCCAGCGTCGAGCGTCAAGGTGGCATTGGCGCCGATGGCCTCGACATAGGTGGCCGAGATGATCGAGCCCGAGGTGTGCAGGCGCAGCGTGCCATGGGCATCGACCACGAACAGGCTGGAGCCCTTGTCGGCGGTGAAACCGTTGGGGCCATCGCTGTAGGTGACGATGGCGCCCTGACCGGTGCTGCCGTCGACCGCGATGTCGACGCTGCGATCGCCGATCAACCAGCCCGACAACACCACCTGCTCGCTGACACGAACCACCAGATCACGGGCGCGGGCCCCTGAATCAGGCGAACCCAGCGGATCGTTGACGTTCTGGCGGCGCACTTCCAGCGTGTGGGCCTGCAACTCGAGCCGGTCGGTCGCCTGCACGTCGCCGACGATCAGCAAACGCTCGGCCAGCAGTACCGTCGGATCGTCCAGGCGCGCCGAGAAGGTGTGGCTGTAGAGCGCGCTGTTTTCGACATCGCCGACGAGCATCTGCACACCGCTGGCCTGGTGGCCGATACGCACCTGCGAGAAGCCATCGCGCAGCGCCGACAGGTCGCGCATGCCCAGGTCCAGCGAACCGGCCGCGCCTGCGCCGATCGAGCTGTCGTTGCCGTAGATCGATTGACCGGCGCCGCCGATGCGGTAGTTCTGCGCCACGTCGGTGCTGCGCAGCGCCAGCTGGCCGGTGCCACGCACCGTGTCGACGCCGGCGTTGAAGTCGATGTCGTCGGCCAGCAATGTGATGCTGCTGCCCGCGCCCGCGCTGATCAAGCCGTCGTTGTGCGAGAACAGCGCCTCGCGGCTGGCCAACCGCACGTCGATGGCGCCGCTGGCGGCCACCAGGCCGGCGCCGCTGCGGTTGTCGGCGGTGATGCCCAGGTCATCGGCCTCGCGCAGCACGATGTCGGCAAACGCTGCGCCGGCCGTGCCGCGGTTGATCACCGACAGCTCGGCCAGCTGCGTGTTCAGCGTGCCGTCGATGCCCGCCGCGCTGACGCTGAACAACGCCTCGGGCGCCACCAGGGTGGCGTTGCGCACGTCCAGGATGCCCGCGGCATCGATGGACAGATCGGTTGCGCCCCACGACGCACCGGCCGCGCTGGCCAGCGTGGTGCGAATGCTGTTCTGGTCGGTGATCGCTATGCGGTCGACGCTGTCGTTGAAGTTGATCGTGCGCAGCGCCGTGCCCGAGGCCACCACCAGCGCATGGTTGTTCAGCTGGATCGGCGCGTTGCTGACGATGGGCGCGACCACGATGCGGTCGAAGCCGGCGCCGCCGTCGACGACGATGAAGCCACCGCCGCTGACGTTGATCAGGTCGTTGCCGTCGCCGCCGTCGATGGTGTCTTCGCCGGTGGCGGTGACGATGGTGTCGTTGCCGCCGTTGCCCCAGATGCGGTTGGTGCCGGCACCCATGTCGACGATCTCACCGCCATCGCCGCCGATGAACTTGTCGTTGCCGTCGCCGCCGAAGAAGTGCAGGCCGTTGACATTGCCACCGACGAACTCGTCCTTGCCTGCGCCGCCACGGATCACGCTGGTGGCCGCGCCGCCCAGGATCATGAAGCTGTCGTTGCCCAGGCCGCCATCAACATCGAGCTCGGCACGGATGGCCGGTGCGATGTAGAGCGAATCGTTGCCCTTGCCGCCGTAGGCCACGATGCGGCGCACCGCGTTGGCGTTGTAGGTCTCGGCCTGGCCCAGCGAGCGCACGGTGATGGTGCCGCCATCCTGGTAGACGTTGAAGCTCTCGTTGAGGGTGTCGTCGTACAGGTCGCCGCTGCCGTAGCGGCCGGGCGTATCGCCCATGTGCAGGTACAGCGTGCCGGTGGCGGCATCGAGGTGGCTGATGTCGGGTGGGTCGCCGAAGCTCCAGGTGTAGCTGCCCGACACCGTGATGCCCATCACCGTGGCGCGCGCGGCCAGGTAGGCACTGGCCGGCGTGATGTCGATCTCGCCGCGGAAACCGGCGATGGTGAAGTCGATCGTGAACAGGCCGACGTCGAGCTCGAAGTCGAGCGAGCCCCACACTGCCGCGGCAAAGCGCGGGCGGCTCGACAGCGTCATGCTGACGCCGGCCTCCAGGTGCAACGGCCCGAGGTGGATGTCGAGCGTGGCAATGCCGGTGATCGAGAACTGGCCGTCGCTGCTGACGAAACCGCTGATGTCGACCGTCAGCGCGTTGAAGAAGTTCAGGCTGCCGTCGAACTCGAGCTTGAACACCTCGTTGACGATGCTCATGCGCCCGCTGAAGCTGACGTTGAAGGCCAGCACCTTCATCGTGCCGTTGATCGTCAGGTCGAACAGCGTGTCGCCGGCGATGGTGTGGCCCGACAGCGTGGTGTAGTCGTGGCTGCTGGTGTTGATCTGCAGCGTCACACCGGCGGTGATGTTGATGACGGACACACCGAGCGGCGCGGACGCCTGCACGCGCAGCGCGAAGAAGGCGTCGCCGCCCACGTCCACGCCGAAGGCGGCATCCAGCTCAAGCCTGATCTCGCCGAAATCACCCAGGCTGAGCGACACGTTGCCGCTGGCCTGCAGGCCGTTGCGATTGATCAGCAGATCGATGCCGCCTTCCAGCACGATCGGCCCGACGCTGATCGACGCCTCGCCGGTGAGGCGCAGGAACTGCGGCGCCAGCGTGACGATGATGGCGTTGCCGTTGGCATCGCGCACGTTGCCGTCGCCATCGCGGCCGCGCACACGCTGGTTCTCGGCCGTGGTGTTGATCTGCAGCAGGAAGCGGCCGGTGACGTCGAACACGCCGCCGCCGTCGATGATGGTGCTGCGCGCGCCGCTGCCACCCACTTCGAGCGCGCCGTACAGCCCGGCCGAGGTGATGCCCAGCGTGCCGGTGACCGACAACGGCTCAAGCACTGGCAGGTCGAGCGTGGCGGTGACGTTGAGCTCGAAGCCCTGCTCGGAAATGATGACGCTGAAATCGCCGTCCAGCGTGACCAGGCCGTTGATCAGGTCGAGCGAGCCCTCGCCGGCCAGGGCGATGTAGAAGCCGGTCCAGTCGGGCCGGCCCGGCGGCGTGGCCGAGATCGTGAAGACCGGGAAGTCGACCTTGTCGAGGAACTCTTCGGGCACGGTGTAGACGATCTCGCGCTCGAAGCTGTTCATCGTGAACTGCAGCGCCGCATCGAGCCGGGCCACCGGGCCGAAATCGAGCGTGGTGCTGATGTCCAGACGCATCGCGATGCCGTCCTTGATCACCAGCAGGCCGGTGGCATGCGCGGTGAACAGCGGCGCCGTCTTGGGCCCGACGCGGGCCGTGACATCGGCGAAGACGCTGATGCCTTCGCTCTCGCTGGCGCGGAAGTCGAGCACGCCCTTCAGCGACACCAGGCCGAACAGGTCGAGTTCGGCCTCGCCGAAGATGCGCAGCAGCTGCTCGTTGTAGAGCAGCACGATCGGCTCGTCCGGGTTGCCGGTCTCGATCGCATAACCCTGGCTGACCACACCGGTGGAATTGGTCCAGCTCGACGCCGAGAAGTCGATCACCGTGAAGGCCGCCGTGATGCTGACCCCGGCGCCCAGCGACACCGCGCCGGTGCGGCCATCCTGCACCACGTCTTGCGTGCCGACGGTGAAGCGCAGGCCGGTGTTGAGCTCGATGCTCAGGTTCTCGGCGTTCAGGATCACGCCGGGCACGCCCACCAGCCCGATGAAGTCGACATCGGCCTTGCCGGCGACATACACGCCGATCGACACGCCCTGGTTGGTGATCAGCAGTTCTTTGGCGACGATCAGGCCCAGGTCCAGGTCCTCGATCGCCAGGCCGATGGCCGCGGTGTTGGGGTGATCGGCGTCGGCCTCGTCGATGCGGCCGTCGTTGTTGAAATCCTGCCAGTAGCCGCCCTGCCCCGATGGATCGATGCCGATGAAGCCGAAGGCGTCGTTGATGCCGATGGCCAGCGTGGTGACGGTGGTCTCGACGCCGTTGTTCAGCGTGACACGCTCGGCGCCGCGCTTGGTGAAGGCCATCGATGCCGACAGCTGCACGAAGCCTGCCAGGTTGATCTGCGCGTAGCCCACCTTGGCCTGGACGATCTCCTCGGTGAAGTCCAGGAAGACCATGTTGTTGCCGCCCGCGGGCAAGGCGAAGCCGGCGCTGTCGATCAGGCTGTTCTGGTTGCGGTCTTCGCCGGCATCGAGCACGCCATTGGCGTTGATGTCCTCGGTGAAGTCCTTGAAGCTGGGACTCAGCTGGTAGTTGATCGACGGCGGGCCGAGCAACTGGATCGCCGCCTGCACCGGTGCCGGGATCGACGGCACGTAGAAGGTGTTGATGTTGACTTCGACGTCGTGCGCCTGCACGTCGAGCAGGCTGGGGTCGATGCCCACCAGCATCGCATCGGCGATCGAGGCCTTGGCCGAGACGAAGCGCGGCGAATACTGCTCCAGGCTGGGGATGAACTTGCCGATCGACGGCGTCATGATCGCCAGGCCGAAATCGACGTCGTCAATCACCAGGCCGACGGCGTTCTCGCTGATGTTGTCGAGCAGGCCGTCGTTGTTGGCGTCGTCACCGAAGCGATACGGACCGCCCACGCCGGCAAAGCCGGTGAGGTTGGCACCACCCAGCGTCATGGCCTGCACCTGCAGGGGCAGGCTGGCGCCGTTCTGGCCCAGGCTCTCGAGCAGCGGACGCAGGAAACCGGTGTCGACCGCGACGTCGTACACCTCACCCTGGCGGAAGGCCAGCGAGCCGCGCAGGAACAGGAAATCGGCCACCGCGATCTCGGCCAGGCCGATGTCCAGGCCGATCAGCTCGTTGCCGGTGAAGGTCAGCCGCACCGGATCACCGCCGGTGCGCACCTCGAAGCCGGTGTGCTCGATGCCATCGGCATCGGTGGTCTTGATCGACGCGTAGTCGGCCGTCGAGCGCATCAGCCCGCCAAACAGCTTGCCGCCGGTGTTGACCTCGATGGTCACGTCGGTGGCGCGGATGGTGAGGATGTCGCCGAAGCCGTAGGTACCGATCTGATCGGCGTGGATCGTCAACGAGGTGAAGTTCTGGGTCTCGACCAGCGTGCCCAGATCGGCCTTGAACACGCCCAGGCCGAGGTCGACGTCCTGCATGCCGAAGCCGATCAGGTCGTCCTGCTCGGACAGCGGCCGGCTGAAATCGGGCCCGCCCACGCCGACGAACACGTTGACATCGCTGGCGCCGAAGCTCACGCCCTTGAACGACACGCCCTTCAACCGCGAGAAATCGTCCGACAGGCCGAACAGGCTGCTGAGCGTGTCGAAGACCGTCAGCGCGGTGGGCGGCAGCAACTGCGTGATCAGCGACAGCTCGGGCGGCAGCCCGGTGTACATGTCGGCGGTGAACGACTCACCCAGGTTGAGCCGGAAATCACCATTCAGGTAGACGAAGCCGCCGAGGTTGATCGTCAGGTCGGGCAGCTCGACCGAGCCGAACAGCGTCAGATCGCCCAGCGTGGGATCGAAGCCGATCGACAGGTCGAGGTTCTTCAGGAAGCCGATGGCGCCGTCGAGGAAATCGAAGCCGGGCAGCTTGTCAGGCAGGAAGCTGGTGAGCCGCGACAGGTTGATGCTGGGGATCAGCGCACCGGTCTCGGGCAGTTCGAACTGGAAGTCGAACGAGGTGCTGATCTCGAACAGGTTGAACACGCCCAGCGTGGCGGTGAGCGCGATGCCCAGCTGGTTGGCGTCGAAATCGAAGGTGAACGCATCGGGCACGTTGCCGACCGGGATGTCCAGGCCGCCACCGGCCAGCTGGCTGAAATCGACATAGGCGCTGGGCAGCGGGTACTGGCCCACAAACGCGCCGTTGAAGTTGAGCGCAACGTCGGTGGCCTCCAGCGTCAGATAGGGGTCGGTGCCCACCAGCCCGGCCAGGCCAGCCGAGGCCGACAGCGCAAAGAACTTGCCCGGCAGCGTGGCCCCCGCGGCCAGACTGGGCGACATCATCGCCAGCGCGAAGTCGAGGTCGTCGATGGCGAAGCCGATGGCGTCCTCGTTGGCCGGGTCGTCGCCATCGATCACCCCGTCCAGATTGGTGTCGGTGCGGTACGGGCCGTTGATGCCGGCAAAGGCGTAGATGTCCTGGCCGGCCACCACCAACGCTTCGGCGTTGGTCACCAGCTCGATGCCGGCGGCCTTGAAGGTGACATCCTCGATGGTGCGCTTCTGGAAGGTGAAGCCGCCCTGCAACGACAGGATGTTGGCCACGCTGGCCTTGGCCTGGCCCACCGTGGCGCTGATGCTGCGGTTGCTGGTGTCGAGCAGCAGCGGCGTGCCGCTGGTGGCGACGGCCCGACCGACCGAGGTGCCACCATCGGTGAAATCGGCGGTGAACAGCGCATTGCTGCCGGTATTGATGTCGACCACGATGTTCTGCAGGTCGAACTCGATGAAGTCGCTGAAGCCAACAAAGCCCACCCGCTCGCCGGTAGCCTTCAAGCCGGTGAACTTGGTGCCCACCGGCACCAGCGCGTTCTGCGGGTGCAGTGGGTCGGCCAGCGTGGTGTAGAGGCCCAGGCCGAAGTCGACCTGTTCAACCACCAGGCCGGTGGCATTGGGGTTGACCGTGCGGTCCTGCCGGTTGACCACGCCGTCGCCATTGACGTCGGTGCTGGCCGGCAGCGAATACGGCCCGCCCACGCCGATGAAGGCGCTGACGCCCGCGGCGCCGAACTCGATGCCCTGCGCCCGCACGTCGCTGAAGGTGGCGCCCAAGGGGCCCTTGACGGTGAGGCCGCTGGCCTCGCCCTTCTGGAAGGCAAAGCTGCCCTCGACGTAGAAGAACTCCGACACCCGCAGCGTGGTGTTGGTCAGCGAGGCGCCGATCACCGCATCGGTCATCTTCAGCGCCACCGGCTGGCCGCCGTTGGGCACCTGGTAGCCGTTGGCACCGAAGCTCTCGATGAAATCGAGCGGCCGGGCGGTGCCCGACGCGGTGTTGAGCTGGACGCTGATGCCTTCGACCGAGAGCTGGAAGTCCTTCGGATCGAAGCCGTAGATGGCCGCGGTGCCCGACGAAGCGGACAGCGCCGTGTAGTTGGTGCCGCCCTGCTTGACCATCAGCAGGCCAACCTCGACATCCTCGATGCCGACGCCGAACAGGCTGTCGGCCTGCTCGGTGAAGGTGCGGGTGCGGTCGATGCCGTTCTGCGCATAACCGACGAACACATCGAGGTTGCCGGCGCCAACGCTGAAGCCACGCGCTGGGTTCAGCGGCGTGCCCACCGGCAGGCCGAGGTTGTTCTTCAGCCCGGTGATGCTGCTTTTCTGGAAGCCCAGCGCCCCCTGCACGTAGACGAAATTCGATATCGACAGCGTGGCCATGCCGGCGAACAGGCCCAGCCGGTCGCCGCTGAAATCGAGCGTGACCGGGTCGGCGCCGGTGGGGATGGCCAGCTGCTTGGCGCCGGTGAAATCGAGCGGCCGCGCCAGCCCGCCTTCGGGCGAGACGGCGTTGTACTCGATGCGCAGATCCTGCACCTGGAACTGGAAGTCTTCGGGGTCGAAGCCATACACCGCCACGCTGTCGGCCGACGCCTTCAGCGCCCGGTAGCTCTTGCCGCCAGCGTCCTTGACGTTGAGGAAGCCGAAGGTCAGACCTTCGACCCCAAAGCCGTAGAGCGAATCGGCCTGATCGGCAAACGACTTGGCCTGGTCAATGCCCCCGTCGGCGTAGCCCACGAAGGTATCGATGCCACTGCCACCGATAGCGAAGCCCTTGGCACCGCTGACGATGGCGCCCAGCCCGTTGCGCAGCGTATTGCCGTGGTCGGCCTGCTGGAAGCCGATCGCGCCCTTGAAGTACAGGAAGTCGCCCACCGTCAGCAAGGCTTGCTCGGCGAACACGCCGATGCGGTCACCCGGCTTGAAGTCCAGCACCGCCTGGCCTTCGAAGCCCAGCGCCAAACCATCCGGGCCGAACGAGCGCACGAAATCGATCGTGCGGCCGCTGGCATCGGCGCGGTTGATCTCGAGCGTGAGGCCGGTGAACTGCAGCTGGAAGTCACTGGGGTCGAAGCCGTACAGCGCCACGGTGTCGATGCGCGCCTTCAGCGAGGTGAAGGACGAGCCACCGGCCTTGGTGATCAGCAGGCCGAAGTCGGCACCCTCGGCACCGAAGCCATAGAGGTTGTCCGCCTGCGAAGCGAAGCTGCGCGTGGTGTCGAGCCCACCATCGGCATAACCGACGAAGACATCGATGTCGCGCCCGGTGATGGCCATCATCGACGTGGCCTGCACCTGCGTGGTGACCCCCGTGCTGGTGCTCAGCACCAGCGGCCGCGTCGGGGTGTATTTCTCGAAGCCGATGCGCCCGGACAGGTAGGCGAAATCGAACAGTTCCAGCGTGATCTCGCCTTCGGCCCGGACCACCTTGCCGGCGCTGCCGTCGATGTCGAAGGTGATCTCGCTGCCCGGCCCGGTGGGCATCGTGAAGTTCTGCGTCGCGAAATCGATGACCGGGTCGGTGAGCAGCTTGCTCTGATTCAGCTCGACCTGCAGGTTGCGCACCGTCGGCAGCAGGTCCGACAGGCCGACAAAGCCCACGCTGCTGGCGCTGGCCTGCAACGCCGTCCACTTGCGCGCGGGCTGGGCCTGCGCGCTGAACAAGGCCAGGCCGACATCGATGTCGTCGAGCTGCAGGCCGATGGCATCAGCCGTGCCGCCGTTGACGCCCGCGAAGACATCGACGTCCTCGGCACCGATGGTCAGCACGTCCACCGCCACCTGGGCACCCGGTGCCGCGCCCACCCCGGCCAGCGTGACCGTGGTGCTGCGCTGCTCGACCGCGAAGCTGCCGCTGACCTGCACGAAGCCGAAAGCGTCGATGTTCAGATTGCCGGCGGCGCGCAGCAAGGCGCCGTCGGCACCGGCCATCGACAGCGTGATCCGATCGGTCAGCTGCGGGCCGGTGGTGATGTCGAGCACCGTGGCGCCGTTGGCGTAGTCGACCACCGCCGCGCGCGTGCCGGCCGGCACCACCTGGCCCGAGCGGTTGACCTCGACATGCAGGTCGGTCGATTCGATCACCAACTCGTCGCTGATGCCCACCAGCGCGATGCTGCCGACGTCGGCCTGCACGCTGGTCCACTTGCGCGGCGTGGCGGTGTTG
>MESD01000215.1:66308-66633 GCA_001770815.1 Burkholderiales bacterium RIFCSPHIGHO2_12_FULL_69_20
GTGCCGCCGTCGATGCCGACGAAGGCACGCACGTTGCTGGCGCCGATGGTGAGCAGCTCGGCATCGATGATGCCCGCCGGCCGTGTGACCGTGCCCGCGGCATTGGTCTCGGCCGACAGGGTGATGGACTGCGAGCGTTGCTCGATCGCGAAGCCGCCACTGACCTGGAAGAAGCCGAATGCGTCGAAGGTGAGGTTGCCGCTGGCCTTCAGCGACGGGCCGTCACTGCCCGGCAGCGACAGGCGCAGCACGCGGTCATCGCCGGTGGGCACGTCCATCACCGTGGCGCCGTCAGCGAAATCAACCACCGCATCGCCGGGCCGGC
>MESD01000216.1:0-13554 GCA_001770815.1 Burkholderiales bacterium RIFCSPHIGHO2_12_FULL_69_20
GGCGATGCGCAGTTCGAGGTAGGCCGCCGCGCGGGCCTGCGCGCCGGCGCCGATGGCGTGTTCGTGGAAGTCGAGCACCGCCATCGTCACGCCGGTGCAACGCTGCAGGCCGTCGACGAACGCCTCCACCGGGCCGCGCCCGGCGCCTTGCAGCGCGATGGTCTGGCCGCCCGCACTGACCCGCGCCGCCAGCTGCACGCTGCCGTCAGGCTGCTCGATGATGTGCTGCTGGTCGATCTTCAGGCCACCTTCGCCTTCGCCGAGCCGGTAGGCCTCGGCAAACAGCGCCCAGATGTCGGCCGCGCCCAGCTCTTTACCCTGCACGTCCATCACCGCCTGCACCGACGACGAGAACTCGATCTGCAGCCGCCGCGGCAGCTCCAGCCCGTACTCGGCCTCCAGCAGGTAGGTGATGCCACCCTTGCCCGACTGGCTGTTGACACGGATCACCGCGTCGTAGCTGCGGCCCAGGTCCTTGGGGTCGATCGGCAGGTACGGCATGTCCCAGAGGTCGCCTTCGCGCCGCGCGGCAAAGGCCTTCTTGATCGCGTCCTGGTGCGAGCCCGAGAACGAGGTGTAGACCAGGTCGCCCACGTAAGGGTGGCGCGGATGCACCGGCAGCTGGTTGCAATGCTCCACCGTGCGGCGGATGGCATCGATGTCGCTGAAATCCAGCCCCGGGTGCACACCCTGTGTGTAGAGGTTCAGCGCCAGGTTCACCACGTCGACGTTGCCGGTGCGCTCGCCGTTGCCGAACAGGCAGCCTTCGATGCGATCGCCGCCGGCCATCAGCGCCAGCTCGGCCGCGGCGGTGCCGGTGCCGCGGTCGTTGTGCGGGTGGATCGACAGCACGATGGCCTCGCGCCGCTCCAGGTGGCGGTGCATCCACTCCACCATGTCGGCAAAGATGTTGGGCGTGCTGTGCTCCACCGTCGACGGCAGGTTGATGATGCATTTGTGCGCTGGCGTGGGCTGCCACACCGCGGTCACCGCGTCCACCACCCGCTTGGCGAAAGGCAGCTCGGTGCCCGAGAACATTTCGGGCGAGTACTCGAAGGTCCAGGCCGTGCCCGGCTGGCGCGCGGCGCCCTCGCTCACCAGTCGCGCATGGCTGGTGGCCAGTTCGACGATGCCGCCCTCGTCCAGCCCCAGCACCACGCGGCGCATCACCGGCGCGGTGGCGTTGTACAGATGCACGATGGCCCGCGGCACGCCGACCAGGGCCTCGAAGCTGCGGTTGATCAGGTGGTCGCGCGCCTGCGTCAGCACCTGGATCGTCACGTCATCGGGGATCAGCCGCTGCTCGATCAGCAGCCGCACAAAATCAAAATCGGCCTGCGATGCCGACGGGAAGCCGACTTCGATCTCCTTGAAGCCGATCTTGACCAGCGCCTGGAAGAGCTTGAGCTTGCGCGCCGGGTCCATCGGCTCGATCAGCGCCTGGTTGCCGTCGCGCAGATCCACGCTGCACCACGTGGGCGCCCGGTTGATCACCGCATCGGGCCAGCGGCGGTCGGTCAGGCGCACCGGGGCAAAGGCGCGGTACTTGGTGGCGGGTTGGTCGAGCATGGGCATGGAACTCTCCTGGGGTCAGAACTGGGTGAGGGGTGCACCGCAGTTGGTGGAGGGGTTCCGCAAATGCAAACGGCCCGCTGCGTTGCGCTGGCGGGCCGTCGATCCTGGAAGCTGTGAGACGTGGATGATCAGCGCGCCTGATGCACCCCTAGTAGCAGCGTGGCAGTGGCTGAAAATGTCGTCATGGTCGCGAAATGTAGCACGGGTGTCAGCGGTGCAAGCCGATCTCGTCGGGCTCGTCGGTGGAGGTGGCGATCACACTGACCGGCCGGCCCTTCATCTTGCGGTAGCCATACACCACGTAGCCCGAGATGCCGTAGGCGCAGAACAGCGCAAACAACACCCGCGGCGGGTCCAGGCTGACCACGGCAATCACCAGCATGATGACCACCAGCACCACGAACGGCACCGTGCGCCGGCCACCGAACACCTTGAAGCTGTAGAACGGCGCGTTGGTCACCATCGACAACCCCGCGTACAGCGTCACCGCGAAGGCCGACCAGGCCGCCCAGTCGACGCGGTTCGCCGCCTTGATTCCGGCATCGTCCACCACCCAGATCAGGCCCATCACCAAGGCCGCGGCGGCCGGGCTGGGCAGGCCCTGGAAGAAGCGCTTGTCGACCACGCCGATGTTGACGTTGAACCGCGCCAGCCGCAGCGCCGCGCCGGCGATGTAGACGAAGGCCGGGATCCAGCCCAGTTTGCCCATGTCCTGCAGCGCCCACTGGTAGACGATCAGCGCCGGCGCGGCGCCGAAGCTCACCATGTCGGCCAGGCTGTCCATCTGCTCACCGAACGCACTTTGCGTGTGCGTCATGCGCGCCACGCGGCCGTCCAGGCTGTCGAGCACCGCGGCGGCGAAGATGGCGATGCAGGCCGTCTCGAAACGCCCGTTCATGGCCATCACGATGGCGTAGAAGCTGGCGAACAGCGCCGACAGCGTGATGGCATTGGGCAACGCGTAGATGCCCTTGCGCCGGGCGGGCACAGGGGCTGCAGGGTCGTCGGCGTCGGCAGGTGGCAGTTCAGTCATCGTGGGCGAGGATAGCGCAATGCAAGAAGCCGCCCGGGGGCGGCTTCCTGACGGGGTCGCGAGGACCGGTCGGGTCGGTGCTTCGGTCAGTTCTTCGACTTGTCGACCAGTTTGTTGGCCTTGATCCAGGGCATCATCGCGCGCAGTTTCTCGCCGACGACCTCGATCTGATGCTCTTCGGTCAGGCGGCGGCGCGAGATCAGCGTGGGCGCACCGGCCTTGTTCTCCAGGATGAAGCTCTTGGCGTATTCGCCGGTCTGGATATCCTTGAGCGCCTGCTTCATCGCCGCCTTGGTCTCGTCGTTGACGATCTTCGGGCCGGTCACGTACTCGCCGTATTCAGCGTTGTTGCTGATCGAGTAGTTCATGTTCGCGATGCCGCCTTCGTAGATCAGGTCGACGATCAGCTTGAGCTCGTGCAGGCACTCGAAGTAGGCCATCTCGGGCGCGTAGCCGGCTTCCACCAGCGTCTCGAAGCCGGCCTTGATCAGCTCGACGGTGCCGCCGCACAGCACGGCCTGCTCGCCGAACAGGTCGGTCTCGGTCTCTTCGCGGAAGTTGGTCTCGATGATGCCGGCCTTGCCGCCGCCGTTGGCCGCGGCGTAGCTCAGCGCCAGATCACGCGCCTTGCCGGTCTTGTCGGCATGCACGGCGATCAGGTGCGGCACGCCGCCGCCCTGGCTGTAGGTGTTGCGCACGGTGTGGCCGGGGGCCTTGGGCGCCACCATCCAGACGTCGATGTCCGCGCGCGGCACGACCTGGCCGTAGTGCACGTTGAAGCCGTGCGCAAACGCCAGCGAGGCGCCGGGCTTCATGTTGGCGGCCACGTCGGCGTTGTAGACGGCGGCGATCTGCTCGTCGGGCAACAGCATCATCACCACGTCGGCGGACTTCACCGCGTCGGCGATCTCGGCCACCTTCAGGCCGGCCTTCTCGGCCTTGGACCAGGAGGCCCCGCCCTTGCGCAGCGCGACCGTGACCTTGACACCCGAGTCGTTCAGGTTCTGGGCGTGGGCATGGCCTTGCGAGCCGTAGCCGATGATGGTGACGTTCTTGCCCTTGATGAGGCTGAGATCGGCGTCCTTGTCGTAGTAGACCTTCATGGTTCTCTCCAATGGTGTGTGGGGGTTGGGTCAAGTGGCCGCCGTGGAACCGGCTTTGCCGGGCCGCCGGCGGCGCCCCCTTGAGGGGGAGCGCCGAAGGCGCTTCGGGGGTGGGTCAAACTCTAAGGATGCGCTCGCCGCGGCCGATGCCGCTGGCGCCGGTGCGCACCGTCTCGAGAATGGCGGTGCGGTCGATGCCCTCGATGAAGGCATCGAGCTTGCCGGCGTCGCCGGTCAATTCGAGGGTGTAGCTCTTCTCGGTCACGTCGATGATGCGGCCGCGGAAAATGTCGGCCATGCGCTTCATCTCCTCGCGCTCCTTGCCGACGGCGCGCACCTTGATGAGCATCATCTCGCGCTCGGTGTAGCTGCCTTCGGTGAGGTCGACCACCTTGACCACCTCGATCAGGCGGTTCAGGTGCTTGGTGATCTGCTCGATCACCTCGTCGGAGCCGGTGGTGACGATGGTCATGCGCGACAGCGAGGCGTCTTCGGTGGGCGCCACCGTCAGGCTCTCGATGTTGTAACCACGGGCCGAAAACAGCCCCACCACGCGGGAAAGTGCGCCGGGCTCGTTCTCGAGCAGCACGGCAATGATGTGTTTCATGGTCAGTCCTCGGGGCGGGGTTCTTCAGGACGGCGGCGGTAACCGCCGGCCCTTGGCCACACCCAAACAGCAACTTTGAATCGAATGATCCGGTTCGATCACGCCCTGTCGGCGGTCCGCTGCCTCGGCCGCGGTAACGGCCAAGGCACGAGCCACCTTCAGGCGATCACAGGTCCTCGGACCCCAGCAGCATCTCGGTGATGCCCTTGCCCGCCTGCACCATCGGCCAGACGTTCTCGGTTGGGTCGGTGCGCACGTCGAGAAAGACCGTGCGGTCCTTCAGGCGGATCATCTCCTTCAGTGCCGGCTCCACCTCGGACGGCTTCTCGATCTTGATGCCGACATGGCCGTAGGCCTCGGCCAGCTTGACGAAGTCGGGCAGCGCATCCATGTAGCTGTGCGAGTAGCGGCCGCCGTAGTCCAGCTGCTGCCACTGGCGCACCATGCCCAGGTAGCGGTTGTTCAGCGCGACGATCTTCACCGGCGTCTTGTACTGCAGGCAGGTCGACAGCTCCTGGATGCACATCTGGATCGAGCCTTCGCCGGTGATGCAGAACACCTCGCTGTCGGGCTTGGCCAGCTTGATGCCCATGGCATACGGCAGGCCCACGCCCATGGTGCCCAGGCCGCCCGAGTTGATCCAGCGCCGCGGCTGCTCGAAGCGGTAGAACTGCGCCGCCCACATCTGGTGCTGGCCGACGTCGCTGGTGATGTAGGTGTCGATGTCGCGGGTCAGCTCGCACAGCGTCTCGACGACGAACTGCGGCTTGATCACGTCGGGGCTGTTCTTGTAGGTCAGGCACTCACGCTTGCGCCACTCGTTGATCTGCCCCCACCAGGCCGACAGCGCCTGCACGTCGGGCCGCAGCGGCGACTCCTTGACGAAGGCGATCATCTCCTGCAGCACGTCCTTGGTGTCGCCGACGATGGGGATGTCGACCTTGACGCGCTTGGAGATCGACGACGGATCGATGTCGATGTGGATGATCTTGCGCTCGACCGAGGCGAAGTGCTTGGGGTTGCCGATCACCCGGTCGTCGAAGCGTGCGCCGACCGCGATCAGCACGTCGCAGTGCTGCATCGTCATGTTGGCTTCGTAGGTGCCGTGCATGCCCAGCATGCCGAGGAACTTCGGGTCGGACGCGGCCGTGGCGCCCAGGCCCATCAGCGTATTGGTGCAGGGGAAGCCGAGCAGGTCGGCCAGCTCGCGCAGCTCGGGCGCCGCGTTGCCCAGGATCACGCCGCCGCCGGCGTAGATGTAGGGCCGCTTGGCGGTCAGCAGCAGCTGCATCGCCTTGCGGATCTGCCCACCGTGGCCTTTTTTCACCGGGTTGTACGAGCGCATCTCCACCTTGTCAGGATAGGAGAAAGCGCAGGTCTTCAGCGACACGTCCTTGGGGATGTCGACCACCACCGGGCCGGGGCGGCCGGTGCGGGCGATGTGGAAGGCCTTCTTCATCGTCAGCGCCAGATCACGCACGTCCTTGACCAGGAAGTTGTGCTTGACGATCGGGCGGGTGATGCCCACGGTGTCGCATTCCTGGAAGGCATCCAGCCCGATCGCCGGCGTCGGCACCTGGCCGGTGACGATCACCATCGGGATCGAATCCATGTAGGCGGTGGCGATGCCGGTGATGGCATTCGTCACGCCCGGGCCGCTGGTGACCAGGGCCACGCCCACCTCGCCGGCGGCGCGGGCATAGCCATCGGCGGCGTGCACGGCGGCCTGCTCATGGCGCACCAGCACGTGCTCGATCGTGTCCTGCTTGTAGAGCGCGTCGTAGATGTAGAGCACCGCCCCACCGGGGTAGCCCCACATGTACTTGACGTTCTCGGCCTGCAGGCAGCGCACCAGGATCTCGGAACCGTTGAGTTCCGGCGCATGGGCAGACGGGGGGGTTTGGGCTTGAGGCGCGGCCGTGGAGGCGCGCTTGATATCGGCGGAAGACATTTCCATAAGGAACCTCTGTGAATTTCTCTGACGAAAATCCATCGGTGCCCCTTCTCGCGCCCTCGTGAGGCGGAATCGGAGCCAGGGAGATCAAAAACAAAAGGCCCCCTCGGGTGGGCGGGCCAGCTTCAGACCGGTGACGCTTTGTGCGTAGCAGCATTATCACATCACTTCGACGCGCCCCGCACCCACGCCGGGCGGCGGCCCGCCCCGGTGACATAATCCGCGCCGATTTCAACTGCCGCCTGCCAACGGTGGCGGGTTCAATTTGGCCAGCGACAAAGAACTTTCGGATTGCCTCAAGAGCGTCGAGAAACGCGCCTTCAAACGCACCGTCTACGCGGTGCGGGATGAAGACGCCGCGCTCGACATCGTGCAGGACGCCATGATCCGACTGGCCGAAAAGTACAGCGACCGGCCTGCCGCCGAACTGCCGCTGCTGTTCCAGCGCATCCTGTCGAACGCCACGATGGACTGGTTCCGGCGCCAGCGCGTGCGCAAGTCGGTGCTGCAGAACATGTCGGATTTCGATGTCGATCCGAACGGCGACTTCGATCTGCTGGAGAGCCTGGAGTCCGCCGACGGCATGCTGGGCGCCGAAAGTGCGGCCGACACCGTTTCCCGGTCGCAGATCTTGCTGCTGATCGAACAGGAAGTGGCGGCCTTGCCCGCCCGTCAACGAGAAGCCTTCTTGCTGCGTTACTGGGAAGAGTTCGACACGGCCGAGACGGCCGCTGTGATGGGCTGCACGGAGGGCAGCGTCAAGACGCACTGTTCGCGGGCGGTCCATGCCTTGGCCAAGGCGCTGCGAACCAAGGGAATCGTGCCGTGAACCAGATCAACCAGACTTTGACGATGATGCCGTCCCATGCCGACGCCCTGGAGGGGCAGATCGGGTTGCGCCTGGCGGGCCACCTGAACCGCGGCGCCGAGGCCCTGCCCCACGACATCATGGAACGCCTGCGCTTCGGGCGCGAGCGGGCGATGGCCGTGGCGCTGGCACGGCAGCGCGCGCCGGTGGCGCAGTGGTCGCCTGCGGCCGCGGTGCTGGTCAGCCCGGCGGGCCGCGCGGCATCGCTGGGCGGCCCGCCATCGGTCTGGCTGCGCCTGGCCTCGTTGCTGCCGTTGGTGGTGCTGGCGGCTGGGCTGGTGATGATCCAGCATCACCAGGATCTGGAGCAGATCGCCGTGGCGGCCGAGATCGACAGCGCCCTGCTGGCGGACGATCTGCCGCCCGCAGCCTATGGCGATCCTGGCTTCGTCGAGTACCTGCGATCCGCCGAATTGCCCTGAATCCCGAATTGCCCGTGTCCGCGTTGCTTCGATCCACCCTGCTGGCGCTGACCTTCAGTCTGTCGTGTCTCGCCGCCCTGGCGCAGGCACCGAAGTCGCCTGCTCCGGCGGTTCAAGCCGTGGATGCCGGTGGCCCTGCCTGGAGCGCGCTGACCGCGCAGCAGCGCGCGGTGCTGGCGCCGCTGCAACGCGACTGGGCCAGCATCGATGCCCCGGGCAAAGCCAAGTGGTTGGAGATGGCGGTGCGCTTCCCGTCACTGCCGGCGGCCGAGCAGCAACGCGTGCAGGTGCGCATGGCCGAGTGGGCCCGCCTGACCCCCACCCAGCGTGGCCGCGCGCGGCTGTCGTTCCAAGAAACGAAACAGCTCAGCGGTGAGCAGAAACAGCAGCGCTGGGAGGCCTACCAGGCGCTGCCCGCCGATGAACGCAAGGCGCTGGCCGCTCGTGCGAAGCCTGCTGACGACCGGGCGCGCGCGCCGGCACGGCCCGCAACACCGATCGACACCGCCCAGTCCAAACAGACGGCTTCGGCGCCACGCGCGGGCATCCGTCCGGCGCTGGTCAGGCCGGTGGCACCCACCATCGTGCAGGCCAAGCCCGGGGCCACCACCACGCCGATGACCCAGCGGGCCGCTCCGCCGGCCCACCAGAAGCCAGGGCAACCCAAGATCGCCGCCAAGCCCGGCCAGGTCGACCGCCGCACCCTGCTGCCACAAAGCGGCCCGCAGGCCGCGGCCTCGGCACCGCGCCGGCCATGAGCGCTGGCGGCCCGAACGCGGGCCCGCGCTCGCCCGGCGAGGTGGCACGCGCTGGGGCCGTGGCAGCGCCACCCACTCAGTTGCCGGGCGCCACGCCGGGACTGGTGCGGCGGCTGGCGGCCTTCGTCTACGAAGGCGTGCTGTTGTTCGGCGTGACGATGATCGCGGGCCTGGTTTATGCCGGACTGACCCAGCAACGTCACGCCCTGCAGGGCCGGATCGGCCTGATGGCCTTCCTGTTCGGGGTGTTCGGCATCTACTTCGTCTGGTTCTGGTCGCATGGCGGGCAGACGGTGGCGATGAAAGCCTGGCACATCCGCCTGGTGACCGCCACCGGCGCGCCGGTGTCACGGGCACGGGCCACGCTGCGCTTCCTGCTGTCGTGGCTGTGGATCCTGCCGGCGCCGGCGGCCGTGTATGCCGCCGGCCTGCACGGCCAGGGCGCCATCGCCGGCACCATGATCGCCGGTGTGCTGGCCTATGCCGCGTTGGCGCGCCTGCGCCCCGACCGCCAGTTCTGGCACGACACCGTGTGCGGCACCCGCCTGATCGATTGGCGGCCGGTGCGGCCGCCAAAGGCAAAATCGCGCGGATGAACAATCCGCACAAGGGCCGGACCGGGATCGACAGGGTGCTGCGCGCCTTTGGTTATTCCCTGCAGGGCATGGGCACGGCCGTGCGTGTCGAGAGCGCTTTCCGGCAAGAGGCCGCGCTGGCCCTGGTGATGCTGCCGGCTGCCTTCTGGCTGGGTCGCAACGGGATCGAAGTGGCCCTGCTGGCCGGCTCGGTGCTGCTGGTGCTGATCGTCGAACTGCTGAATTCGGCCATCGAGGCGGTGGTCGACCGGGTCTCGTTCGATCTGCACGAGCTGAGCAAACGCGCCAAGGACTATGGCAGTGCCGCGGTGTTCTTCGCGCTGCTGTGGTGCGGCGGCATCTGGGCAACGGTGGCCTACCAACGGTGGATGGCATGAGCAATCAGGGATCGACGCTGGTGTCGCCGTTTTCGGTGTGCGTCTATTGCGGCTCACGGGCGGGCGCACGGCCCGGTTACACCACGCTGGCGCGCCGGCTGGGCGCGGCGATCGGCGCCCGTGGTTGGCAGCTGGTCTACGGTGGTGGCCGCGCCGGGTTGATGGGCGAGGTGGCCGAGGCCACGCTGGCCGCCGGCGGCCGCGTGGTGGGCGTGATTCCCGACTCGCTGATGAAGCTGGAGGTCGGCCATGCCGGCCTCAGCGAGCTGCACGTGGTGCAGACCATGCACCAGCGCAAGCAGATGATGGCCGAGCGCTCGCATGCCTTCATCGCGATGCCCGGTGGCATCGGCACCTTCGAAGAGCTGTTCGAGGTCTGGACCTGGCGCCACCTGGGCTACCACGACCGGCCGTTGGGCCTGCTGGAGGCCGAAGGCTACTGGGCGCCGATGGTGCAGTTCCTGCAGCACTCGGTGGCCGAAGGCTTCATGGGCTCCGACCAGATGGCCATGCTGCACATCGACGATCAGGTCGATCGTCTGCTGGATGTGCTGGCGGCGCATGCGGGCGATCCCACCGACGATGACTTCGGCCGGATCTGAGCGCCCACAACGAGCAACGGGGCAGACCTAGCGGCCTGCCCCGTTGGCGTTTGAGCGCGGGAATCAGACCGCCGATTCGTCGGTCTCGCCGGTGCGGATGCGCACCACCTGCTCCACCGGCGTGACGAAGATCTTGCCGTCACCGATCTTGCCTGTCTTGGCGGCCTTGACGATGGCCTCCAGGCAGCGGTCGACGTCGCTGTCCTTGATCACCACCTCGACCTTCACCTTGGGCAGGAAGTCGACCACGTACTCGGCGCCGCGGTACAGCTCGGTGTGGCCCTTCTGGCGGCCGAAGCCCTTGACCTCGGTGACGGTCAGACCCGACACGCCCACGTCGGCCAGGGCCTCGCGGACCTCCTCGAGCTTGAAGGGCTTGATGATGGCGGTGATCTGTTTCATGCGGGGCTCCGGAAGCGGCGGTCGATTGACAGTAATTTAAGCACGGAACTTCGAGGTGATGGGGTAGCGCCAGTCGCGCCCGAAGGCCCGGTGCGTGATGCGGATGCCCACCGGCGATTGCCGCCGTTTGTACTCGTTGATCTTGATGAGCCGAGTCACGCGCTCGACGTCGGCGGCGGCAAATCCGGCGGCCACGATGTCGTCGATGGACTGGTCTTCCTCCATGTAGCGCGCCAGGATGGCGTCGAGCACCTCGTAGGGCGGCAGGCTGTCCTGGTCGGTCTGGTCGGGCCGCAGTTCGGCCGAGGGCGGCCGGGTGATGATGCGCTCGGGGATCACCGGGCCGATGCTGCCGTCGGCGCGCCGCGTGGGCTGTTGGTTCTTCCACTCGCACAGCCGGTAGACCAGGGTCTTGGCCACGTCCTTGATCACCGCAAAGCCACCCGCCATGTCGCCGTACAGCGTGCAGTAGCCGGTGGCCATCTCGCTCTTGTTGCCGGTGGTCAGCACGATGGACCTGAACTTGTTGGACAGCGCCATCAGCAGCGTGCCACGCACGCGCGCCTGGATGTTCTCTTCGGTGGCGTCTTCGGGCAGGCCGGCGAACTCGGCTGCCAGGCTGGCGCGGAAGGCCTCGAACATCGGCAGGATCGAGATCTCGTCGTAGCGCACGCCGACCCGCTGGGCCATGTCGCGCGCGTCGATCCACGAGATGCTGGCGGTGTAGGGCGATGGCATCATCACCGTGCGCACGCGGTCAGCGCCCAGCGCATCCACCGCAATGGCCAGCACCAGCGCCGAATCGACCCCGCCGCTCAGCCCGATGATGACGCCGGGGAAGCCGTTCTTGACTATGTAGTCGCGCACGCCGGTCACCAGCGCGGCCCAGGCCTGGGCCTCCAGTTCGGGCACCGGCTTCACCTCGCCGCTCATCGTGCCGTCGGCCTGCCAGTCCACCCACACCAGGTGCTCGTCGAAGCTGGCGCCGCGCGCCGCCACCTGGCCTCGGGCATCCAGCGCGAACGAGGCCCCGTCGAACACCACCTCGTCCTGCCCGCCCACCAGGTGGGCATACAGCAGCGGCAGCCCGGTGGCCTGCACCCGCTGCACCATGCGCGCCTCGCGCTCACCGCTCTTGTCGAGGTGGAAGGGCGAGGCGTTGATGACGCACAGCACCTCGGCGCCTGCGGCCTTGGCGGCCTGCGCCGGTTCGTCGAACCAGGCGTCTTCGCAGATCAGCAGGCCGAAGCGCCGGCCGCCGGCCTCGAACACCACCGCTCCCTGACCGGCATCGCGGCCCGAGACGAAGTAGCGGCGCTCGTCGAAGACCTGGTAGTTGGGCAGTTCACGCTTGCAGTAGGTGGCCACCACCGCACCGCCGGCCAGCACCGACGCGGCGTTGAAGCGCTGCACCACCGCATGCGAGCGCGAGCGCTGATCGCCCTGCCCGCTGAACTGGTGCGGGTGCCCCACCACCACCGTCAAGCCGTCGAAGGGCCGCAGGGCCAGCGCCAGGTCGGCCAGTTCACGCGCACAGGCCTGCATGAAGGCCGGGCGCAGCAACAGGTCTTCGGGCGGATAGCCGGTCAGCGCCAGTTCGGGCGCCACCAGCAGCGCCGCGCCGGCCGCATGGGCTTGGCGGGCACAGTCGACAATGCGGCGCGCATTGCCTGCCAAGTCGCCGACCGTGGCGTTGAACTGGGCCAGCGCAATGCGCACCGAAGGGGTGGGAGTGGACATAAGGTGAGTGACCAGACCAATCAGGGCAGAAGCAAGCGGGTGACCAGGGCGGGCGCCCTGGAAGCGTCAAGGGATGTTATCCGCGTCCATACCGACTCCACGGCCCTCGATGGTGCTGCGTGGAACGCCTTGCTGGCCACCCAACCGCGGCCCACGCCCTTCATGCGTTGGGAGTACCTGGCAGCGATGCAGTCCTCGGGCAGTGCGGTGGCGCGCACCGGCTGGGTGCCGCGCTTTGTCACGGTGCACCGTGATGGGCAGCTGGTGGGCGCGACACCGGCCTACCTGAAAAGCCATTCCTACGGCGAGTACGTGTTCGACTGGGCCTGGGCCGATGCCTACCAGCGCCATGGCCTTCGTTACTACCCCAAGTTGCTGGTGGCCGTGCCGTTCACCCCGGTACCCGGCAGCCGCTTGCTGGCCGCCGACGAGGCCGCGCGGCAGCGCCTGCTGGACGGGTTGGCGCAGGTGGCCGACGATGAAGATGCCTCGTCGATCCACCTGCTGTTCCACGATCAGACCGAGGCGCCGGCGATCCAGTCGCGCGGCTGGTTGGCGCGGCAGGGCGTGCAGTTCCACTGGACGCGCGACGAGGCGGCGCCACACGACGACTTCCATGCCTTCCTGGCCAGCCTGCAGCGCGACAAGCGCAAGAAGATCCAGCAGGAGCGCCGGCGCGTGGCCGATGCCGGCGTCGAGTTCACGGTGCACGAAGGCGAGGCCATCGACAGCGGGCTGTGGCGCTTCTTCCACCACTGCTACACGCTGACCTACCGCGCCCATGGCTCCACGCCCTACCTCACGCTGGCGTTCTTCGAGGCCATGGCGCAGACCATGCCGGGCCATTGGCTGATGTTCGTGGGGCGCCGCGGCGGCCAGCCGATCGGCGTGTCGCTGGTGGCCATCGACCGCCGGTGCGGCGACGCCTACGGCCGCTATTGGGGTGCCACCGAGTATGTGCCCTGCCTGCACTTCGAGGCCTGCTACTACCAGCCGTTGGCCTGGTGCATGGCCCAGGGATTTCGCCGCTTCGAGGGCGGTGCGCAAGGCGAGCACAAGATGGCACGCGGCCTGCTGCCGGTGGGCACACGATCGGCGCATTGGCTGGCGCACCCGCAGTTCTCGCAGGCCGTGGCCGACTTTCTGCAACGTGAAGGCCAGGGCGTGGCGGCCTATGTGAACGAATTGCGGGAACACAGCCCGTTCAAGGCCGACGCTTGACTGGCATCAACCCAAACACAAGGGATAACCCTAAACACTGCCCGCTGACTGGCCTATGCTTGCAAGATTGCATTGGCAGGCCTGACCGGCCCCCCTCATGGACAAACACTACCTGACGCCGCTGTTCTCGCCCGCCTCGATCGTCGTCTTCGCCGGCGACCCCGAGGCCGGCGAGAGCCAGACACCCTATGCCCGCGCCATGCTGGCCGGCCTGCGCAGTGGTGGCTACACCGGCACCGTCACCTACCTCGACATCCGCATGACCGGCACTTTGGCCGACCTGGCGCATTCGCGCG
>MESD01000216.1:13579-82007 GCA_001770815.1 Burkholderiales bacterium RIFCSPHIGHO2_12_FULL_69_20
ACTTTGGCCGACCTGGCGCATTCGCGCGCCGATCTGGCCATCATCGCGCTGCCGGCCGACCAGATTGCCGCGGCGCTGGAAGTCACCGGCCGCATCCGCTGCCGCGCCGCGCTGGTGCTGACGTCGGGCTTGCCGGCGGCGCCCTGCGCCGAGTTGCTGGGCATCGCCAAGCGCCACGGTGTGCACCTGCTGGGCCCCAACAGCCTGGGCTTTCAGCGACCGCACCTCAAACTGAACGCCAGTGCCGCCGGCGATCTGGCCGCGGCGGGGCCGCTGGCGCTGGTGTCGCAGTCCGGCGCGCTCACCTCGTCCATCCTCGACTGGGCGCAGCAGAACAGCGTCGGCTTCTCGGCGGTGATCTCGCTGGGCCCCAACACCGCCGTCGATTTGCCGCAGGCACTCGACTTCCTGGCCAACGACGCCAGCACCAAGTCGATCCTGGTCTACATGGAGGGCATCCGCAACGCGCGCCGCTTCATGAGCGCGCTGCGGGCAGCAGCCTATGCCAAGCCGGTGGTGGTGATGAAGGCCGGGCGCAAACCGGCGGGCTCGAAGGCCGCGCTCACCCACTCGGCGGCCATCGTCGGCAGCGACGATGTGTTCGAGGCCGCGCTGCGCCGCGCCGGCGCGGTGCGGGTGCGGCTGTTCACGCAGTTGTTCTCGGCGGCCAAGTGCCTGGCCTCGCGCTACCGGCCGGTGGGCAAGCGCCTGGCCATCGTCACCAACGGCGGCGGCCCGGGCGTGCTGGCGGCCGACTGGGCCAACGAGATTGGCCTGGACGTGGCCTCGCTCACCGAGGCCAGCCGCGCCGAGCTGTCGCTGCAGTTGCCCGACAACGCGCACCTGCAAGCAGTCATCGACCTCGGCGAGGACGCGCTGCCTGCGCATTACGCGGCGGCCCTGCTGGCTTGCGGCAAGGACCCGGCCACCGACGGTGTGCTGGCGATCTATTCGCCCAAGCCCGACCACGACCCCACCGCGGTGGCGCGCAGCGTGGCCGAGAGCTTCCGCCTCAGCGGCAAGCCGGTGCTGGCCTGCTGGATGGGCGACGCGCGGGTCAAGGAAGCACGCGAGGTGCTCAACGCTTCAGCCATCCCCAGCTTTCGCACGCCCGAGGCGGCGGTCGACGCCTTCGGCAACATCGCCAGCTTCTACCAGAACCAGCAGCTGCTGCAGCAGACGCCGCCGCCGCTGTCCACGCTGCTCCAGCCCGACACCGAGGGCGCACGCCTGCTGATCGAAGGCGTGCTGGCCGAGCGCCGCAAGGTGCTGACCGAGATGGAATCGAAGGCGCTGCTGGCGGCCTTCCACATCCCGGTCACCCGCACGATGCTGGCGCGCAGCGCCAACGAGGCGATGCTGATCGCTGCCCAGCTGGGCTATCCCGTGGCGCTGAAGATCGATTCACCCGACATCAGCCACAAGAGCGATGTGCAAGGCGTGGCTTTGAACGTGCTGACCGCCACCCAGGTGCGCGACGTCTACAACGACATGCTGGCGGCGGTGAAGCGCGCCCAGCCCAACGCCCGCATCAACGGCGTGACGATCCAGCCGATGTCGGGCAAACGCCACGGCCGCGAGATCTACATCGGCCTGACCACCGACGACCCCTTCGGCCCGGTGATCACCTTCGGCGCCGGCGGCACGATGATCGAGCTGATTGCCGACCGCGCGATGGAACTGCCGCCGCTGAACCAGTTTCTGGCGCGCCGGCTGATCGAGCGCGCGCGGGTCTCCGAGATGTTGGCCGAATGGCGCGGCACGCCCCCCGCCAAGCTCGAGGCGGTGGAGCAGATCCTGCTGCGCGTCTCCGAGATGGTCTGCGCCCTACCCCAGCTGCGCGAGATGGACATCAACCCCATCATCGTCGACGAGAACGGCGCGGTGGCAGTGGATGCCCGCATCGTGATCGAGCATGCACCGCCGGCCAGCCACGGCAACGGCGACTACGGCCACCTGGCCATCCTGCCCTATCCCAGCGCCTACGAGCGCGAGTGGCCGATGAAGGGCGGTGACCTCTACACCATCCGGCCGATCCAGCCCGACGACGCCGACATGCTGCAGGCCTTCGTGCGCAGCCTGTCGCAGGAGAGCCGCTACTTCCGCTTTGCCAGCGCGATGCCCGAGCTGCCGCCGCGCATGCTGGCGCGCTACACGCTGATCGACTACGACCGCGAGATGGCTTTGGTGGCGGTGCACCGCAAGCGCGAGGCGGCGGCCGATGGCCACTTCACCGAGACCGAGCAGATCATCGGCGTGTCGCGCTACATCACCAACCCCGACCAGACCAGCTGCGAGTTCTCGCTGGTGGTCTCGGACCACTACAAGGGCCAGGGCCTGGGCTCGCGGTTGATGCTGTCGATCATGGAATTCGCCCGCGCCAAGGGCCTGAGCGAGATCGACGGCCTGGTGCTGGCCAACAACCCCAACATGCTGCGGCTGATGACCGGGCTGGGTTACACGGTGCACCCCTTCCCAGAAGACCCGGACTTCAAGCTGGTGAGCAAGGCACTGTAGGCCCACCCCCGCAGCGCCTGCGGCGCTCCCCCTCAAGGGGGCGGCCCCAGTGGCCCGGCTAAGCCGGCTCCACGGCGCCTGCTTGGTCAGGCACTGTGCGCACTCAAGCCTTGGGCTTGACTGCCTCGAAGTTGGCGATGCCGGTCAGGATCTCCTGATGCGCGCCCTCGGGCCCGGTCCAGCCGGTCACCTTGACCCACTTGCCTTCTTCCAGATCCTTGTAGTGCTCGAAGAAGTGCTGGATGGTCTTGATGCGCAGCGGGTTCAGGTCTTCCGGCTTCTTCCACTGGCTGTAGATCGACAGCACCTTGTCGATGGGTACGGCCAGCAGCTTGTTGTCGCCACCGGCCTCGTCATCCATCTTCATCATGCCGATGGCGCGGCAGGTGACCACCACGCCCGGGATCAGCGGCACCGGCGTGATCACCAGCACGTCCACCGGGTCGCCGTCATCGGACAGCGTATTGGGGATGTAGCCGTAATTGCACGGGTAGTGCATCGCGGTGCTCATGAAGCGGTCGACGAACAGCGCGCCGGTCTCGTGGTCGACCTCGTACTTGATCGGGTCGGCGTTCATCGGGATCTCGATGATCACGTTGAATTCTTCGGGCGCCTTGGCGCCGGGCGTCACGTTGTGCAGGCTCATGGGAGGGCTCGGTGTCAGGGGGAACCCCCATTCTACGAAGTGCGCTTGCCGGGCCCTGACGCCAGCGCTGCATTTGCGCTACCGCAGGAAAACACCGTCGCCAGCGAACCACGGTTCCCCTACAGTCGCCCGGCGACCCTGCCCAGGCCAACAGCATGGCCTGCGGGCATCAAAACCACACGGGCGTTTTTCCATCACAGGGCTAGACCGAGGAAGGAGATACCTTGATATCTACAAACATGGCGCTCTACATAGCGCTGGCGTGCGGCCTCGCGGCCGTGCTTTACGGGTTTGTCCAACGCAGCTGGATTCTTGGGCAGGACGCGGGCAACGCCCGCATGCAAGAGATTGCCGGCGCGATCCAGCAAGGGGCAGCGGCCTACCTGGCGCGCCAGTACAAGACCATCGCCATCGTCGGCGTGGTGCTGGCGGTCGCGATCGGTGTCTTCCTCGACGGCACCACGGCGGTGGGCTTCGTGCTGGGCGCGCTGCTGTCGGGCGCCTGCGGCTTCATCGGCATGAACGTCTCGGTCAAGGCCAACGTGCGCACAGCGCAAGCCGCCACCAAGGGCATCGGCCCGGCGCTCGATGTGGCCTTCAAGGGCGGCGCCATCACCGGCATGCTGGTGGTGGGCCTGGGCCTGCTGGGCGTGGGCATCTTCTTCCTGTTCCTCACCGGCAATGGCAACCTCACGCCCGACAAGAGCCTGGCCACGGTGCTCAAGCCGCTGCTGGGCTTTGCCTTCGGCTCGTCGCTCATCTCGATCTTCGCGCGACTGGGCGGCGGCATCTTCACCAAGGGCGCCGACGTCGGCGCCGACCTGGTGGGCAAGGTCGAGGCCGGCATCCCCGAGGACGACCCGCGCAACCCCGCCGTGATCGCCGACAACGTCGGCGACAACGTGGGCGACTGCGCCGGCATGGCCGCCGACCTGTTCGAGACCTATGCCGTCACGCTGATCGCCACCATGGCGCTGGGCGCGCTGGTGGTGGCCTCGGCGCCGATGTCCGCGGTCATCTACCCGCTGCTGCTGGGCGGCGTGTCGATCATTGCGTCGATCATCGGCTGCTCGTTCGTCAAGGCCAGCCCCGGCATGAAGAACGTGATGCCGGCGCTGTACAAGGGCCTGGCAGTGGCCGGCGTGCTGTCGCTGATCGCCTTCTTCTTCGTCACCAAGGCGGTGATGCCCGATGACGCGCTGGGTGCAGGCACGCAGATGCGCCTGTTCGGCGCCTGCGCCGTGGGCCTGGTGCTCACCGCCGCGCTGGTGTGGATCACCGAGTACTACACCGGCACGCAGTACCCGCCGGTCAAGCACATCGCGCAAGCCTCGACCACCGGCCACGGCACCAACATCATCGCCGGCCTCGGCGTGTCGATGCGCTCGACCGCCTGGCCGGTGCTGATGGTCTGCGCCGCGATCCTGACCGCCTACTGGCTGGGTGGCCTGTACGGCATCGCCATCGCCGCCACGGCCATGCTCAGTATGGCCGGCATCGTCGTGGCACTCGACGCCTACGGCCCCATCACCGACAACGCCGGCGGCATCGCCGAGATGGCCGAACTGCCCAAGTCGGTGCGCGACGTGACCGACCCGCTCGACGCGGTGGGCAACACCACCAAGGCGGTGACCAAGGGCTACGCCATCGGTTCGGCCGGCTTGGCCGCGCTGGTGCTGTTTGCCGACTACACCCACTCGCTGGAAGGCCGAGGCATCAGCATCGCCTTCGACCTGAGCGACCCGAAGGTGATCGTCGGCCTGTTCATCGGCGGCCTGATCCCCTACCTGTTCGGTGCCATGGCGATGGAAGCCGTGGGCCGCGCAGCCGGCTCGGTGGTGGTGGAAGTTCGCCGCCAGTTCGCCGACGGCCAGATCATGGCCGGCAAGCGCAAGCCCGACTACAGCGCGGCCGTCGACATGCTCACCACCGCGGCGATCAAGGAAATGGTGATCCCGTCGCTGCTGCCGGTGGTGGTGCCGATCGTCGTCGGCCTGACCCTGGGCGCCGCGGCGCTTGGCGGGCTGCTGATGGGCACCATCGTGACCGGCCTGTTCGTGGCCATCTCGATGTGCACCGGCGGCGGCGCCTGGGACAACGCCAAGAAGTACATCGAGGACGGCCACTTCGGCGGCAAGGGCAGCGACACCCACAAGGCCGCCGTCACCGGCGACACCGTGGGCGATCCGTACAAGGACACCGCCGGCCCGGCCGTCAACCCGCTGATCAAGATCATCAACATCGTGGCCCTGCTGATCGTGCCGCTGCTGCCCGTCGGCACCGGCGCCACCAGCACCGGGCATGGCACTGCGGCAGTCAAGGCACCGGTGGCCGTGGTGGCGCCTGCCACCGTCGCCGCGCCCGCGGTGGCACCGGCAGCGGCGGCCAGCGAGGCTGCCAGCAAGTAAGCCTGCCCTCGGCAAGCGCCCACGATCGTGGGCGGTTTGCGCGTCCAACAGGCCAGCCAGCGAGCTGGCCTTTTTTATGGCGCGCTGAAGCCGCAGATTGCTGCCAGGTTGCCTTGGTTGCGCTATCGAGCCAGGGCACGAGGCGCCGCTGGCCACGATTCAAGCCGTGAACGCTGATCCGATGCAACCTTGGCTTGGCGAGCGCTGGGTGGCGAATCGGCTGCCGCCGGTCAACACGGGCGCCAGAAATCAAAATGGGCTAGCCCCTTGTGAGAGCTAACCCATTGATTCATATGGTCGGGACGGCGGGATTCGAACTCGCGACCCCTTGCACCCCATGCAAGTGCGCTACCAGGCTGCGCTACGCCCCGACTGAGCCTCGCAGTATAGCCTGAATTGAGGCCACATCAGACAGCGAGCAGCGCACGTATCGACAACAACTCGGCTCGCAACTGCGACGGTGCCAACTCCAGCACCTCGGGGATGGGCAGTTGCCCGGGGGAGTCTTCGCCGACAGCATCGTCGATGTCGCCATCGTCAGCGCCAACGTCTTCGTCGAGACCCAATTCAGGCCCCTCGGCCGGCGGCGCCAGCCGGCCGCCGCTGAGCAGATCGCCCAACTGGTTGCGGGCACCGCTGATGGTGAAGCCCTGGTCGTACAGCAGGTCGCGTATGCGGCGGATCAGCAGCACTTCATGGTGCTGGTAATAGCGGCGGTTGCCGCGCCGCTTCATCGGTTTGAGCTGGGTGAATTCTTGCTCCCAGTAGCGCAACACGTACGGCTTCACACCGCACAAGTCACTCACCTCACCGATCGTGAAGTAACGCTTGGCCGGTATGGCAGGCAGCAGTTTCTCCATGAAAATCAATGAGGTGGGGAAGGAACGTCAGACTCTACTCGAACTCGTCCCCGAGCGGTGCATCGCCTTGCACGATCGCTTTCAGCTTGTGACTGGCGTGGAAGGTGACGACGTTGCGCGCCTTGATCGGGATGGCTTCGCCGGTGCGCGGATTGCGGCCCGGCCGCGGTGCCTTGCGCCGGATGTTGAAGTTGCCGAAGCCCGAGAGCTTGACGTCGTCGCCGTTGACCAGGTTGTCGTGCACCAGTTCAAAGAAGGCCTCGACCATGTCCTTCGATTCACGCTTGTTCAGTCCCAGCCGCTCGAACAGCAGTTCGGCCAGTTCGGCCTTGGTCAGCGTGGGCGTCTCCAGCGACGGCAGGATCACGCGGTCGGCGGCGGTGTCGTCGATGCTCATGGTGTGCTTTCGATCGGGGGAGTCAGCCACGCAGCCGTGCGCCCTGGGCCGCTGCGGCACGCGCAACAGCGGCGGCGACGGCGGCATCGATGCGGTCTTCGGTCAACGTCGCGCCGGTGTCCAGCAGCTCGATGCGCACGGCCAGGCTGCGTTCACCGGCTGCCATGTCGGCGGTGGGCTGCACCGGCTTGTAGACATCGAACAGCGTGGCCGACCGCACCAGGCCGGCCGGATCACCGCGCAAGGCACCGATCAATCCGTCGTGGGTGGCCGATTCGGGCACCACCAGCGCCAGATCGCGGGTGGCGGCCTGATGGCGGGCGATGGGCTCGAAGGCCGGCACCGGTTGCACCAGCACCGCCGCCAGGTCCAGTTCGAAGACCATCGGCGCCTGGGGCAGTTCGTAGCCCTGGCGCCAGCGCGGGTGCATTTCACCGATGTGGCCGATGGGCTGGCCGTCCACCCACACCTGCGCGCTGCGGCCCGGGTGCATCGCCGGGTGCTCGGCCGGCACGAAGACCGGCTGGCGCGGCGCCAGCAGTGTCTCCAGGTCGCCCTTCAGATCGAAGAAGTCGACCGGGCGCTCCTTGGCACCCCACTGCGTGTTCTCCACCGGGCCGTAGGCCAGGCCCGCCACGCGTATCGGCTGATTGATGCCGGCCACGCTGAGATGCCCGTCGGTCACGCCGGCATCACGCCAGGCCACGCGACCCAGCTCGAACACCCTCACCCGCGGCGCCTTGCGCGCCAGGTTGTGGCGCAGCACCTGCACCAGGCTGCCGATCAGGCTGCTGCGCATCACCGACAGCGGCGCGGCAATCGGGTTCAGCACCTGGATCGGGTCGGCATTGCCGTGCAACTCATGCTCCCAGCGCGCTTCGACGAAGCTGAAGTTGATGGTCTCCTGGTAGTCCAGCGCGGCCAGCGCGCGGCGCACCGCGAAGGCACTGCGCTGCGCCTCGGTGCGCACGCGCGGCGTCACCGGCGCCAGCGGCGGCGTGCTGGGCAGTTGGTCGTAGCCGATGACCCGCGCCACTTCCTCGATCAGGTCTTCCTCGATGGCCAGGTCGAAGCGCCAGCTCGGCGGCGTCACCTGCAGCACGCCGTCGGATTCGGTGAACGGCAGCTCCAGCCGCTTGAACACCTCGGCGCATTGCGCGGCGCTGATCGGCATGCCGATCACCTTGGCCGCACGCGCCACGCGCAGGGCAACCGGCTTGGGCTGCGGCAGGTGGATGGTCTGGTCGTCGATCGGGCCACAGCCCGTCTGTGGCGTGCCACAGATGTCGATGATCAGCCGGGTGATGTGCTCGATGTGCTCGACCGTCAGCGCCGGATCGACGCCGCGTTCGAAACGGTGGCCGGCGTCGGTGCTGAAGTTGTAGCGTCGCGAGCGGCCGGCCACGGCTTCGGGCCACCAGAAAGCCGCCTCGACGTAGACGTTTTGGGTGTCGTCCGACACCGCGGTGGCGTCGCCGCCCATGATGCCGGCGAGTGACTCCACCGCCTGCACGTCGGCGATCACGCCCACCTGGCCATCCAGCGTCACGGTGCTGCCGTTCAGCAGCTTGAGCATCTCGCCCTCGCGCGCCCAGCGCACCACCAGGCCTTGGTGGATCTTGTCCAGATCGAAGATGTGCGACGGCCGGCCGTACTCGAACATCACGTAGTTCGAGATGTCGACCAGCGCGGTGACCGGCCGTTGTCCGCAACGCGCCAGCCGGTCGACCATCCAGGCCGGCGTCTTGGCCTGCGTGTTGACGTTGCGCACGATGCGGCCCGAGAAGCGGCCGCAGAGGTCGGGCGCCTGCACCTCGACCGGCAGCTTGTCAACCAAGGTCACGGGCGCCGGCGGAAAGGCCGGTGTCTTCAGCGGCACGCCGGTCAGTGCCGACACCTCGCGGGCCACGCCGTAGACGCTGAGCGCGTGGCCGAGGTTGGGAGTGAGCTTCAGCGTGAACAGCGTGTCGTCGAGCTGCAGCAGCTGGCGCACATCGGCACCCACCGGTGCGCCCGGGTCCAGCTCGAGCAGGCCGCCGTGGTCGTCGCTCAGCTTCAGTTCGCGTGCCGAGCACAGCATGCCCTGGCTCTCCACGCCGCGCAGTTGGCCCAGCCGAATGGCGACGGGCGCGGCGCCCTCCTCGGCCGGCGGCAACTCGGCGCCGACCAGCGCCAGCGGCACCTTGATGCCCACGCGCGCATTCGGCGCCCCGCAGACGACCTGCAGCATGCCGTCGCGGCTGTGCACACCGGCGTCCACCTTGCACACGCGCAGGCGGTCGGCGTTGGGATGCTGCTCGGCCTCGACGATCTCGCCCACCACCACACGCGAAAACGGCGGCGCCACAGGGCGCAGCGCTTCGACTTCCAGGCCCGACATGGTGAGCAAATCGGCCAGTTCGGCGGTGGACAACGGCGGGTTGCAGAACTCGCGCAGCCAGGATTCAGGGAATTGCATGGTGGTCTGGGGATTCGAAGGACTCGGACAAGGACGCGCTGTAGACGATCAGTTGAACTGCCTCAGGAAGCGCAGGTCGTTCTCG
Source organism: Burkholderiales bacterium RIFCSPHIGHO2_12_FULL_69_20 (assembly GCA_001770815.1). Lineage (GTDB taxonomy): Bacteria > Pseudomonadota > Gammaproteobacteria > Burkholderiales > Burkholderiaceae_C > Pseudaquabacterium. The sequence goes on from MESD01000216.1 coordinate 22,951, forward strand.
AAGAACAGCCGCAGGTCGTTCACGCCATACCGCAGCATGGCCAGGCGATCCGGGCCCATGCCGAAAGCGAAGCCGATGTAGCGCTCGGGATCGAGCCCGAAGTTGCGCACCACGTTCGGATGCACCTGACCCGACCCGGCCACCTCCAGCCATTGGCCCTTGAGCGGGCCCGAGGCGAAGGCGATGTCGATCTCGGCCGAGGGCTCGGTGAACGGGAAAAAGCTGGGCCGAAAGCGCAACCGCAGATCCTCGCTCTCGAAGAACTTGCGGCAGAACTCGGTGAACACCACCTTCAGGTCCTTGAAGCTGACGTTCTCGCCGATCCACAGGCCTTCGCACTGGTGGAACATCGGCGAATGCGTGGCGTCGCTGTCGACGCGGTAGGTGCGGCCCGGCGCGATGACGCGGATCTCGGGCATCGGATCGACGCCCGCATAACGTGCAGCATGAGCGCGCGCATACCGCACCTGCATCGGGCTGGTGTGCGGACGCAGGTTGTACCAGCGGCCACCTTCGTCCTTCATGTCGACGTAGAAGGTGTCCTGCATCGAGCGCGCCGGATGGTTCTCGGGGTTGTTCAGCGCCGTGAAGCTCATCCAGTCGGTCTCGATCTCGGGGCCATCAGCCACATCGAAACCCATCGACCCGAAGATCGCTTCGATGCGCTCCATCGTGCGCGACACCGGATGCAGCCCGCCCAGGCCGCGCTGGCGGCCCGGCAGGGTGACGTCGAGCGCCTCGGCGCGCAACTGTGCGTCGAGTTCGGCCTCGGCCAGCGCGGCGCGGCGCGCGCTCAAGGCGGCCTCGATGCGCTGCTTGGTCTGGTTGATCTCGGCGCCGCGGGTCTTCTTCTCATCGGGCGACAGCGCCGCCAGGCCCTTGAGCAGTTCGGTGACGCGGCCGGCCTTGCCCAGAAATCGGGCCTTGGCGTTCTCCAGCTCAGCGGGCGTTGGGGCGGCGGCGAAATCGGCGCTAGCCGCGGCCACCAAGGGGTCGAGATCGTTCATGAGGATGGCAGAAAACAAAAAAGGTCGCCCACAGGTGACGACCTTCAAAAGCTTGGCAACAGGCACCGGCGCCGAGCACCGGTGCTGCAGAGATCAAGCGAGCTGGGCCTTCACCTTGGCAACGATGGCGCCAAAAGCCGCCGGATCGTTGACGGCCAGTTCAGCCAGCATCTTGCGATCGATGTCGATCGCGGCTTTCTTCATGCCTGCCATGAACTTGCTGTACGTGATGCCCAGACCGCGCGAGGCGGCGTTGATACGGGCAATCCACAGCGCGCGGAACACGCGCTTGCGGGTACGGCGGTCACGGTAGGCATATTGGCCCGCCTTCATCACCGCCTGCTTGGCGATGCGAAAGACATTCTTGCGGCGGCCGCGATAGCCCTTGGCCAGGGCCAGGATCTTCTTGTGACGAGCGCGGGCTGTTACACCACGTTTGACGCGAGGCATGTGTTGCTCCTAGTCGTTGAGTGGATTACAGACCGGCGAACGGGAGCATCTGCGCCATGTGACCCATGTTGGTCGCATGCACAGCCACCGTGCCCCGCAGCTGGCGCTTGCGGGTCGTCGACTTCTTCGTGAGGATGTGGCGCTTGAACGCCTGACCGCGCTTGACGGTACCCCCCGGACGGACGCGAAAACGCTTCTTCGCGCCGCTCTTGGTCTTCATCTTGGGCATGACTGCTCCTTCTAAGTTGCCCCTGCAGGCGGCCTCGCGGAAACGAGGGCACTTGTACAGCCTGCAGCGGCTGTTCCCCATCGTGCGCCGGTGACCAAACCAGCGCGGGGAATTCGGTGAATCAAATTCGTTACTGCTTCTTCTTGGGCGACAGCACCATGATCATCTGCCGGCCTTCGAGCTTGGGAAACTGCTCGACGATGGCCACGTCGGCCAGTTCGTCGCGGATGCGCTCCAGCATGCGCATGCCGATGTCCTGGTGGGTGATCTCGCGGCCGCGAAAGCGCAGCGTGACCTTGCCCTTGTCGCCATCCTCGGCAATGAACCGCCGCAGGTTGCGCATCTTGATGTTGTAGTCGCCGTCGTCGGTGCCGGGCCGGAACTTGACTTCCTTGACCTCGATGACCTTCTGCTTCGACTTGGCCTCGGCGGCCTTCTTCTGCTCCTGGTACTTGAACTTGCCGTAGTCCATCAGCCGGCACACCGGCGGATCGGCGGTGGGCGCAATTTCAACCAGATCGACGTCCGCCTCGCCGGAGAGCCGCAGCGCCTCCATGATGGTGACGATGCCCAGGGGCTCGTTGTCGATCCCGTTCAAGCGTACGCTGGGCGCCATGATCTCGCGGTTCAGCCGATGCTTGCGCTCCACATTGGGCGTACGGCGGTCCATGAAAGTAGCGATGGTTCAAACCCCTTCAGACCATCCGGCCCGACGCCCCAAGGCAAGCAATGGGCGCCCACCGGAGGGCAGCAGAAACAAACATGCGCGCCAGACGCAGTGAACTCAGACCTTGCGGGCGATGTCGTCGGCGAGCTTGGTGATGAAGTCGCTCAACGGCATGACCCCCAGGTCGAGATTGCCCCGGGCGCGCACGGCAACCGACCCGCTTGCCTTTTCCTTGTCGCCAGCGACGAGGATGTACGGGATCTTTTGCAACGAATGCTCACGTATTTTATACGTGATTTTTTCATTGCGCAAATCGGTCTGAACTCTAACTCCTTGTTTTTGCAGCATTTTCGCCACTTCGGCGACGTAAGCGTCCTGCGCGTCGGTGATATTGGCGATCACCACCTGCACCGGCGCCAGCCAGGCGGGCAGCGCGCCGGCGTGCTGCTCGATCAGGATGCCGATGAACCGCTCGAGGCTGCCGACGATCGCGCGGTGCAGCATCACCGGGTGGCGGCGGCTGGAATCCTCGGCCACGTATTCGGCACCCAGGCGCTCGGCCATCGAGAAATCGACCTGCATCGTGCCGCACTGCCACTGGCGGCCGATCGCGTCCTTGAGCGTGTACTCGATCTTGGGTCCGTAGAAGGCGCCGTCGCCCGGCGAGATGACGAACTCGCAGCCCGAACGCTTCAGGCTCTCGATCAGCGCGGCCTCGGCCTTGTCCCAGATCTCATCGCTGCCGATGCGCTGCTCGGGGCGCGTGGCCACCTTGTAGAGAATGTCGCTGAAACCGAAGTCGGCGTAGACCTTTTGCAGCAGCGCGGTGTAGGCCACGCATTCGCCCTGGATCATGTCCTCGGTGCAGAAGATGTGGCCGTCGTCCTGCGTGAAGCCGCGCACACGCATGATGCCGTGCAGGCCGCCGGTGGGCTCGTTGCGGTGGCACTGGCCGAACTCGCCATAGCGCAGCGGCAGGTCGCGGTAGCTCTTGATGCCCTGCTTGAAGATCAGGATGTGGCCGGGGCAGTTCATCGGCTTGAGCGCGTAGTCGCGCTTCTCCGACTCGGTGGTGAACATGTTCTCGCGGTACTTGTCCCAGTGACCGGTCTTTTCCCACAAGCCCCTGTCGAGCAGTTGCGGGCCCTTGACCTCCTGGTAGCCGTTGTTGCGGTAGACCTCGCGCATGTACTGCTCGACCATCTGCCAAACGGTCCAGCCCTTGGGATGCCAGAAGACCAGGCCGGGCGCATGCTCGTCGATGTGGAACAGGTCGAGGTCCTTGCCCAGCCGGCGGTGGTCGCGCTTCTCGGCTTCTTCCAGCATGCGCAGGTAGTTGGCCAGGTCGTCCTTGCTGGCCCAGGCCGTGCCGTAGATGCGCTGCAGTTGCTCGTTCTTCTGGTCGCCGCGCCAGTAGGCGCCGGCCACTTTCATCAGCTTGAAGTGGCGCAGCTTGCCGGTGCTGGGCACGTGCGGACCGCGGCACAGGTCTTCGAAGCCGCCTTCGCGGTAGAGCGACACGTCCTGGCCGGCGGGGATGCTCTCGATGATCTCGGCCTTGTAGAACTCGCCCTGGGCCCTGAAATGCGCCACCGCCTCGTCACGCGGCAGCACGCGGCGCACCACCGGCTCGTCCTTCTTGGCCAACTCGGCCATGCGCTTCTCGATCGCGGCCAGGTCGTCGGGCGTGAAGGGGCGCTTGTAGGCGAAGTCGTAGTAGAAGCCGTTCTCGATCACCGGGCCGATGGTGACCTGGGCTTCGGGGAACAGCTGCTTCACCGCATAGGCCAGCAGGTGGGCGGTGGAGTGGCGGATCATCTCCAGGCCATCGGCATCGCGGTCGGTGACGATGGCCAGCGGCTGGTCGGCATCGAGCAGGTGGCTGGTGTCGACCAGCCGCGCCGCGTCGCCCTGCCCCACCCGGCCACCCAGCGCGGCCTTGGCCAGTCCGGCGCCGATGGACGCTGCCACCTCGGCCACGGTGACGGGCTGCGGGAACTCGCGTTTTGAACCATCGGGAAGCGTGATCGTGATCATGAAGGACTCCAGGCAACAAAAAAGCGCGGGGGGCGCCGCGCTTTGGGTGTTCGAGAGGGGGAAGCAGCGAACAGGCGTGACAGCGCAGCCGACTAGACGTCAGTGACGAACCGGGGAGTTCGCGGTGTCATAACCAGGGTGCCCTTCTCGCTCTTGTGAAGAAATCGAAGCGGCATTGTAGCGGCGACGCGGCTAGAGCGGCAGCGCGTCCTGGGTCGGATGTGCCAGCCAATCGGCCGCTTCATCGGCCAACTGCTGGGCGGCGTCTACCGCTTGTTGCCAGGCCGCGATGCGGCTTGCCGGGTCGTGGCGCCAGGCCTTGAAGTCCTGCCGATCGGGCAGCTTGCGATGGGGCAGCGTGCCCACCCACTCGGCGCGCGGCGCCATCACCACCACGTTGTCCAGCCGGGCGGTGCTGCCGTGGCGGTGCTTCAGGCCCTTGTCGAGCCAGCCCGGCACCAGCGCCCGCTGGAAGTGCGGGTACAGCACCAGGCCGTCGCTCATCGCCGCGTAGTTCAGGTGCAGGTGGTAGTCGGTGATGCCGCCATCCCAGTAGGCGCCGGGTGGTGCGCCGGGGATGTGATGCACCGCCTTGAGCACGAAGGGTATCGATCCACTGGCCTGCAGCGCCGGGCCCAGGTTGGTGGCATCCAGCGGCACGCGCTGACTGGCGAAGTCGTCCAGCGCCAGCGGCAGCGCATCGCGCGGATCGGAGAACACCACCCGCTGCAGCCAGCCGCCCAGGGCGCGGCGCCGGGCCAGGTTGCTGGCGAAGGCGCCCAGGTAGCCCAGCGGCGTGCGAACCCTGCCCTCGCGCCGCAGCAGCGCGCCGAGCCCGCGGCTGGTGAAGACATGCAGGCGGCGCTGCGGATGGGCCAGCAGCGCGGCCTCGCGCCCACCGAACTGCCGGCCCAGCAGTTCGGCAAAGACGCGGCTCACTTCGGTGGGGTCGGGCCAGGCGCCGGCGGGCACGTCGAACTGCTGGTGGATGTACAGCCGCGCCAACTCCGCCAGCGCCTGGTCGGCATCCGGCAGCATCGCGCAGGCCATGCGCCAGGCGCCGATGGACGCGCCGAGCAGGTGCAGCGTGTGCGGGCTGTCGGCCAGCCAATGGCCGAACAGGAAGCGATCGAGCGGGTTGAGCACCAGGCCCTTGGGGCCGCCGGCGGCCGCCGGGATCAAACGCACGTCAGCCGGACGCAGGCCGCGCTCGCGCAGGTGGCGCAACGCGCGCGGTCCGGCGTAGACCTGCAGCGCACGGGGACGATGGCCGGCCACGCCGCCCCGCCGCACGATCAGAACTTGACCAGCACGCCCGCGTTGAACGCGCGGCGCTTGCTGCGGGTGTTCAGCGTGGACTGCGTTGCACCGGACTGCGGCAGCAGCTCGCTGAAGCTGCGCGTGTCGTCGGCCAGCAGGTTGTTGGCGGACAGGCGCAGGCTGGCCTGGCGGCTGATGGCCCACAGCGCATAGGCGTCCAGCGTGCGGAGGCGGGCAGCGGTCAGCCCCTGATCCGCGGTCTGCTGCGTGCGGTAGCCGGGCGTCCAGGCCAGGCTGGCACCCACGGTGAGCGGCGCACCACCCAGCGCCGTGCCCAGCACCTGGTCGAAACCGGCGGTGGCGCCCCAGGGTTGTTGCTGCTCCAGCCGGTTGTCGGGACCGGGCAAACCGTCCACCGTCGAGCGGTACAGGCTGGCCGAGGCGCGCAGGCTCAGGCCCTTGGGCGCCACCTCGGCCGGCAACAACTCGTCGGCGTGGCCTTTCAATTCGAACTCCAGCCCAGTGCTGCGCGCCTGGGCCAGGTTGACCGGCTGCGACACCCAGCGTGGCACCGTGGCCCAGGGCACCGTCTGCAGCGTGGTCTGGTCGCGGATCAGCCCGGCGATGCGCCGGTGGAAGCCGCCGATGCTGAGCACCCCGCCCTGCGGCAGGTACTTCTCGAAGGCCAGGTCCAGCCCGGTGGCCAGCTCCGGCTTCAGTGCCGGGTTGCCGATGCGGTCAGGGCCGATCTGCGGGTTGGGGCCATTCACCGGGTAGCTGTTGTTCTGGCTGGGTCGGGCCATCAGCGCATTGAGATTGGGCGCCTTGTAGCTGCGCGTCAGGCTGGCGCGCACCAGGTCGCGCCCGGCGGCGCTGAGCTTGTGGTTGACATGCCAGATCGGCGTGATCACCTGGCTGGTGTTGCGCAACACATCGTCGACGCCGGCGCTGGTGATGGCGATGCGCTCGGCGCGCAGGCCCAGGTAGGTGGACCAGCGCGGTGCGATCTCCCATTCGTCCTGCACGAACGCCGCGGTGCGGGTGAGATCGGCCTCGAAGGGCTCGCCGTCATAGCCCTTCAATTGTTGGGTGCCGTTCTCGATCACGCTGCGTTGCTCGCGTCGTCGGCGCTGCTCCGCGTCCCAGCCCAGCGCCAGCGTGTGGGCCTCGCCCAGCGGGCGGGTGAACTTGCCGCCGATGGTGAGGCTTCGCTCGCGGTTGTCGCCGGTGGTGTCGCGCGCCAGCGTGTTGAGGCCCGTGCCATCGACTCCATCGGTCCGGTTGTGAAACCGGCTGCGGCTGGCCTGGCCGCCGGCCTTGACCTCGAGGCGCGCGCCGTCAGCCCAGCGCTGCACCCACTGCAGGCTGGCGCGCTGCATTTGCCAATGGCCACCGCTGACGAAGCGATCGTCCACGCTCAGTGGTGCCGCGCCCTGCAGCACCTCGGTGATGACGCCGCCGCGGTTGTTGAAGTGGTTGCGCTGCGCAAAGAGCTGCAGGTTCAGGCTGTCCGTGTCGCTCAGCTTCCAGGTCAGGCGCGGGCCGAGGTTGAAGCCACCGCCCCAGTACTGGTCGATCCCGGCCACCCGCACATGCTGCGGATCGCCATTGATATCCAGCGCCTGCCGCTCGCTGAAGGTGTCGGCCTGGCCGCGCCATTGGTAGAGCGCAAACGGCAGCGTGTAGCTGAGCCGGCCGTCGCGGTCGCCCCACTGGCCATTGGCCGCCAGCGTGGGCCGCACGGCCTGGTAGCCCAAACGCAGGCCCAGTTCACGCTGGCGCTGGCGCTGGCGTGGCGCCTCGCGCAGGATGATGTTGAGCGTGCCGGCCACCGCCTGCGCGCTGTGCTCGGCGCTGGGGCCACGCGTCAGCTCGATGCGCTCGACCTGGCCGGGCGACAGGTCGTCGAGCGAAAACCCCGGCGGTGCCGGCTCGCCGTTGATCAGCAGCAGCGTGTAGCCCGCACCCAGGCCCCGCAGCCGCGGATTGCCACCCTGCATGTTGACGCCGGGCAGGCGCTTGAGCACATCGCTGACGCGGGTGTCGCCGTACTTGTCGAGCTCGTCGCGGCCGTAGAGGGTCTTGGCCACCGGATCGCGGCGGCGCCGTTCGGTGTCGCTCTGCACCTGCCCCGAGATCTCCACCTGCTGTGGTGCGGCCTGGCCGAAAGCCGGGCCGGCCGAGATCATGGCCAGCAGGATGGCTGCCCGCGGCAGCAGCCCTCGGTAACAGGCAGGATGCGCGGCCATGATCGGCCGGATCAGCCCTTGCCCTGCAGCTTGGCGAAGGCTGCGGCCATCGCGCTGCCCGCAGCCGGCTGCGGCGCCAGGCTGCGCGCCGCGCCGCGGCCAGAGCGCTCGTCGCGCGCCGCAGGCTTGAAGCCGTTGTCGCCGCGCCCTGCCCCGCCAGCCTTGCCGGGCTGGGCATCGAGCTTCATCGTCAGCGAGATGCGCCCACGCGCGAGGTCCACTTCCAGCACCTTGACCTTGACGATGTCGCCCGTCTTCACCACCTCGCGCGCATCGTTGACGAACTTGTGCGCCAACTGGCTGACATGCACCAGCCCGTCCTGGTGCACCCCCAGGTCGACGAAGGCGCCGAACTGGGCCACGTTGCTGACGGTGCCCTCCAGCGTCATGCCTTCCTTCAAGTCCTTGATGTGCTCGACGCCTTCGGCCAGCCGCGCCACCTTGAAGTCGGGGCGCGGGTCGCGGCCCGGCTTCTCCAACTCGGCAAAGATGTCCTTCACGGTGATTGCACCGAATTTGTCGTCGGCGAAGGCCTCGGGTTTCAGCGCGCGGATCACGTCCGACTTGCCCATCACTTCAGCCACCGGGCGTTTCAGCTGGTCGAGCAGGCGCTGCACCACCGGATAGGTCTCGGGGTGCACGCCGGTGGTGTCGAGCGGGTTGTCACCGTCGCGGATGCGAAGAAAGCCTGCTGCCTGCTCGAAGGTCTTGGGGCCCAGGCCCGACACGTCGAGCAGCTGCTGGCGGTTGCGGAAGGCGCCATGCGCGTCGCGCCAGCGCACGATGCTGGCGGCCACCGTGGGCGACAGGCCCGCCACCTGCGACAGCAGCGGTGCCGACGCGGTGTTCAGGTCCACACCCACCTTGTTGACGCAGTCCTCGACCACCGTGTCGAGCATGCGCGCCAGCTCGCTCTGGTTCACGTCGTGCTGGTACTGGCCCACGCCGATGCTCTTGGGGTCGATCTTCACCAGCTCGGCCAGCGGGTCCTGCAGCCGACGGGCGATGGAGACGGCGCCGCGCAGGCTCACGTCCAGATCAGGCAGTTCCTTGCTGGCGAATTCGCTGGCCGAATAGACCGAGGCGCCGGCTTCGCTGACCACCACCTTGTCGATCTTCAAGTCGGCGGCCGCGGCCGGCGCCGGGCCGCCCCAAGCCGGCTGCGCGCCCCCTTGGGGGGCCGGCGCCGCTGGCGCCTTGGGGGTCATTTCCTGAACGCGCTTGATCAGGTCGCCAGCCAGCTTGTCGGTCTCGCGGCTGGCGGTGCCGTTGCCGGTGGCGATCAGGTTCACGCCGTGCGCGGCCACCAGCTTGCCCAGCGCATGCAGGCTGCCCTCCCAATCGCAGCGGGGTTCGTGCGGGTAGACGGTGTGCGTGGCCAGCACCTTGCCGGTGTCCGACACCACCGCCACCTTCACGCCGGTACGGATGCCCGGGTCCAGCCCCATCACCACGCGCTTGCCGGCCGGTGCGGCCAGCAGCAGGTCGCGCAGGTTCTCGGCGAAGACCTTGATCGCGGTGGCCTCGGCCGCCTCGCGCAGCCGGGTGAACAGATCGCGCTCCAGGCTCAACGACAGCTTGACCTTCCAGGTCCAGGCGATGGTCTTGCGGATCAGCTCGTCGCCCGCGCGCTGGGCATGGCACCAGCCCAGGTGCACGGCGATGCGGCCTTCGGCCATCGATGGTTTGCCCGGCACCAGTTCCTCGTCGAGCGCCAGCTTGGCATCCAGCACCGCCAGCGTGCGGCCGCGAAACACCGCCAGCGCCCGGTGCGAGGGCACGGTCCGGATCGGTTCGTCGTACTCGAAGTAATCGCGAAACTTGGCGTTGTCGGCGTGGGTCGGGTCCTTGCCATCGGCCAGCTTGGCTGCCAGCAGGCCCTCGCTCCACAGCCACTCGCGCAGTGGGCCGACCAGCGCGGCATCCTCGGCCCAGCGCTCGCTGAGCAGGTCACGCACGCCGTCGAGCACCGCAAAGGCATCGGCGAAGCCGGCCTCGGTCAGCTTGGCGGCACCGCCCGCGTAGCCGGCGATGAAGGCCGCGGCCTCGGTGTGCGGATCCAGCGTGGTGTCGGCAAACAGCCGGTCGGCCAAGGGTTCGATGCCGGCCTCGCGGGCGATCAAACCCTTGGTGCGGCGCTTGACCTTGTAGGGCAGGTACAGGTCTTCCAGTGCCTGCTTGGTCGGCGCGGCCTCGATGGCCGCCTGCAGCTCGGGCGTCAGCTTGCCTTGCTCGGCGATGCTTTTCAGCACCGCGGCGCGGCGGTCTTCCAGCTCACGCAGGTAGCTCAGCCGTGCTTCCAGTTCACGCAGCTGGATGTCGTCCAGGCCCTCGGTGGCCTCCTTGCGGTAACGGGCGATGAAAGGCACGGTGGCACCGCCATCGAGCAGCGCGACCGCTGCGTTCACCTGTCGGGGAGCGACCTTCAGTTCGGCCGCGATCTGCAGAAGAATCTTGTCCAACGCATCGGCCCGGTCAGGGGCCCTCGCTACGCAAAGCGGGCGAGTGTGCCACAGGGGTGTTGCATGTCCGCACCCCTGCCGCAGCCCTCCCGCTCAGCGTCCCGCGGCCGGCACCAACGGCACCACGTTGGTGTCGTGCCCCGCCGCGCCGAAGACCTGCTCGCGCAGCAGCGCCAGCTGGTCGCGCACCCGCGCCGCCTTCTCGAACTCGAGGTTCTTGGCATGGTCCAGCATCTGCTTTTCCAGCAGCTTGATGCGCTTGGCCAGGTCCTTCTCGCTCATCGCCTCGACCTCGGCGGCTTCCACCAGCCCGCGCACCTTGCTCTTGTCGTCCTGCGCGCTGATCACGCCGTCGATCAGCTCCTTGACTTCCTTCTTCACGCTGCGTGGCGTGATGCCCATGGCCAGGTTGTGCGCCACCTGCTTGACCCGTCGGCGCTCGGTCTCGCCGATGGCCTTTTTCATCGACTCGGTCATCTTGTCGGCATACAGGATGGCGCGGCCGTTGAGGTTGCGCGCCGCCCGGCCGATGGTCTGGATCAGGCTGCGCTCGGCGCGCAGGAAGCCTTCCTTGTCGGCATCGAGGATGGCCACCAGGCTCACCTCGGGGATGTCCAGGCCTTCCCTCAGCAGGTTGATGCCGACCAGCACGTCGAATAGCCCAAGCCGCAGGTCGCGCAGGATCTCGACCCGTTCCACCGTGTCGATGTCGCTGTGCAGGTAGCGCACCTTCACACCGTTGTCGCTGAGGTAGTCGGTCAGCTGCTCGGCCATGCGCTTGGTCAGCGTGGTGATCAGCACCCGCTCGTGCAGGTCGACGCGGATGCGGATCTCCTGCAGCACGTCGTCGACCTGGTGCGTGGCGGGGCGCACCTCCACCATCGGATCGACCAGGCCGGTGGGCCGCACCAGCTGCTCGACCACCGCGCCGGCATGCGTCTGCTCATAAGCCGCCGGCGTGGCCGAGACGAACACCGCCTGGCGCATCTTGCGTTCGAATTCCTCGAACTTCAGCGGCCGGTTGTCCATCGCACTCGGCAGGCGGAAGCCGTATTCCACCAGCGTGGTCTTGCGCGCGCGGTCGCCGTTGTACATGCCGCCCAGCTGGCCGATCAGCACATGGCTCTCGTCGAGGAACATCAGCGCATCGGGCGGCAGGTAGTCCACCAGCGTGGCCGGCGGCTCGCCCGGGGCGGCGCCCGACAGGTGCCGGCTGTAGTTCTCGATGCCCTTGCAGTGGCCCACCTCCTGCATCATCTCCAGGTCGAAGCGGGTGCGCTGCTCGATGCGCTGCGCCTCCACCAGCTTGCCGTCCTTGACGAACTGCGCCACCCGCTCGCGCAGCTCGACCTTGATGGTCTCCACCGCTGCCAGCACCCGCTCGCGCGGCGTCACGTAGTGGCTCTTGGGGTAGATCACGAAGCGGGGAATCTTCTGCCGCACATGGCCGGTCAGCGGGTCGAGCAGGCTCAAGCCCTCGATCTGATCGTCGAACAGCTCCAGCCGCAGCGCCAGCTCGGAATGCTCGGCCGGGAAGATATCGATGGTGTCGCCGCGCACGCGGAAGGTGCCGCGCGAGAAGTCGGCGTCGTTGCGGCTGTACTGCATGCGGATCAGCTGGGCGATCGCATCGCGCTGGCCCAGCTTGTCGCCCACCCGCACGATGAAGCGCATCTGGGTGTAGTCCTCGGGCTTGCCGATGCCGTAGATCGCGCTGACGGTGGCCACGATCACCGTGTCGCGGCGCTCCAGCACGCTCTTGGTGGCGCTCAGGCGCATCTGCTCGATGTGCTCGTTGATCGATGAGTCCTTCTCGATGAACAGGTCGCGCTGCGGCACGTAGGCCTCGGGCTGGTAGTAGTCGTAATAACTGACGAAATACTCGACCGCGTTGCGTGGAAAAAATTCGCGGAACTCGGCATACAGCTGCGCGGCCAGCGTCTTGTTGGGCGCAAAGACGATGGCCGGGCGGCCCATGCGGGCGATCACGTTGGCCATCGTGAAGGTCTTGCCCGAGCCGGTCACGCCCAGCAGCGTCTGGTAGGCCAGGCCGTCGTCAATGCCTTCGCACAGCAGGCGGATGGCCTCGGGCTGGTCGCCGGCCGGCGGATAGGGCTGGAACAGCTGGAACGGCGAATCGGGGTAGCTGACGAACTCACCCTCGGCAGGGACGGTGGATTCAAGCACCTCGGTGGGCTCAGACATCAGGGTTTTCCTTCGACACCGGGCGCGGGGCCCTAAAATCACGCGGTTCTGGCTCAAGCCGCCGGGGCGGCAAGCAACCCGACAGCGTAGCGCAGCTGGCCGATTCCGGCTGGCCGGCACGCGGGGCGCCCCGCCCACACCACTGACCACGTCCCTTTCAGGATTTCAACGCCATGTCGCTTTTTGCCGCCGTCGAACTGGCCCCGCGTGATCCCATCCTGGGCCTCAACGAGCAATTCAACGCCGATCCCAACCCCACCAAGGTCAACCTGGGCGTGGGTGTTTATTTCGACGACGCCGGCAAGCTGCCGCTGCTGGCCTGCGTGAAGGCCGCCGAGCAGCAGCTGACCGACGCCGCCAAGCCGCGCGGTTACCTGCCCATCGACGGCATCGCCGCCTACGACAAGGCGGTGCAGCGCCTGGTGTTCGGCGCAGACAGCCCCGTGCTGGCCGCCGGCCGCGTGGCCACGGTGCAGGCCCTGGGCGGCACCGGGGGCCTGAAGTTGGGCGCCGATTTCCTGAAGAAGCTGAACCCCGGCGCCACCGTGCTGATCAGCGACCCGAGCTGGGAGAACCACCGCGCGCTGTTCAGCAACGCCGGCTTCGCCGTAGAGACCTACGCCTACTACGACGCCGAAGCGCGCGGCGTGCGCTTCGATGCGATGCTGGCCGACCTGAACCGCGCCGCCGCCGGCACCATCGTCGTGCTGCATGCCTGCTGCCACAACCCCACCGGCTACGACATCAGCCCAGCACAGTGGGTGCAGGTGATCGCCGTGCTCAAGGCGCGCGGCCTGGTGCCCTTCCTCGACATGGCCTACCAGGGCTTTGGCGACGGCATCGCCGAGGACGGCGCGGTGGTGCAGCAGTTCATCGCCTCGGGCATGGACTTCTTCGTGGCCACCTCGTTCTCCAAGAGCTTCTCGCTGTACGGCGAGCGCGTGGGCGCGCTCAGCGTGGTGTGTGAGAGCAAGGACGAAGCCGCGCGTGTGCTGTCGCAGCTGAAGATCACCATCCGCACCAACTACAGCAACCCGCCCACCCACGGCGCGCAGGTGGTGGCCACGGTGCTCGACACCCCGGCGCTGCGCGCGCAGTGGGAAGAAGAGCTGGCCGGCATGCGCCAGCGCATCAAGCAGATGCGCACGCTGCTGGCCGACAAGCTCAAGGCCGCTGGCGTGCAGACCGATTTCAGCTTCATCACCCGCCAGCGCGGCATGTTCAGCTACTCGGGGCTGAGCAAGGCGCAGATGGAGCGGCTGCGCAGCGAGTTCGGCGTCTACGGCGTTGATTCGGGCCGCATCTGCGTGGCCGCGCTCAACACCGGCAACATCGACCACGTGGTCGGCTCGATCGCCAAGGTGCTTTGATCGACCGGTGGCCTGCTGGCCGCTGTCACCATGAAGCCCGGCCCTGCCGGGCTTCGCCGTTCAGGGCGCGCCATCTTGTCGCGCAGGAGACATGGCGTCGATTTGCGCGGCGCGCCCGGGTGTTTTTCCGGAAACAACCGAGCCCGACAGGGTGCAATATTTCGCTGAGTGGCGCATAATTGCTGCACTGCACAAATTTCATCGTGGGTGTCAGTTGCAATTCAGGCTTGCCGCCACATGATGACTTTGCCGCGAGACAACGCGCCCACCTACTGGAGCAACAAGCCCATGCTTTACCAGCTGTATGAAACACAACGTGCGCTGATGGCGCCGTTCTCCGAATTCGCCAGCGCCACGGCCAAGCTCTACAACCACCCGCTGTCGCCCTTCACCCACACGCCGATGGCCCAGCGGGTGTCCGCCGGCTTCGACCTGGCGCACCGCCTGGCCAAGGAATACGAGAAGCCCGAGTTCGGCATCCGCACCGTGCCGGTCGACGGCATCGAGGTGGCGGTGCAGGAGCAGGTGCCGATCAACAAGCCGTTCTGTCGCCTGCTGCGCTTCAAGCGCTTTTCCGACAACCCGGCCGTGCTCGACGTGATGAAGAACCAGCCCACGGTGCTGGTCGTCGCACCGCTGTCGGGCCACCACAGCACCCTGCTGCGCGATACCGTGCGCATGCTGCTGCGTGATCACAAGGTGCTGATCACCGACTGGACCGACGCACGCACCGTGCCGCTGGAAGCCGGCCCGTTCCACCTGAGCGACTACGTCGAGTACGTGCAGGAATTCATCCGCTACCTGGGCCCCGAAGTCAATGTGATCTCGGTCTGCCAGCCCACCGTGCCGGTGCTGGCCGCGGTGTCGCTGCTGGCCACGCACGGTGAGTTCACACCGCGCACGCTGACGATGATGGGCGGCCCGATCGACGCGCGCAAATCGCCGACCTCGGTGAACAACCTGGCCACGGACAAGAGCTTCGAGTGGTTCGAGAACAACGTGATCTACCGCGTGCCCTCGAACTTCCCCGGTGTCGGCCGCCGCGTGTACCCGGGCTTCCTGCAGCACACCGGCTTCGTGGCGATGAACCCCGACCGCCACCTCACGTCGCACTACGACTACTTCCTCGACCTGATCCGCGGTGACGACAGTTCGACCGAGCAGCATCGCCAGTTCTACGACGAGTACAACGCGGTGCTGGACATGCCGGCCGAGTACTACCTCGAGACCATCAAGCTGGTGTTCCAGGATTTTGCGCTGGTCAACGGCACCTGGGAGGTCAAGGGCACGCTCGTGCGGCCGCAGGACATCACCACCAGCGCGCTGCTGACGGTCGAGGGCGAGTTGGACGACATCTCCGGCTCGGGCCAGACCAAGGCCGCCCACGGCCTGTGCACCGGCATCCCCAAGGAGCGCCAGTTCCACTACGACGTGGAAGGCGCGGGCCACTACGGCATCTTCTCGGGCCGCCGCTGGCGCGACATGGCCTACCCGGTGGTGCGTGACTTCATCCGCCGCTACAACCCGGTGACGGTGACGCCTGAAGTGGCACGCACCGCCGCCCCCGAAGCTGCGATGGCCGCCATGGTGGCCCCGGTGCAAGCACGGGCGCAGGCCGCCGTTGCTGCGCCCAAGCGTGCCCCGGTGCGCAAGGCGGCGGCCAAGCCGGCGCCGGTGGTGGCACCCGTGGCCGTGGCCCCGGTGACCGTCAAGGCGAAGGCCAAGTCCGTATCCAGGGCCGCACCCTTGGCCGCAGCGCCTGTCGCATCGCCCATCGTGGCGGCAGCCCCCAAGGCCGCGGCCAAGCCGGCCGAAGGCGCCAGCGCGCACCGGCGCGGCGGCAAGACCCGCCAGGGATAATCCGGGCGGTGACGCCCACCGAAGCCCCGGCCCCCCCGCACCTGCCCTCAGCGGCGTCGATCGACCAGATCGACGCCGCTTTGCCGCAGACGCAGTGCACCCGCTGCGGCTACCCCGACTGCCGGCGCTACGCCGAGGCCATCGCCGGCGGCGAGGCGGCCATCAACCGCTGCCCGCCGGGCGGTGCCGAGGGCATCGAGCGGCTGGCCCGACTCACCGGCCAACCGGTGCTGCCGCTGGACACCGATCGTGGCGACGAAGGCCCGCGCCTGCTGGCGGTCATCGACGAGGCCTGGTGCATCGGCTGCACCTTGTGCCTGGACGCCTGCCCGGTCGATTGCATCCTGGGTGCGCACAAACGTTTGCACACGGTGATCGACAACCAGTGCACTGGCTGCGAGCTGTGTCTGCCGGCCTGCCCGGTCGACTGCATCGCGCTCGTACCCGTCAGCGGTGACCAGACGGGCTGGCGAGCCTGGAGCACGCCGCAGGCCGAGGAGGCGCGTGATCGTTACCAGTTCCACCAGTTGCGCACCCAGCGCGCCCAGCGCGAGCACGACGACCGCCTGGCCGCCAAGGCCACGGCCAAGCTGGCCGACCTGCCTGCCCACAGCCAGCACACCGATCCGGCGGTGCTGGCGCGCAAGCGCGAGGTGATCGAGGCCGCGCTGGCACGCGCCCGCGCCCGGCAAACAACGAAGGGGGGCAAATGAGCCGCCGGGTCGAGCGCCGGGCCGCCACCGTCCGCAGGCCGGTGGCCTTCGGCAGGCACAAACAGTCCGCAGGGACTGTCTGTGTCCGGCCTCAGCTCACCAAGCCGGCCCGGGTCCCCTCGGGGGACCGGCCGACGTACCCGTCGGACGAGGGGCTCCAATGTCTCGCATGAAGGCCAACGGCCTGCTGCTGCTGGCCGCGTTGATCTGGGGCTCGGCCTTCGTCGGCCAGGTGCAGGGCATGGCCGGCGTCGGGCCGCTCAGTTTCACCAGCCTGCGCTTCGTGCTGGGCGCGCTGGTGGTGGCGCCGCTGGCCTGGCACGAGTGGCAAGGCCTGCGTGCGGCGGGCCAGCCGCCTGGCCGGGCGCATGCGGCGTGGATTGCCCTGCTCGGCAGCCTGCTGTGCATCGGCGTGGTGATGCAGCAGATCGGCCTGATGAGCACCAGCGTGACCAACGCCGGCTTCCTGACCGCGCTGTACGTGCCGCTGGTGCCGCTGCTGGCCTGGCTGTTCCAGCGCCAGGTGCCGCACTGGACGGTGTGGGTGGCGGTGCCGGGCTGCCTGGCAGGCACCTGGCTGCTGACCGGCGCCGGCGCGCTGCAATCGCTGTCGGCGGGTGATGCCTGGGTGCTGGCCAGCGCGCTGCCGTGGAGCGTGCATGTGCTGCTGGTCGGCCAGGTGGCCAACCGGCTGCGCGGCGCCTACCTGCTGGCCTGCGGCCAGTTCGTCGTCTGCGCGCTGATCAGCGGCGTGATGGCGCTGGCCAGCGAGCCGATCAGCGCCGATGGCCTGCGCATCGCCGCCGGCGCCATCGCCTACACCGGCATCCTGTCGGTGGGCGTGGGCTTCACGCTGCAGGTGGTGGGCCAGCGCCACGCGCCGCCGGCCGATGCCGCGATCATCCTGTCGTCGGAAACGCTGTTTGCCGCCCTGTTCGGCGCCGTGCTGATGGGCGACCGGCTGACCGCCTCCGGCCTGGCGGGCTGCGCGATGATCCTGGGCGGCATCCTGCTGGTGCAGGCCGTGCCGCTGTTCAGATCGCGCACCGTCGTCGTACCGATCAACCGGCCCAGCCCATGAAGCCTGCAGACATCGACACCTTCTTCGCCACCCTCTCGGCAGCCAATCCGCAACCGGCCAGCGAGCTGGAATACACCTCGGTGTTCGAGCTGCTGGCCGCCGTGCTGCTGTCGGCCCAGGCCACCGACGTCAGCGTCAACAAGGCCACGCGGCGCTTGTTTCTCGTCGCCCACACGCCGCAGCAGATGCTGGCGCTGGGCGAGGCCGGCGTGGCCGAGGTCATCCGCACCATCGGGCTGTACCGCAACAAAGCCAGGCACCTGATCCAGGCCTGCCGCCTGCTGGTCGACCAACACGGCGGCCAGGTGCCACGCAGCCGCGCGGCGCTGGAAGCCCTGCCCGGCGTGGGCCGCAAGACGGCCAACGTGGTGCTCAACGTGGCCTTCGGTGAGCCCACCAACGCGGTGGACACGCATGTCTTCCGCGTCAGCAACCGCACCGGTCTGGCGCCAGGCAAGACGCCGCTGGCGGTCGAGTTGCAGCTCGACCGGCGCGTGCCGCCGGCCTACCGGCGCGATGCGCACCACTGGCTGATCCTGCACGGCCGCTACGTGTGCACCGCCCGCGCGCCGAAGTGCCGTGATTGCAGCGTGCGCGCCCAGTGCGACACCGGCCGCGCGCTGAAGCTGCCGGCATGACGGCGCGGCGTGGCCTGGGTCTGCGCTTCGGTCTGGTGCTGGCCTGCGCCGCGGCGCTGGGTGCCGGGGCCGCGCCGGTGACGGTGCGCGACGACGCCGGCCAGGTATTGACCCTGCCGACACCGGCCCGGCGCGCCATCACGCTGGCGCCACACCTGGCCGAACTGGTGTTCGCCGCCGGCGCCGGCGACCGGCTGGTGGGCGTGATGCGCTACAGCGAATTCCCGCCCGAGGCCGCCCGGTTGCCGGTGATCGGCGATGCCTTCGCAATCAACCTGGAGGCGATGGCCACGCTCAAGCCCGACCTGTTGCTGGCCTGGCGCAGCGGCCTCAACCCACGCCAGCAGCAACGCCTGCAGACGCTGGGGCTGCCGGTCTATACCAACGAGATCAACACCGTCGAGGGCATCGCCGACACGCTGCGCCGGCTGGGTCGATTGTTTGGCACCGAGGCCACCGCCGAAGCCGCTGCCGCGTCGACCGAGGCCCGCTGGCATGCGCTGCGCGCGGTTTTTGCCCACCGCGCGCCGGTGCGGGTGTTCTACCAACTCTGGCACGAGCCGCTGATGACGGTGAACCGCGGCCACCTGATCGACCAGGCCATCGCCGCCTGCGGTGGCATCAACGTGTTCGGCGGCCAGCCCGGGCTGACGCCCACGGTCAGCTGGGAGGCCGCGGTGGCCGCCGATCCGCAGGTGGTGGTCACCGGTGCCGAGGCCAACGAGCCGGCGCACCTGGAAGGCTGGCAGCGCTTCGGCCGGGTGTCAGCGGTCCAGGGCGGTCGGGTGGTCACGTTGCAGGGCCATCGGCTGGCGCGCATGTCGCCGGCCTTCATCGACGGCGCGATGGCCCTGTGCGAGGCGATCGACCGGGCGCGGCGCTGAGCGACGCACCCCATCGACCACGCTACTCGGCCACCCAGATCCCGCCCACCGCGCGCCAGCCGCAACCGTACACCTGCTGCAGCAGCGGCGCCTGGATCAGCGCCGCGCAGGGGCCAGCCTGCCAGCGGCCATCGCCGGTCAGCGCCAGCACATGGGTGGCGGTGCGCACGATCCAGTTCACGTCGTGCGCGGTGACGATCAGCGCGGCCTCGCTGCCGGGCGCCACCAGCCGCGCCAGCCAGCGCGCCAACCGGGCCTGGTGCGCCGGGTCCTGGAACGACACCGGCTCGTCCATCAGCATCAGCGGTGCGCCCTGCAGCACGCATTGCGCCAGTGCGATGCGCTGACGCTCGCCGCCCGACAGCTGCATCACGCCACGCTGGGCCAGCCACTGCGCGTCCAGGTCGGCCAGCACGGCGCTGGCGTCCAGCGCGCCGGGCCGCACGGTCGACAGGTCCAGCAGGCGCTGCACGCTGAGCGGAAAACGGTCGACCGCCTGCTGCGGCGCGTAGGCGCGCGCCCAGGCGGCGTCGGCCGCCGGCCAGTCGGCCTGCGCGCGGCCCAGCCAGCGCACCTCGCCCTGGCGGGCCGGCACGCCCAGCCCGGCCAGCGCACGCAGCAGCGTGCTCTTGCCGGCGGCGTTGCGGCCGATCACGCACCAGCGCTCGCCCGGCCGCACCACCCAATCCAGGCCCTGCAGCAGGCAGCGGCCGGCCGCATGCAGGCTCAGGCCACGGGTCTCCAGCAGCGGGGTGACGGTTGCCTCGGTGCGGACCGACATCGAATCCGTCATCGCGTGCCCCGCGTCAGCACCACGATGAACAGCGGCGCGCCCACCAGCGCCATCACCGCGCCCACCGGCAGTTCCAGCGGCGCCACCACGGTGCGCGCCACCAGATCGGCCAGCGTCAGCAGCGTGGCGCCGCCCACCGCGCTCATCCAGGCCAGGTCGCGGATGCGCTGCACGCCCAGCAGCCGCAGCGCCTGCGGCACCACCAGGCCGACAAAGCCGATGGCCCCGGCGCTGGCCACCGCCAGCCCCGCCGCCAGCGAGGCGCTGACCAGCAGCAGCAGGCGCAGCCGGCGCACCGGCTCGCCCAGCAGCGCAGCCACCTCGCTGCCCAGTTGCAGCCGGTCGATGGCGGTGTCACGCACCATCAGCAGCGCGGCAAAGGCCAGCGCCGCCACGCCGCAACCCAGGCCGCCCTGCGCGCCCGACAGATCACCCACCAGCCAGAAGATCGCGCCGCGCAGCTGCTGGTCGGGCGTGATCGCCAGCAGCAGCGTGGCCACCGCGCCGCACAGCGAGGCCAGCATCACGCCGGTCAGCACCAGCCGCGGCGAGGCGTCGTCAGTGGACGCCAGCGCGCCGCGCGTCAGCGCCAGCAGCAGGCCGCCGGCGGCCAGTGCGCCCAGGCCGGCGCCCAGCCACAGGCTGGCGCCGGCCATCAGCGCCAGCAGGCCACCCACCGACGCACCGCCCGAGGTGCCCAGCACATAGGGATCGGCCAGCGGGTTGCGCAGCAACACCTGCATCGCCAGACCGGCCAGCGCCAGCAGCGCCCCCACGCCCACAGCGGCGGCCACCCGTGGCGCCCGCAGCGCGGCGATCAGCTCCAGGTCGAAGCCGGCGCTGCCCAGCGCCAGGCCGGCGGCCACGGCCACCCCCAGCGCCAGCAGCAGGGCCAGCGCCAAGGCGGTGAGGCGGGCACCGGTCAGGCCCATGAGGTTGCGCGCTCGGGCAGGCTCAGTGCATCAGCCCGGCAGGCGCCAGCGCAGGCCCAGCTGGGCGCTGCGGCCGGCCATCGGGTAGGTGCGCGCCAGCTGGTAGTCCTTGTCACCGGCGTTGTCGATGCGCAGGTGCAACGTCAGGTCGGGCGTCAGGGCCCGCTCGGCGCGCAGGTTGACCACCGCATAACCGCCCATGCGCTGGGCCGGGGTGTTGGCCGCATTGTCGAAGCGCCCGCCCGAGGCCTGCAGTTCCAACCCCAGGCCCCAGCCGGCCCATTGCGTATCGGCGCCGAAGCTGCCAAAGGCGCGCGCACGACGCGCCAGCAGCTTGTCGGTGTCGAGGTTGCGCGGGTCGTGCCAATCCACCGAGCCGTGCAGCGCCAGACCCGCCAGCTTGCCGCGGCCCGCCAGCGTGAGGCCCTCGTAGCGCACCTGGCCGGCATTCTCATAACAGCCAAAGGCGGAGGCGCAAGGCCCGGCCGCGCCGAACAGGATCAGCTGGCGCACCCGGTTGCGCCAGGCGGTGGCGCTGAACTCGGTGCCGGCCTGCGCCCAGCGCAGCCCCAGCTCAAGATTGCGCCCCTTCTCGGGCGCCAGATCAGCCACCCCATACTCGCTGAAGCGCTGGTACAGCGTGGGTGCGCGAAACGACGTGGCCGCCGATGCCATCAGCCGCCAGGCCGGCGCCCACTGCCAACCCCAGGCCAGGCTGCCGGTGGGTTGGCCGCCGAACTCGCTGTCGTGGTCGTGCCTCAGGTGGGCCTGCCAGGCGTGGCCACCGAGCTCGGCCTGCCAGCCCAGCGCCAGCGCGTCCTGGTGGCGCGCGCCCTGCAGCGTGGCCGAGAACGCGGTGGCGGGGTTCAGCAGTTCGTCTTCTTTGCGCTCCAGCGTCAGGTCCAGCCGGTGCACTCCGAAGCGCTGCCCCTGCTGCAGCACGAAGTTGCGCAGCGTGGTCTCGGTCCGGTAGAACGACGGCTGCGACTCGTAGGTGTTGCGTGATTCACCCAGCTGCAGCCGCGTATCGGACTCGGCCGACCACTGGCCGTGCCAGCTCAGGTTGGCGGTGCGCAGCGCCTGGCGCGACACGTCGTCGGCGGTGCGGCTCTGGTCGTACTGACCCCACAGGTTGCTGGCCAGCAGCGCGGCGTCGACGCGATGACCCGGCGCCAGTTGTGCACCCAGCCGGGCCTGCACGCCGCTGCGGCGCCAGCCATCGTCATCGGGGTTGGACGTGGCGGTGGCGCGGGCGTTGAAGCCCTGGCTGCGACCGTGCGAGGCGGTCAGCGCGTAGTCCAACACGCCGGTCGCGCCGCTGATGGCTGCGCTGCCTTGCAGTGTGTCCCGCGTGCCCACCGACAGTGCCGCGCGGGCCTGCAACGGGCCGCTGCCGCGCTTGGTGAACAACTGCACCACGCCGGCCACCGCGTCCGAGCCGTACACCGCGGCGGCCGGGCCGCGCAGCACCTCGATGCGCTCGATCTGGTCGATCGGCAGCAGCTCCCACGGCGCGCCGCCGGTGGCCTGGCCATCGACCCGCAGGCCATCGATGTAGACGGCGGCGTGGCGCGATTCGGCGCCACGGATGAACACGCTGGTGACCCCCGCAGGCCCGCCGTTGCGGGCGAACTGCACGCCCGGCAACTGGGCCAGCAGATCGGCGGCGCAGCTGGCGCCGCTGCGCTCGATGGCATCACGCTCGAGCACCGAGATATCGGCCAGCACCCGTGACAGGGGCTGGGCAGTGCGGGTGGCGGTGACCACCACGGTATCGGCCGCGGTGCCCGTCTGGGCCCCCACGGCAGTGACGCAGGCGCAGCAGACCACGGCCATCGTGGCGGCCACGGGCCGGCGGGCGCGAAGGCCCGGAAAAAGAATCGACATGTTGAGAAGCAACCAAGGCAGATCGTGCATGGCTGCTTCCCCGCAGCCACGCACCCTACGGCGTGCGGCACGAGGCCGACACACCACCTTGCTGGCCGGTATCCGGGCTGGCGGAGACAACCCCTGTGGCCTTCCCGACCGTGGACACGGCCAGTGGCGTCAGACACAGGAGCGGCGGCTTCACCCGTCAAGGATCGGCCACGTCCGCTTACCGTTGCGGGGGCAGCGCAGGTTGGGTTGACGCCTGTGGGCGACGACCTTCCTGCTTCCCGTTTAACCTGGCCGCTGCGAACGGCGGCCAGAGCACCAACAGCGTCCATCCTAACGCAGCCGTGCTGGCACGCCGCTGACGGCGGCGCCCCACACCCCGGGGTGGCCGCGTGCAACCCGGCACCTACAATGGCACGATCAACAGGAGGCGGCGCCAGGCCATGTCAAGACTCGATGATCTCGCCGAGCGGATCGAACGCCTGGTGCTGCGCCACGAAGAACTGCAGCGCACCAATACGCTGCTCGAAACCCAGCTGGGCACGGTGACCAGCGAGCGCGACAGCCTGCGCTCGCGCCTGGCCGCGGCCCGCGCGCGCATCGATGCGCTGCTCGACCGCCTGCCTGCCGAGCCATCTGCAGCGCCTGCCGTGGCCTCGGCGCTGTCGCCGCCGGCCCAGCATGAACCGGACGCCCCATGAAGCAGATCGAAGCCACCATCCTCGGCCAGAGCTACATGCTGGCCTGCCCGCCCGATGGCGAAGCCCTGCTGCGCGAAGCGGTGGCCATCGTCGACCGCGAGATGAGCGCCATCCGCGACGCCGGCAAGGTCAAGGCGCGTGAGCGCATCGCCGTGTTGACCGCGCTGAACCTGGCCTACCAGCGCGCCGAACAGGCCCATGCGCCAGTGCCCGCACCCACGGCCAACACCGTCGTGGCCGACGGCGAGATGGACGTCGAGCACCTGATCCGCCGCATCGACAGCGTGCTGGGCCCCAACGGCCAGTTGCTGTGAGAAATTCGACGCTACAAGGGGCTTCGGGCATGCCTAGAATGGCGACGTCCGTTGCGTTTCGTGGGCTTTATATTTCCTTGATCCGATGCTCATTGAGCCAGGGCTTGGAACATTGCGAGGCTGGTGTGATCGTCTCGCGTCAGATGAACCCGAAGCCTCGCTGACCTCGCCCACCTGATCTCCCACTTGGGATCAGGAATGCGGTTCACGGTTCGCAACGGACACCCCCCCTTTCTCCATGCCCAGCAGCGCCCAGCCACAGTACTGGCTGATGAAGAGCGAGCCCACCGAGTGCTCGATCGCGGATCTGGCCCGCGCGCCGGGCCAACGCGTGCCCTGGGTCGGCGTGCGCAACTACCAGGCGCGCAACTTCATGCGCGACGCCATGCGCGTGGGCGATGGCGTGCTGTTCTACCACTCGTCCTGTGCCGAGCCCGGTGTGGCGGGGCTGGCGCGCGTGGCCAGTACGGCCTACCCCGACCCCACCCAGTTCGAGCCGGCCAACCCCTACTTCGACGCCAAGTCGCAGGCCGACGCGCCGCGCTGGCTGCTGGTCGACGTGGCACTGGTCAAACAGACGCGCCTGCTGCCGCTGCGCGCGATGCGCCAGCGCCCCGAACTGGCCACGATGCAGTTGCTCAAGCCGGGCAACCGCCTGTCCATCACCCCTGTCACCGCCGCCGAATGGGCCACGGTGACCGCCTTGCTCGACACCCCGGAGACCTGATGTCCTTTCTCGATACGCCCCTCGTGCTGGAACTGCTGCTGCTGGGGGTGTGCACCGGCTTCCTGGCCGGCCTGCTGGGCATCGGCGGGGGCATGCTGATGGTGCCGTTCCTGACGATGATCTTCAACAACCGCGGCATCGAACCCGGGCTGGCGGTGAAGATGGCCATCGCCACCTCGATGGCCACCATCCTGTTTACCTCGATCTCCAGCGTGCGCGCACATCACCAGCGTGGCGCCGTGCGCTGGGAACTGGTGCGCCGGCTGGTGCCGGGCATCGTCATCGGTGGGCTGCTGTCGGGCGCCGGCCTGTTCTCGCTGATCAAGGGCTCGACGCTGGCGCTGGTATTCGCCGCCTTCGTCGGCTTCTCGGCCACGCAGATGCTGATCGACCGCAAGCCCAAGCCCAGCCGCCAGATGCCCGGGCCGGTGGGCGCCACCGCCGCGGGGGGCTTCATCGGCCTGATTTCGGGGCTGGTGGGCGCCGGGGGTGCCTTCATCTCGGTGCCCTTCATGACCTGGTGCAATGTGGCCATGCACAACGCGGTGGCCACCAGTGCGGCGCTGGGCTTTCCGATCGCGCTGGCGAACACCGTGGGCTACGTGGTCGCCGGCTGGAACCTGCCGCAGCAGGTGCCCGGCAGCGTGGGTTACCTGATGCTGCCGGCGTTGGCGGTGATCGCCGTGGCCAGCGTGTTGATGGCGCCGCTGGGCGCGCGCGCCGCGCACGCGATGAACACCAAGCAGTTGAAGAAGGTGTTTGCCTTCCTGCTGTACGGCCTGGCCAGCTACATGGCCTGGCGCGGCTTCAGCAGCGTGACCGGCTGAGCGCCGGCGGGCCCGGCCAACCGGCCCGTGGCCCGCTCAACCCGGCTCGAAGCGGATGCTGGCCAGGGCCACCGTGTTGCCGCCGCGGCGCTGGGCCTCGGCCAGCGCTGCGGTGCAGGCGGTGATCAACTCGTCGTGCCCATGGGCCGTGTGCGGAAAGCTGGCCACGCCCATCGCCACGGTGAAGCCCAGCTCCTGGCCATCGAGCATCACGATCTGCGTGGCGCATTGGCGGCGCAGGCCTTCCATGCGCGAATGGGCGGTGGCCAGGCCCACGCCCGACAGCAGCACGGCAAAGTGCTGCTCGTCCATGCGGCATGAGGCATCCATTGCCCGGGTGTTGCCACGCAGCAGCCGGCCCATGGCCTCGCAGATGCGCTCATGCGCGCGTGCGCCCAGCGCACGCACCGGCTCGCTGTAGTGGTCCAGCGCCATGTAGACCAGTGCGAACTCGCGGTGTTCGCGCGTGGACAAGTCGAGCTCGCGGCGCATCTGGTCGTCGAAGTGGGCGCGGCTGTTCAGGCCGCTGGCCTGGTCGCGCAACGCCTGTTCGGCCAGATCGTGGCGCAAGGCGTCGTTGGCCTTCTGCTGCTGCTCGAGCTGGTCGAGCGCCACGCGCAGCTGGCTGTCGCGCTGGCGCTGCGGCGCCAGGTCTTGCCACAGGCTGCACAGCAGGCGGCGCTCGCCCTGCGTGCCCGCCACGCGCAGCACCTTGAACTCGCGCCGCTCGCCGCGCAGGTCGAACCGGTGATCGCTGGCCAGCGGATCGCCTTGCGCCAGCGCGGTCTGGTCGGCGGCCCGCAGCAGGGTCGCGGTGGCGGGGTCGAGCAACTCGGCGTCGGTGCGACCGACGAGGTTGGTGTGATCGCCGCCCAGCAGCGCCGCCAGCGCCGCATTGACCATCACGTAGCGGCCGTCGTCAGCCGTCTTCACGCCCAGGGCCAACCCCTGTTGCTGAGCCTGCGAGAGCAGGGCCTGGGCCAGCACAGCATCCAGCGCAGCGCCAGCAACCGGCACCTGAGGCGGTGCGTCGAAGCGCTCGATGGCGGTGGCAGCGGTCATGGTGGTGGGGCGTTATGGCGGCAGGCGGGCAAGCGAGCAACGACTTGATTCTGGGGAGCCACCTGCCCCCCGGCAAGCAGGATGGGTCAACTCCCCCTAGATTCGATGATACCCACCGCAGGCCTTGCAGTTTGTGCAGCATCGCAGCCGTTGGCGGCGCATCAATGGGTATTTCAAGCCAGCAAAACCGGCAGACTGTGCTAACCCGGCTTCGGGCGCCAACCAAAGTTGCCAGGCGGTTGCACGGCGGCCCGAAACTTGCGTCGCGCTGACTGCGTCAAACGCGGAGATTGCAGCATGGGCATCGCACAGTACATCCGGGAGATCGGCCGCGGCCACGAGGGCGCACGCTCGCTGGACATCGAGGCCGCCGCCGACCTGATGGGCCAGGTGCTCGACGGCGAGGTCACCGACCTCGAGGTGGGCGCGTTCGCGCTGGCCATGCGCATCAAGGGTGAGACCGTCGACGAGTTGCTGGGCTTTGCCCAGGCCACCCAGGCGCGCTGCCTGGCGCTGCACAGCGACCGGCCGGTGATCGTGATCCCCAGCTACAACGGCGCGCGCCGCCTGCCCAACCTGACGCCGCTGCTGGCCCTGCGCCTGGCGCAGGAAGGAGCGCAGGTGCTGGTGCACGGCCCGCGGCACGACCCGGCTCGGGTGACCAGCGCCGAGATCTTCCAGGCCCTGGCGCTGCCGCCGGCCGATGACGCAGCCACGGTGCACGAACGCTGGCACCGGCGCGAGCCGGCCTTCATCACCACCGAGGCGCTCTGCCCGCCCCTGCAGCGCCTGCTGGATGTGCGCTGGGTGGTGGGCCTGCGCAACGCAGGCCACACCATCGCCAAGCTGCTGCAGCCGGTGGTCGACGCACCGGCACTGCGACTGGCCAGCCATACCCACCCTGAATTCGGCGTGTTGATCGCCGACCTGGCGCGACGCAGCGGCGCCGATCTGATGTTGCTGCGCGGCACCGAGGGTGAGCCCGCGGCCGATCCGCGCCGCTGCCCCAAGATGGACGTCTGGCTGGGCGGCCAGTGGCAGGCCGACCTGTCGTGCCCGGCGCAAGACGGCGTGCTGGCCGAGATGCCGCTGCTGCCGCGCCAGATCGACGCGGCCACGGTGGCCGTCTACATCCAGGCGGTGCTGGCCGGCGAAAAACCCGGCCCGGCACCGCTGGACCGGCAGACGGAGCTGCTGCTGCGCGCGCTGGACAGGCTGGCCGCCGGCGCGGTGCAGGGCCAGCGCGCCTGAGGCGTCAGCACGCCGGCGCGCCGATAATCGCGCGCCATGTCCGTCGCCCCCCCGCCCCCCTTCGACGTGATCGTGCTGGGCGCCGGGGCCGCCGGCCTGTTCTGTGCCGGCATCGCCGGCCAACGCGGCCTGAAGGTGCTGCTCATCGACCATGCCGAGAAGCTGGCCGAGAAGATCCGCATCTCGGGCGGCGGGCGCTGCAACTTCACCAACCGCGACACCACGCCGGCGCAGTTCCTGTCGGCCAACCCCGACTTCTGCCGCTCGGCACTGGCGCGCTACACGCCGGCCGATTTCATCGCGCTGGTGCAGCAGCACGGCATCGGCTTCCACGAGAAGCACAAGGGCCAGCTGTTCTGCGACAACTCGGCCGAGCAGATCATCCAGTTGCTGCTCACCGAATGCCAGGCTGGCGGCGTGCAGCGCTGGCAGCCTTGTGCGGTGGGCGCCGTGCGCGCCATCGACGCCGGTTTCGAGCTGACCACCGACAGCGGCTCTGTGCGCGCGGCACAGTTGGTGGTGGCCACCGGCGGTCTGTCGATCCCGAAGATCGGCGCCACCGACTTCGGCCACCGGCTGGCGCGGCAGTTCGGCCACAAGATCGTCGAGCCCCGCCCGGCCCTGGTGCCGCTGACCTTCGATGCCGCGGATTGGGCGCCATTCGTGCCGTTGGCCGGCGCCTCGCTGGCGGTGGACATCGCCACCGGCAGCGGGCGACACAAGGGCCGCTTCGTCGAAGACCTGCTGTTCACCCACCGCGGGCTGAGCGGTCCGGCCGTGCTGCAGATCTCCAGCTACTGGCGGCCCGGCGAGGCGCTGAGCCTGAACCTGCTGCCCGGCCAGGACACCGCCGCCTGGCTGCGCGAGGCCAAGCTCAACTCACGCCGGCAACTGGGCAACGTGCTGGCCACGGCCCTGCCGCAGCGCCTGGCCGAGGCCTGGCTGGCGCCCCTGGATCTGGATGCCAGTCGGCCCATGCCCGAGCTGCGCGACAAGGACCTGCAGCGTCTGGCCAACTCGCTGACACACTGGCAGATCACCCCCAGCGGCACCGAGGGCTGGCGCAAGGCCGAGGTGACGGCCGGCGGCGTCGACACGCGTGAACTGGATTCACGCACCATGGCCAGCAAGCGGCAGCGCGGGCTGCACTTCATCGGCGAGGTGGTGGACGTGACCGGCTGGTTGGGCGGCTACAACTTCCAGTGGGCCTGGGCCAGCGCCTCGGCCTGCGGCCAGGCGCTGGCGGCCGAGGCCGCGGCGCTGGCAGTGTGAGCGGGCGCCCTGGCAGTTATTGGCAATGCCCGCATTTTCGAAGTAGAATCCCCGCTTTGCTGGCAAACCGTGCGTGGATTTCCCAGCCTGGCAAAATTGAACTTGCATCGAAGATGTTTCGAGCATGTATCGAACATTCCGGCCGGAATGCGACTGACCCAGGAAACCCGCGCAAACTCACCCTAGGATTTTTTGATTACATGACCACGATTCGCGTCAAGGAAAACGAGCCGTTCGACGTAGCACTGCGTCGCTTCAAGCGCACGATCGAGAAGCTGGGCCTTCTCACCGATCTGCGGGCTCGCGAGTTCTACGAGAAGCCCACCGCCGAGCGCAAGCGCAAGAAGGCGGCCGCGGTCAAGCGTCATTACAAGCGCGTGCGCAGCATGCAGTTGCCGAAGAAGCTCTACTGAGCTTTTTCCCAAAGAAGCTGTACTGAGCCTGCACGCCAGGACAGACGCCCGCGCGGGACGCCGCAGCGGGCGTTTTTCATTCCCCGACCCGAAAGCCGACGACCATGACACTCAAAGACCAGATCACCGAGGACATGAAGACCGCCATGCGCGCCAAGGCGGCCGACCGCCTGTCGACCATCCGCATGCTGCTGGCTGCGATCAAGCAGCGCGAGGTGGACGAGCGCATCGTGCTCGACGACGCCACCATCGTCGCCATCGTCGACAAGACCATCAAGCAGCGCAAGGATTCGATCGCCGCGTTCCAGTCGGCCGGCCGCACTGACCTGGTCGACAAGGAAACCGCCGAACTCGCCGTGCTGCAGGCCTACCTGCCGGCGCGCCTGTCGGCCGAAGAGGTCAGCGCCGCAGTGGCGGCCATCGTGGCCGACCTGGGTGCGTCGGGCCCCGGCGACATGGGCAAGGTGATGGGTGCGGTGAAGGCGCAGCTGGCCGGCAAGGCCGACATGGGCGCGGTGTCGGCGGCCGTGAAGGCGGCGCTGTCGAAGTAAGCTTGCCAGCCATGCACACCCACACCACCCTGGCGCTGCGCCCGATCGCTGACACCATCTGCGTGGCGCCGCAACTCACGCCCGAGGCGATGGCCGAGGCGGCCCGCATCGGCTTCAAGAGCGTGGTCAACAACCGGCCCGATTTCGAGCATGGCCCCGACCAGCCGACCAGCGCCGCGATCGAGGCCGCGGCCAAGGCCGCCGGCCTGCAATACCGCCACCTGCCGGTGGACGGCGGTTATCAGTCGCCCGAGCAGATCGCCGCGATGGCCAGGCTGCTGGGTGAACTGCCGCAGCCGCTGCTGATGTTCTGCCGCTCGGGCGCGCGTTCGACCCGGCTGTACCAGCACGCCATCGCGCTCTGATCGGGCCGCCGCGTGCCGCTTGGCGGCACTACCTGAAGCCTGGCATGACCGGCGGACAAAACCGCAAGCCGTGCCTTGATCGAGACAGGGCGGGCTTTGCGCGTTCCATTCGCTTCGGTTTGTTCAGCCCCATACCTCCTGGGCCGTCTCCACCACCAGCCGCAGCTTGGCGCGCTGGGCTTCGACCGCGATGTTGTTGCCATGCACGGTGCTGGAGAAGCCACACTGCGGGCTGAGGCACAGCTGGTCGAGCGGCGCGTACTTGGCGGCCTCGTCGATGCGGCGCTTCAGCGTGTCCTTGCTCTCCATCTCGCCGAACTTGGTGGTCACCAGGCCCAGCACCACGATCTTGCCCGCGGTCAGGTAACGCAGGGGCTTGAAGTCGCCGCTGCGCTCGTCGTCGTACTCCATGAAGAAGGCGTCGAGCTTCATCTCCGAGAGCAGCGCCTCGGCCACCGGCTCGTAGTTGCCGGCCGCCGCGTGGGTGCTCTTGAAGTTGCCGCGACACAGGTGCATCGCCAGCGTCATGCCGGCCGGCTTGTGCGCCACCACCTTGTTGATGAAGCCGGCGTAGCGGTGCGGCAGCTCGTTGGGGTCGTCACCGCGCAGGCGGGCTGCCTCGCGCATCTTCTCGTCGCACAGGTAGGCCAGGTTGGTGTCGTCCATCTGAACGTAGCGGCAGCCGGCATCGAACAGGCTCTGCAGTTCGTCGCCGTAGGCCTTGGCCACGTCGTCGTAGAACGCCGGGTCCAGCTCGGGGTAGGCCTCGCGGCTGATGCCGGCGCGGCCACCGCGGAAGTGCAGCATGGTGGGCGACGGGATCGTCACCTTGGGCGTCAGGCCGGCCGCCACCTGACTCTTCAGGTACTCGAAGTCGGCGCGCTGGATGTCCTTGACGTGGCGCACCTTGTCGATCACGCGGATCACCGGCGGCGCCAGCTCTTCGCTGCCATCGGCGCGCTTGACGGTCACCGGAATGTCGGTCTTCACACCACCCAGTTGCTCCAGGAAATCGATGTGGAAGTAGGTGCGGCGGAACTCGCCGTCGGTGATGCTCTGCAGGCCCACGTCCTGCTGGAACTTCACGATCTCGGTGATGGCCTGGTCTTCGACCGCGCGCAGTTGCTCGGCGCTGATTTCCTTCTTGACGAAGTACTGCTCACGCGCGTCCAGCAGGTATTTGGGCCGCAGAAAGCTGCCCACATGGTCGGCGCGGAAAGGCGGGGTGGTGCGAAGGCTCATGGTGTCTCCTTGAAAAAGTGGATCGACCTCGGGTCGATGATCGAGCGGCATTGTGATGGGGCCGGCAGGGCGCAGGCCTGAAGCGCCTGGACAGCTGGTGGGGCGGCCCGGCGTGGGCGGGGTCAGCGGGGGTCGGGTCGAAATGCGGTGTCGAGCACCAGGCCGCCGCCACGCACGCGCGACACGCAGGCACAGATGCGGTGGTCGGCGGCGCGCTCGGCCGGGCCGAGAAACACGTCGTGGTGGTCGATGCGGCCCTGCACCTCGATCACGTCCATCGCGCACAAGCCGCATTCTCCGCGCTGGCAATCGCTGAGGGTGTCGATGCCATGCGCCTCCAGCGCCTGCAGCAACGTCTGGTCGGTGGGCACGTCGAACTGCAGGCCATGGCGCGGCAGCTTCACCCAGAACGGCTCGGCCGCGGTGGCATCGGCGCCGAAGGTCTCGAAGCGCAGGCCATGCGCCGGCCGGCCGGCAGCCTGCCAGGCCTGCTGGGCATCGCGGATCAGCGCCGACGGCCCGCACAGCAGCAGTTCACCCTGCGGATGCAGGCGCGCCAGTTCAGTGGTCAGCTCCAGCCGCTGGCCGGCGGCGCTGACGAAGGTCTGCAGCCGATCGCCCAGCAGCGCACGCAGCGTGTCGACATAGACCAGCTCGGCCTCGCTGCGCGCGGCATACAGCAGGCGCAGATCGGCCCCGCGCGCCACCAGCGCCTGGGCCATGGCCACCAGCGGCGTGATGCCGATGCCGCCGGCCACCAGCAGGGTTTGCGGCGCCCGGCTCGACAACTCGAAGTGGTTCTGTGGCGGCAGCACCTCGATCACCGTGCCCTCGGCCAGCGCATGCACGGCGGCCGAACCACCACGGCTGGGCTCGCAGCGCTTGACCGCGATGCGCCAGGCGCCGCTGCCATCGGGCAGGCCGACCAGCGAGTAGCTGCGGGTCAGCGTGCGGCCGTCCGCCAGCGGCAGGCGCAACTGCAGGTGGCTGCCCGGTGCGTAGCGCTCGCAGCCGCCCTCGGGCACGATCTGCAGCTCGCGCACCGTGGGGCTGAGCGGGGTGATGCGGCGCACGGTGGCGCGCCGCCAGTCCTGGGTGGAGCGCATGGGCGGTCGGTCCTGGGCGTTGGGGTGAAGGGATGGTCAGGCTCAGCGCCCGGCATGGCGGATCAGCCGCGCACCGGGCAGGCTCAGCAGGCCCTGTTGGCTCTGCAGCGCACCGCGCAGGTTGGCGTGGGCCAGCCGGGCATGCTCCTGCATCACCGCATCGGCACGGGCGGCCTCGCGGCGGGCGATGGCATCGAGCACCGCACGGTGCTGCGACTGCGCCACCACCAGCGCATCACGCGCATCGGCACCACTGGCGCGCAGCATCACGAAGCCGTTGGGCGAGGCGAACGGCAGCGTCACCACGCGCTCGATCTGGCGCTGCACCAGCACGCTGCCAGCGGCCTCGGCCAGCAGCCGGTGAAAGCGCCCGTTCTGCTCGATGTAGGCCTCGAAGGCCGCGGCGCTGAGCACCGGCGGCGCCAGCAGCTCGTCGATGCGCTCGACGCTGTCGCGCAGCGCGGCCAGCACCAGCGCCGGGGCGCCGCGCTCGGCCGCCAGCCGTGCGGCCAGGCCTTCCAGCGTGCCACGCAGCTCGATCGCGTCGCAGATGTCGGTCTCGGAAAAATCACGCACCGCGAAGCCACCGCCGGCCAGCGCCTCGAGCAGCCCCTCCTCGGCCAGCCGCACCAGCGCGGCGCGCACCGGCGTGCGCGAGACGCCCAGCCGCTCGACCAGGGCCAGCTCGGGGATGCGCACGCCCGGCGCCAGCTCACCGCCCAGGATCAGCTCGCGCAAGCGCAACTGCGCGCGCACGGTCTGCGAGCCACCGCCCTCATCGGCATCGGCATCCCGCACGGGCGCAGCGGCCTTCAGGGCCACGCTCATGCCACCCGCAGCGGAATGCTGCGCGCGCCCGGGGCCGGGCCTTCGGCGGCCACCTGCCGGTCGATCAGCTTGCGCGCCCACATCGAGCCGGCGTCGATGTTGAGGTTGTAGAACTGGTGGTCGGGATGCTCTTCGATGGCGCGCTGCTGGGCTTCGAGCACCGCCTCGTCCTCGCGGAAGATGCCCGACACGCCCTCGCGCAGCTCGTGCGTGATGCGCTGCTCGTTGAGGCAGTAGTTGCGCGCAAAGGCCCAGAAGTAATGGCAACTGCCGTCGGTCTCGGGTGTGATGGTGTTGAGCACGTAGCCGTTGACGCCCTGGCTGCGGTCGCCCGGCCGACCATCGACAGGCTTGGCGCCGGTGCCCGCCACCGCCACGCCCACGTCGATGGCCACGGTGCAGGGTGCCTCGAAACGGATGATCTGCCAGCGGTCGACCGGGCCGACGTAGTCACGCGCATGGCGGATCTGCCCGGCCCAGAACGGCGGTGGCGTGATGTTCTCCATCCAGCGGGTGACGGTGGCGAAGCGGTCGCCATGGGTGGCCACAAACGGCGCCTCGGCCACCGCCTGGTCGCCGATGCTGCCGCCGTGCACGAAGGTCTCGTGCGTCAGGTCCATCAGGTTGTCGACCACCAGCCGGTAGTCGCACTTCACATGGATCATCTTGCCGTCGCCGGTCCAGTCGGCGTCGTCGTTCCAGTGCAGATCGGGGATCAGCGCCGGATCGGCGAGCAGGGCATCCCCCGGCCACACCCAGACGAAGCGGTGCTTTTGCACCACCGGAAAACTGCGCACGCAGGCTGACGGGTTCAAGGTCTCCTGCGAGGGCATGTGCGTACAGCGGCCCTCGGCATTGAATACAAGACCGTGGTAGCCGCAGACCACCTCGTCACCCTCCAACCGGCCCATCGACAGCGGCAGCAGGCGGTGCCAGCAGGCGTCTTCAAGTGCCGCCGGCGTGCCATCGAGCTGCCGGTAAAACACCATCTTCTTGTTGCAGATGGTGCGCGGCAGCAGGCTGCGCTTCAACTCCACGTCGTAGGCGGCGGCGTACCAGGCATTCAGCGGGAAGTGGGACATGGGCAGGCCTTTGACCGAATTTATGTATACAGCCTGTATTTTGTCTGCCACTTCCATCTTGGCATTTGGGGTTTTCCCGAAGCGGGACGCCACGGCGTGGCGCTGCGATAGGCTTGCCGGCAAACCACTTGAGGGCGTTGAAACCGATGACATCGAAGTCTCGACTGCGCCTCGCCGCAGCCTGTCTGGCGATCAGCCTGCCGGCGTTCAACGGCCTGGCGCAAACCGCGGGGCGCAGCCCGCCCAACTTGAAGCCGCCACCGGTGGAGGCCTTCTTCCAGCCCGCCCGGCTCCAGGATGCGGCGCTGTCGCCCTCCGGTCGCTGGCTGGCGGCACAGGTGGTGCGCCCTGGCGAGCGGGCCGTGCTGGTGGTCAGTGACCTCGACGACAAGGAGCCGGCCAAGGTGGTGGCGGCGTTCAGCAAGCATGACGTTCAAGGTGTCAGGTGGGTCAACGACGATTTGCTGGTGTTCGAAGTCGACGACAACCTGGACCGCAGCCGCGAGGCCATCTACAAGGGCGCCGGCCTGATGTCCGTGCAGCGTGATGGCGAACAACTGAGGCTGCTGATCAAGCGCGAATGGAAGAACGGCATGTTCTTCGCGGCCCAAGGCACTGCGCCGCTGGAGGCCAACCACGACTTGTTGGCCATCGGCAAGGCGGGCAGCGACGAGTTGATCGTCGGTGAGCGCATGTACGACAACAACCGCGACTTCAGCGCACTGCGGCCGATCAAGCTCGATGCCCGGACAGGCCAGCGCAGTTCACTGCTCGACAACGCACCCGCCGATGTGAAGGCGTGGTGGTTCGACCACCAAGGCACGCCCCGTGCAGCCATGGCCAGCAAGAACGGCCAGTACACGCTCTACTGGCAGGATCTGGTCGACAAACGCTGGCGCGAGATCGCCCGCTTCCCGTGGTTGGACGCGCCCTACTGGCCGGCCTTCGTTGACGGTGGGGGGCAGCTCTACGTGACCCAGACCGACGATGGGACCGGCGTGTCCGGCATCCGCCTGCTGGACACGGCCACTGGCCGGCTGGCAGCCCAGCCGATGGTCTCGGTGCCGGGCTTCGACAGCAACTTCGGCGCGGTGATCGACCGCGACACCGGACAACTGCTGGGCTTGAATCTGCTCACCGACGGCCGCACCCAGGTCTGGCTGGCAACCGCCATGAAGGCGTTGCAGGTCAAGGTGGACGCTGCCCTGCCCGGCCGCATCAATCTGCTGAGCTGCCGACCCTGCGACAAGCCGCGCCGGCTGCTGGTGCGTTCGTACTCCGACCGCCAGCCGGGCGAGTACCTGCTCTACGACGTGGGCGCAGACCGCTGGCAGCGCCTGGGCGTGCAGCGCCCGGCGATCGATCCCGGGCAGATGGGGCGGATGGACTTCCACCGCATCAAGGCCCGCGACGGCGCCGAGCTGCCGCTGTGGGTGACGCTGCCACCCGGCGGTGCAGCGCAACCCAAGCCGGCCGTGGTGCTGGTGCACGGCGGCCCCTGGACGCGTGGCGCCGAATGGGCCTGGGATGCCGAGAGCCAGTACCTGGCCACGCGCGGTTACGTGGTCATCCAGCCCGAGTTCCGCGGCAGCACCGGCTATGGGCGCGCCCACTACCGCGCCGGTTGGCAGCAGTGGGGCCAGGCGATGCAGGACGACGTGACCGACGCGCTGCGTTTCGCCGTCCAGAAGGGCTGGGTCGACCCCCAGCGGGTGTGCATCGTCGGTGCCAGCTACGGTGGTTACGCCACGCTGATGGGCCTGGCCAAGGACCCCGACCAGTACCGCTGCGGCGTGGCCTGGGTGGGCGTGACCGATCCACGGCTGATGTTCAGCATCCACTGGTCCGACATCGGCCGCGAGAGCAAGCAGCACACCATGCCGCAGATGATCGGCGACCCGGTCAAGGACGCCGAGAGGCTGAAGGCCAACGCACCGGTGGAACTGGCCGCGAAGATCAAGGCGCCGGTGATGCTGGTCTATGGGGCGCTGGACATGCGGGTGCCGATCGAACATGGCGAGCGCATGCGCGAGGTGCTGCGCCAGGCCGGCAACCCGCCCGAGTGGCATGTGTACGGCGACGAGGGGCATGGCTGGCGCCGGCCCGAGAACATCCTGGATTTCTGGCGCCGCGTGGACACATTCCTGTCCCGCCACCTGAAGCCCTGAACAGGGCACCGCGACAGCACCGGCGCCGGCCGGATCAGCCCAGCCGCCCCAGCAGATGTTGCAGCGCGGCGGCAAAACCTGCCGGCTGCTCCAGCACCGACACATGCGCGGCGTCCAGCACCGTGAGCCGGGCGTCGGCGATGCCATCGACGATCTCCTGCGCCATCGCCACGGTGCAGCCCAGGTCGGCGCTGCCGGCCACCACCTGCACCGGGCAGGCAATGGCGCCGAGTTGCGCGCGCCAGTCGGTCTGGGCGATCGCCAGGCAGGCCTCGGCATAACCGCCGGGTTCGGCGCACAGCAACTGGGCGCGCACCGCGGCGGCCAGTTCGGGGCGGCGGGCGCGGGCATCGGGGCTGATGAAGCGCTCGACCACCGCATCCACGATCGCCGCCATGCCGCCCGCGCGCACCGCGGCCGCCCGCTGTGCCAGGCCGTCGCGGCTGGCAGGTGGATTGCAGGCCACGGTGTTGGCCAGCAGCAGGCCACGCACCAACTGCGGGTGGTTGATGGCCAGGCCCTGCCCCACCATGCCGCCCATCGACAGGCCGACGAACACCACCGGCCCGCGGCCCCATTCGACGATCACCCGCGCGGCATCGGCCACCAGCGCGGCGATGCCATAGGCCGCGCTTACAGGCGCCGAGCCGCCCTGGCCGCGGTGGTCGTAGCGCAGCACGGGATGGCGCGGTGCCAGTTCGGCGGCCAGCGCGTCCCACATCGACAGGTCCAGCCCCAGCGCATGGCTCAGCACCACCGGCACACCCTCGGGCGCGCCCTGCAGCGCCACACGCAGTTGCGGCAGGCTGAAGGTGTGGTGCGTCTCGACGCGCTGGCCCGCCAACAGCGGCGCCAGATCGAGCACGATGCCCTCAGCCTGGCAAATCGCCGCGGTGAGCTTGAAGGCCGTGTTGGCGGCCGGCACGCCGCAGTAGATGGCGCCCTGCATCAGCGCCTCCTTGATCGCCACCAGCGGCACGCCGCCCCGCAGCGCCGCGCGGCAGTGCAGCTCGAACTCTTCCCAGCGCGCCTGGCCCATGGTCATGCCCAGCACCAGCAGGCGGCGGGTCTGCGTGTCCAGCCCGGGGCGGCCCCAGATGTCGTGCCAGGCATGGCGCGTGACCAGCGACTGGAACTCGGCGTTCAGGCTGTTGGCCTGGCCGAGCGAGCGCTCGACCCAGGCATCACCCAACATGGCGCGGCGGTTGGCCGCGCCGCGGTCGAGGTCATCGGGCCGCTCGAGGCTCATTGCCGCTGCCAGACTTCAGTGGTCAGGACGCGGCGGGTGCCGGTGCGTCCGGGGCAACCGGCGCAGCCGCGCCGCCATTGCGCTCAACATGCCATTCAACCAGCCGGCCCATGTTGCCCAGCGAAATCTGGTGCGCATGGATCAGGCCCATCAGGCCGTTGCGGTTGATCGCCACCAGGTCGGCGTCGCTCAGCTTGCCCAGCTTGTCTTCGTCGATGGTGAGGAAGCCGTCCACCGTCAACTTGCTGCCGTCGGGCAGCGTGGCATCGAAGCGCATGTCGCGCAGCAGGCCTTTTTCCACCAGCACGGCACCGGCCATGCGGGTGCGCTCGACTTCCATCTCGAAGTTCTCGAGCTGCTTCTGCACGTTGGCGGTGAACTCCGACGGCTGGCCGTCATCACCGAACAGCGCTTGGCCGGTGCTGCCGAAGCCGACCCAGCTCTCGTCGATGCAGACCACCATCTCGGTGGGCGCCACGCGCGCCAGCGCAAACGGGTACAGCCGCAGCACCGCCGGCACGTAGCGCACACGCCAGCCCTTGTCGTCGGTGCACAGGTTCTGGCCCTGCTTGAGGCCGAACACCGCGATCGGCGCCACCTGCTGCTTGCCATCGGCATCGGTGCCGGCGCTGACCCACACCACCGGAAACTCCTTGCAGGCATCGGTGAACTCGGTGCCCGCCACGAAGAAGGCGTTGAGCTGGTTGATGCTGGCCAGATCGCGCGCACCCAGGTCGAGCTTGAGCTCGCGGTGTTTCACGCGGTCCAGCGCCACGGCCTTCTTGTGCAGGTTCTCGTTGATCATGCTGAATGGTCCTTCGTCATCGTCTCGTCTTGGGAGGGCGACAGGGGGCTCACCAGCACCTTGTCCACCCGTTTGCCATCGAGGTCGACGACCTCGAAGCGCCAGCCGTCCCATTCCACCACATCGGTGGTGTGTGGCAGCCG
This sequence comes from Burkholderiales bacterium RIFCSPHIGHO2_12_FULL_69_20, assembly GCA_001770815.1. Taxonomy (GTDB): domain Bacteria; phylum Pseudomonadota; class Gammaproteobacteria; order Burkholderiales; family Burkholderiaceae_C; genus Pseudaquabacterium. Next base: position 61,769 of record MESD01000216.1, read on the forward strand.
GCCCAGCAGCAGCATGATCATGCCGGCCAAGGTGTTGTAGCGGCCACGATCTTCCTCGGGTAATTCACGAATCTCCAGCCGATCCTTCATCTCGGGCACCGGGATCATGCCGTCCATCAACCAGCTGCCATCGGCGCGGCGCACCGCCCAGGCATCCTCGGCGCTGGGCGTGCTGAACTCGCCGGTGATGGCCTCCAGCACGTCGCGCACGGTGATCACGCCCTGCACCGCGCCGTACTCGTCGACCACGAACACCAGCTCGGCGCTGGTGGCACGAAAGTGGTCCAGCAGCTCCATGCCCGACAGTGTCTCGGGCACGAACACCGGCGCCTGCATCAGGGCACCCAGGTCGGGCTTCTCGCCGCGCGACAGCGGCACCAGCAGGTCCTGCGCCTGGATCACGCCCACCACGTCGTCCAGGCCGTCGCGACACACCGGGTAGCGCGAGTGGCCGTTCTCGGTCATCTGCGACAGCAATTCGTCCAGCGGCGCATGCTGGTCCAGCCAGGTGATCTCGGTGCGCGGGATCATCATCGAGCCGATCTGCCGGTCGTCCAGCCGGAACACGTTGCGCACCATCTGGTGCTCCTGCGCCTCGATCACGCCCGCGTCCAGGCCTTCTTCCAGGCTGGCGGCGATCTCTTCCTCGGTCACGCTGCGCGAGGGCGCGTTGCGGATGCCCAGCAGCCGCAGCGTGGCCTCGGTGCAGGCCGACAGCAGCCAGACGAACGGCCGCGTGGCCGTCGACAGCAGGTTCATCGGCCGCGCCACCAGCACCGCCACCCGCTCGGGGTACATCTGCCCCAGGCGCTTGGGCACCAGCTCGCCGAAGATGATGGTCAGGAAGGTGATGCTCAGCACCACCAGCGCGGTGGCCGTGATGCTGGCCGCGCCCACGGTCATCAGCGGCAGCACGCCGTTCAGCCAGAGGGCCAGCGGCTGCGAGAACGCCGCCTCGCCGACGATGCCGTTGAGCACGCCGATCGAGGTGATGCCGATCTGCACCGTGGACAGGAACTTGGTCGGATCCTCGTGCAGCACCTGTGCGGCTTCGGCACCGGGATCGCCCGCCTCCACCATCACCGCCAGCCGCGCCTTGCGCGAGGCCGTGAGCGCCATCTCGGACATGGCGAACAAGGCGTTCAACAGAATCAGAAAAACCAGCAGCGCGACTTCCATGCGGTGGCACCGGCACGGCGCCCCAGGGTTCAACACGGCGGCCAGCGTAGCAGAATCACCCCATGCACTACCTCATCGGCGACGTCCAGGGCTGCTGTGACGCCCTGGATCGGCTGTTGGCCGAGATCGGCTTTTCCCCCTCGCGCGACCGCCTGCATCTGCTGGGCGATCTGGTCAACCGCGGCCCGGCCTCGCTGCGCACGCTGCAGCGCCTGCGTGCGCTGGGCGGGGCCGCCACCTGCCTGCTGGGCAACCACGACCTGCACCTGCTGGCCGTGGCCACCGGCGGCCAGCGGCCGCACCGCAACGACACCATCAGCGACATCCTGGACAGCCCCGATCGCGCCGCGCTGCTTGAATGGCTGCGTCACGGCAAGCTGGCCGACACCGCCCACGGCTGGCTGCTGGTGCATGCCGGCGTGGTGCCGCAATGGTCGGCCGAGCAGACCCTGGCCCTGGCCGCCGAGGTGCAGGCGGTGCTCACCAGCCCGGGCCTGGCCGACTTCATGCGGGTGATGTACGGCAACCAGCCGGCACGCTGGGACGATGCGCTCACCGGCCACGACCGCTGGCGCATGGTGCTCAACGTGTTGACCCGCATCCGCTACTGCACGCCCGACGGCACGCTCGAGTTCGACACCAAGGACGGCAGCGGCGTGGCACCGCCCGGTCACCAGGCCTGGTTCGACACGCCGCGCCGGCGGACCTTGGGCGTGCCGATCGCCTTCGGCCACTGGTCGACGCTGGGGCTGCGCAACCGCCCCGACCTGCTGGCGCTGGACACCGGTTGTGTGTGGGGCGGATCGCTCACTGCAGTGCGCATCGACGGCGGCCGGCGCGACGTGACGCAGGTGCACTGCCCCGACGGCCGCACGCCCTTCTGAATCACCCGTCATGGCGGGCAGGGCACGCGACGGATGATCGCCATGGCGATCGGGTAGATCTGGGTGGTCATCATGGGCGGCGCGCCGTGTGCCGCGCGAACGGCAACGTTCGGGCCGCGCGCCACACCCTAGAATGCGGCCCGTTGGAAGCGTGGCCGAGCGGTTTAAGGCAGCAGTCTTGAAAACTGCCGACGGTGGAAGCCGTCCGTGAGTTCGAATCTCACCGCTTCCGCCAACAACGGCGCTGACCACCCCCCCTCGATCTGCCCGCCCACGGCGCCTGGCAATGGGGCGCGTTGATGATGTGCGGCGCAGCCAGCCTGCTTCGGCCGGCCGGCCGGTGACGCTGTTGATGGTGGCGCTGGTCTGTTTCCGGCGGGCGGCCTGATCGTGCCGAATTGTCCCGCGTGTGACTTTTGCACCGGACAAACACCGGGGCGAGCCACGCCCGGTGGGGCGCAGAATTAATCGGTTGCCGCCCGGGTCTTGCCGGGCGCGCTTTTTGATCTGGAGCCCCCATGAAAGCAGCCGTCCTGCATGCCCCCCGTACGCCGATGACGATCGAAAACATCGCCATCGACAAACCCAAGCGCCGCGAGGTGCTGGTGCGCACCGCCGCCGCCGGCCTGTGCCACAGCGACCTGCACTTCATCGAAGGCGCCTACCCAACCCCCGTGCCGGTGGTGCTGGGACATGAGTCGGCGGGCATCGTCGAGGCGGTGGGCGAGGACGTCACCTACCTCAAGCCCGGCGACCACGTCATCAGCTGCCTGTCGATGTTCTGCGGCCACTGCGAGTTCTGCCTGTCGGGCCACCTGTCGCTGTGCGGCGACCCGGAAGTCAAGCCCGCCCCCGGCAAGGCAAAGCGCCTGCACTGGAAGGGCGAGCACATGAACCAGTTCCTCAACCTGTCGGCCTTTGCCGAGCAGATGGTGGTGCACGAGCATGCGCTGGTGAAGGTGCGCGAGGACATGCCACTCGACCTGGCCGCGCTGATCGGCTGCGCGGTGATCACCGGCTACGGTGCGGTGTCGCACACCGCGCGCATGGCGCCCGGCAGCACGGTGGCCATCTTCGGCGCCGGCGGCATCGGGCTGTCGACCATCAACGCCGCGGCCATCGCCGGGGCGGGCCGCATCATCGTGATCGACCTCGACCCGTTCAAGCTCGAACTGGCCAAGGCCTTCGGCGCCACCGACGTGATCAACGCCGCCGATGGCGACACTGTCAAGCGCATCATCGAACTCAGCAGCGGCGGCGTGCACTATTCGTTCGAATGCATCGGCCTGAAGACCACCGCCGAGCAGAGCTTCTCGTGCCTGCGCTCGGGCGGCACGGCCACGCTGATCGGCATGATCCCGGTGGGCACCAAGATCGAATTGCACGGCGTCGACTTTCTGCGTGAGCGGCGCATCCAGGGCTCGATGATGGGCAGCAACCGCTTCCGCACCGACATGCCGCGCCTGATCGACTTCTACATGCAGGGCAAGCTGCACCTCAAGGAAATGGTCTCGGGGCGCATCAAGCTCGAAGACATCAACGAAGGCTTCGCCGCGATGAAGACCGGCGGCATCGCGCGCAACGTGATCGTCTTCGACCACTGAGCCAGCGATGCCGCGACAACTCGAAGGCAAGGTCGCAGTCATCACCGGCGCGGCGTCGGGCATCGGCCTGGCCACGCTGGAGCGGTTCGTCGAAGCCGGTGCGCGGGTGCTGGCCGCCGATGTGCAGGCCGAGGCCGGCCAGGCGCTGGCCGCACGCTATCCCGGTGTGGTGAGCTTTGCGCTGTGCGATGTCACCCAGCCGCCGCAGATCAAGGCGGCCATCGAGCAGGCCGTGGTCTTGTTCGGCGGGCTCGACATCCTGTTCTCCAACGCCGGAGCCGGCGGCGCGCTGGCCGGGGTGGAAAACTTCGACGCCGATGGCTGGGACCGCACCCAGGCGCTGCTGCTGCGCTCGGTGGCCGCGGGGGCCTCGTATGCCGTGCCGCACATGCGCCAGCGCGGTGGCGGCTCGATCATCAACACCTCGTCGGTGTCCGCGCTGCAGGCGGGTTATGCCCCGCTGGCGTACTCGGTGGCCAAGGCCGGCGTGCTGCACTACACCCGGCTGGCGGCGGCCGAGCTGTCGGCCCACCGCATCCGCATCAACGCCATCGTGCCGGGCTTCATCGCCACCTCCATCTTCGGCGGCATCATGAACCTGGGCCCTGAACAAGCCGCCCTGCTGGCCGGGCAGATCGCCGAGCGCAGCGGCACCGCCAACCCGATCGGCCGCTCGGGCCTGCCGCGCGACATCGCCGAGGCGGCACTGTTCCTGGTCTCCGATGCGGCCGGCTTCATCACCGGCACGCACCTCACGGTGGACGGCGGCCTGACCATCGGCCCGCGTCACTCCTGGGACCCGAACGCCGCCGGCCCGATGACCGATGCGCTGGGCCTCAGCCCCGCCGAGTTGCGTGCGCTGCGCGCCGCGCGCGGCGGCTGACACCAGCCGCGCCACCCCTACCGCCCTTCGTCCACCCCTCACCACAAGACACGCCCATGCCCAAGGTCATCTTCATCGCCCACAACGGAACCCGCCACGAGGTGCAGGCACCAACCGGGCTGTCGCTGATGCGCGCGGCCATCGACAACAACGTGCCTGGCATCGATGGCGACTGCGGCGGCCAATGCGCCTGCGCCACCTGCCATGTGTTCATCGAGGCGCCCTGGGCCGCGCTGACCGGCCCGCGCACCGAGCGCGAGGACGAGATGCTCAACTTCGCCGCCGAATTGCGCGACAGTTCACGCCTGGCCTGCCAGGTCGAGCTGAGCGATGCGCTCGACGGCATCGTCGTAGGCATGCCCGAAGGCCAGCACTGACCCGATTGCCCCCTCCGGCGCCAACCTCTCCAAGGAGTCTGCCATGAATGCCGTACTGCAATCCGCCGCATCACAAACCGCCGAGTTGTCGGCTGCCCAGGCTGTGGGCAAGCAACGCGCCGCGGCGATGTCGCTGGACGGGCTGAACCCCGCCGACCCGCAGCACTTCATCGACGGCATCGAAGGCCATATCTTCGACCGTCTGCGTGCCGAGGACCCGGTGCACCGCAGCCGCAGTCAGGTGCCCGAGGTGGGCGAGTTCTGGTCGGTCACCCGCTACCAGGACATCATGCACGTGGACACCCACCCCGATCTCTTCTCGTCGGATTGGTCCAAGGGCGGCATCACGCTGTTCAACCCGCCCGAGAGCGAGCGGCTGCCGATGTTCATCGCGATGGACCCGCCCAAGCACGACGACCAGCGCAAGGCGGTGAGCACCATCGTGGCGCCGGCCAACCTGAACAACTGGCAAAGCCTGATCCGCCAGCGCACCGCCAACCTGCTGGACAGCCTGCCACGCAATGAAACCTTCGACTGGGTCGACAAGGTGTCGATCGAGCTGACCACCTGCATGCTGGCCACGCTGTTCGACTTTCCGTTCGAAGACCGCCGCCTGCTGACCTGGTGGTCAGACGTGGCCACGATGAACAAGGCCACCAACCCCGAAGCGCTGGAGCCGGCCGAGCGCATGGCCGAGCTGGGCAAGATGTTGGGCTACTTCACCAAGCTGTGGAATCAGCGCGTCAATGACGCGCCGCGCACCGACCTGGTGTCGATGCTGGCCCACGGCGCGGCCACCCGCAACATGCCGCCGATGGAGTACATGGGCAACCTGGTGCTGCTGATCGTGGGCGGCAACGACACCACCCGCAACAGCATGACCGGCGGCCTGCTGGCGCTGCATGACAACCCTGCGGAGATGGCCAAGCTGCGCGCCAACCCGGCGCTGATCGACAGCCTGGTGCCCGAGATCATCCGCTGGCAGACCCCGCTGGCCTACATGCGCCGCACCGCCACGCAAGACACCGAGCTGGGCGGCAAGCGGATCTTGCAGGGCGACAAGGTGGCGATGTGGTACTTGTCGGGCAACCGCGACGCGTCGGCGATCGACAACCCCGATCGCTTCATCATCGACCGCGCCCGGCCCCGCAACCACCTGAGCTTCGGCTTCGGCATCCACCGCTGCGTAGGCAACCGCCTGGCCGAGCTGCAGCTGAAGATCCTCTGGGAAGAGATCCTCAAGCGCTTCCCGGTGATCGAGGTGATGGGCCCGCCCACGCGCATCCGCTCGTCGTTCGTGCGCGGCTACAGCCACCTGCCGGTGCGCATCCCCGGCTGACCCCTCGGCCGCGCTGGCTGCGCGTCAGCGGCCGACCAGGCCCATCGAGATCCAGGGTTGCCAGGCGATCAGCGCCAGACAACCCAGCATCAACACGATGAACGGCGTCGCGGCCAGGACCAGCTCACCGAACTTCTGCTTGAAGGTGGACATCGCCACCAGCAGGTTCAGCCCCACCGGCGGGGTGAGGAAGCCGATTTCGAGGTTGACGATCATGATGATGCCGAACATCACCGGGTCGAAACCGTAGGCCACGGCCAGCGGGGCCAGCAGCGGGCCGAGGATCAGGATGGCCTCGCCCGAGGTCATCAGGCAGCCCACGATCAGCAGCAGCAGGTTGACGATCAGCATGAACAGCAGCGGGCTGTCGGTGACGCCTTTCATCATCTCGACCATCATGCCGGGCACCTGATGCTCGGTGAGCACCAGGTTCAGGCTCAGCGCCACGGCCAGCAACGGAAACAGCGTGCCACCCAGCTTGGAGGCGTCGAGCACCACATCGTAGAAGTGCCTGAGCTTGAATTCACGGTGGATGAAGGTCTCGACCACCAGCGCGTACACCAGCGACACCGCCGCCGCCTCGATGGCCGAGAAGTAGCCGGTGTAGATCCCACCCAGCAGGATCACCGGCATCAGCAGCGCCCAGATGCCTTCGCGCATGGCCACGCGCAGGCGATGCCCGTCGAAGCGCTGGCGTGGCAGTTTGCGGTTGACCCACATCGAGTAGACCGCGAAGGCGCCCAGCAGCAGCAGGCCAGGGCCGATGCCGGCCACGAACAGGTCGGTGATCGAGGTTTCGGTGACCAGGCCGTAGAGGATCAGCGGGATCGAGGGCGGGATGATGATGCCCAGCGTGCCGCCAGCCATGATGGCGCCCAGCGCAAAACGGTTGGGATAGCCGGCACCCGTCATGGCCGGCAGCATCACCGTGCCGATGGCCAGCATGGTGACGATCGACGATCCCGAGATGGCCGCGAACACCCCGCAGCTGAGCACGCAGGCCACCGCCAGGCCGCCGGGCAGGTGCCCGGTGAGCGCGGCGGCCACGCCGATCAGGCGCCGGGCGGTCGAGCCCTTGGTCATCACGCCGCCGCAGAGGATGAACATGGGAATCGACAGGATCAGCTCCTTGTCGAGCGAGATCCACATGTCCTCGATGATGTAGTCGAGCTGGCCCTTGCCCCAGACGATGTGCACCACCGCCACCGCGGCCAGCAGGATCACCAGCAGCGGCTGGCGCAACGCGAGCAGCAATGCCACCAGGCCCAGCAGGATCAGGGCGCCGGTCATTCCTGAAACTCCGGCGGGGCCGGCCGCAGCGCGGGCCAGGTGGCAAAGACGAAGTAGCGCATCGCCGCCGATGCAAAGCCAGCCGGGATCGCCATCTGGATCGGCCAGGCCGACACGTTGATCACCGCGGCCAGCACACCCGACTCCTTGGAGGCCAGCACGAACAGCACGCCATACCAGGTGACGCCCAGCAGGAACAGGCCGGTGAACAGGTCGGCCAGGCGGTCCATGTGTGGACCCCAGGCCTTGGGCACCCAGGCAAAACCCACCCGCGGCACCAGATGCACGCCAGTGGCCGTGGCGATGCCGATGCCGGCAAACGAGCCGATGACGAGTGCAAACACCGCCATCTTCTGCGACCCGAACAGCCCGGTGGCGCCCACCTTGATGCCCAGCATCGCCATCGCCGGGCCATAGGCCTCACGCCCCAGCACGTCGATCACCAGCACCAACGCGATGAAGCTGAAGGCCAGCACGGCGATCCAGCATTCAAGCCGGTGCCAGCCTCGCAACAGGCGGGCCACCGCCGCGGGCGCGGGCGGGTAGGCAGGCACCCGGCCCGCCGTGGAACTTGACGTCATGGACACATCCCGGTTCAGCACGGCCAGCCGGCCGCGCTGGCGCCGCAACCGGCCGCGGCGCGGCGCCGCAACCCGTTGCAGGCAGCCTGCTGCTTTACTTGGCGCCTTCGCAGGCCTTCTTGCCGGCGTCCATCATGGCCAGGAACTTCTCGCCCTCGGGGCCCACATCCTTGGCAATGGCGGCCCAGACCGGCTCCAGCCCCTTGGCCCATTCGGCCAGTTGCGCGGGCGTGGCTTCGACCACCGTGCCGCCGGCCTGCTTGTGCACACCGGTCAGCGCGGTGTCGACGCCGCGGATCTCGGCACGCAGGGTGCTGACCGGGGTTTTCCTGGCGCCCCGGTCGAACGATGCGCGCACATCGGCGGGCAGTTTGTCGTACACGCCCTTGTTCATCAGCGTGATGCCGGCCGACTCCCACAGCGGCAGCTTGGTCATCACCGGCAGCACCTTGTTCAAGCCCGAGGGCACGTAGAACGCGTACGGTGTCGGGTAGGTGTCGATGAGGCCGGTCTGCGACGACGAGGTGGCCTCGGCCACCGAGGTGGGGATCGGATTGGCGCCCATCGCGCGCCAGAAATCGGCGGTCATCTTGTTGGCGACCACGCCCACCTTGATGCCCTTGACGTCGGCCGGCGTGAGGTAGGGCTTCTTGCCCGGCAGGTGCACCGAGCCCACCTCGCCCCAGTTCAGGAACACCAGGTTCTTCTTGGCCAGCGCCTCGGTGGCATGCTGCTGCAGGTGGTTGTCCAGCGTGCAATCGCGCTGCGCCCGGTTGGCAAAGAACATCGGCAACTGGATCAGCGCCAGCTCGGGCACCTGCAGCGCCACGGCATTGGCGGTGAACGAACCCATCTCGAGGCGCCCGCGCGAGATCTGCGCGATCGCGTCGTTTTCGCTGCCCAGCTGCGAGCCGAAGAACGGCGTGATCTTGACGGCGCCTGCCGTCTCGCCAGCCACCTCGGCAGCCATGCGGATGACCTGCTTGGCCCAGGGCGAGGTGGGCGGCGCCGACGAGGCGAACTTGAATTCGGTCTGGGCACTGGCCAGGCCGCTGGCGCACAGCATCGACAGGGCAGCCAGCGGGATGAGGGTTCGCTTCATGGTGTTGTCTCCTTGGGAGGGGTGTTGAAAGTGTTGCAGATGGCCGGACGCCGGCTATCGGGGAAACGCCGGGGGCGGCGCGGGCGGCCGCGGCCCGACCACCGGGAACATGCGGTTGAACTGATCCAGCGTGGCCAGCAGCGACGGCAGCGCCTGGACCGATCCGGTCACGCTGATCTGACCGGCCTGCAGCGCATCGGCAAAGCTCAGGCGCTGCAGCACGATCTCGTCGAGCGTGCTGCGCGCCAGGGTCACCGTGGCATCGGCATCGGCAGCGGCCACGTCCAGGCGGTGGGTCAGCGCACTGTTCTCCAGGTTCAGCAAGGCGCGTTCGCCGGTGTCGCTGAAATGCCAGTTCAGCCGCAGCCGCAGGCCCTCGGCGCGATCGCCGTCCACCCGCATCGCGAGGTAGTCGAAGAACAGGCCGATCGGCATGGCGCGCACGATGTCGCCACTGGCCATCGGCGCGTTGGGCAGCTTGGGCACGCCGTGGCGCAACTCCAGCGCCGCCTGCAGGTAGGCGTTGCGCCAGGTGGCCGATTCGGCCTGGTAGCCCAGTTGCTCCAGCGCCTGGGCGCCCAGCGTGCAGGCGGCCAGCGTTTGGGCGTCGCCCTCGCTGCCGGCATGGGCCAGCTGGGCGCAGACCTGCGCCACCCAGCGGTATTCACCACGCTCGAAGTCGGCTTGCGCGCGCTGCAGCACGGCCTCGGCGCCGCCCATGTACTCGATGGCCTTGCGCGCCGACTCGGCCGGTGGCAGCGCATCCAGGTGCGCCGGGTTGCCGTCGTACCAGCCGATGTAGCGCTGCACGATGGCCTTCACGTTGTGGCGTACCGTGCCGTAGAAACCGTGGCACGACCAGTCACGCTGCAGGCTGGGCGGCAGCTGCAGCACCTCGGCGATCTCGCCGGCCAGGCGGCCGTGGTTCATCAGCCGCACAGTCTGGTCGTGCACGAACTTGTACAGATCGCGCTGGCGCCGCAGGAAGCCGTCGATCGCCTCGCCGCCCCACACCGGCCAGTGATGCTGGGCGATCAGCACGTCGGCATCGGCGCCGTAGCGCTGCAGCGCGCCATCCAGGTAGCGCGACCAGGCCAGTGAATCGCGCGCCAGCGCACCGCGCAGCGGCAGCAGGTTGTGGAAGTTGTGGCTGCTGATCTCGGTCATGTTCAGCACCCTCAAGCCCGGGTGGTGGATGATCATTTCCGACGGCGCCTCGGCGCCCGGCGTCAGCTCGAAGACGCACTCGATGCCGTCGATGACATGGCGCTCCACCGGCTGCTCGATCACCCGCGTGGGCGCGATCAACGACATCGTGCCCATCGAGGTGGTCTTGCCCAGACCGGCGTCCACCTGCCCGCGCTCGCCCTTGGGCAGCAGCGGGCCGAACTGGAACAGCGCGCGGCGCACCATCGCGTTGCCGGCCATCACGTTCTCGCCGACCGCCTCTTCCATGAAGGCCTTGGGGGCGATCACCTGCACCCGGCCGGCCTTCACATCGGCCTCGTCGATGACGCCGCGCACGCCACCGAAGTGGTCGGAGTGGCTGTGCGAATACACCACCGCCACCACCGGCTTGTGCGCCTGGTCGGGCCGGTGCTGGCGGTACAGCGCCAGCGCGGCGCGCGCCACCTCGGTGCTGACCAGCGGGTCGATCAGGATCAGCCCGGTGTCTCCTTCGATGATGGTCATGTTCGAGATGTCGATGCCGCGCACCTGGTACACCCGCTCGCACACCTTGAACAGCCCGGTGATCATGTTCACCCGCGCGTGGCGCCACAGGCCGGGGTGCACCGTGTCGGGCGGCTGCTCGTCGGCCAGAAAGCCGTAGGCCGCCAGATTCCACACCGGGGCGCCGTTGGCGCGGGTGATGGCGCCGGGCGGCAGGTCGGCGATGAAGCCGCGCCGCGCGTCGTCGAAGCTCTGCTGGTCGGCCATCGGCAGCCAGCGCAGCGCGGCATGCTGGCAGGCGCGGGTGGCCTCGGTGGCGGGCAGCGCGCCGGGTGGGCCGCTGGCTTGGCTTGCACGGATCGTCGGGTTCATGTCGGGTCCTTCCTGCAGGGGTGGGCGGTGGATGCAGCGCGGGTGGCGAAGTGCCGATGGGGCGAAGTGCCGATGAGGCGATGAGGCGATGGGCTACTGCCGCGCCAGCTCCACCTCGGCCAGCGCGTCGCCGTCAATGCGGGCCACCGGATCCAGCGTCACCGTCACCCGGCGCAGCCGGCCGGTGAAGACGAACGGCGCTTCGTAGTGCGATACCGGCGAGCCGCGGTCCAGGCCGATGTCCAGCCCCGACCACGACACCAGCATGTTGAAACCATGGGCGCCTTGCAGCGTGCCGGCCGGCTGGCCGTCGATCAGCAAGGTGGCACGCCGGTACGACGGCACCTGCACCGGCGCGCCCACCGGCGGCTGAAAGCGCACCAGCGGGCCCTGGTCCAGACGCAGGCCCAGCGTGTGATGCCCGGCTGGCACCCGCTGCGCGGAGCGCAGAACGTGGTGCACACCCCCGATGTTGAGGTCGTGCACCAGGTGGCCGTCCTGCAGGTACAGGCTGTAGCCCGAGGTGGCATCACCATGCGCGATCAGCACGCCCTGCGCCGGCGCCTCGCCCAGCGTCACCTCGGCCTCGATGCGGTAGCCGCGGCCACGCACGTCGGGCGCCACGTCGGTGGGCAGATGGCCCATGCCGGCGTGCATCACGAAGCGGGTGCGATCACCCTGCACACGCAGGCCGTTGGCGGCAAAGCGGGCGGCAAAACGATCGTCCAGCGGCAGCACCTGGCAGCGCTCGGCCTCTTGCCACCACAGCGCCTGCAGCTGCTGCAGCCGCTCGGGCTGCGCCGCGGCCAGGTCGTGGTTCTCGGCGAAGTCGTCGTCCAGGTGATACAGCTCCCAGCGATCGGCGTCGAAGGGCTGGCCCGGCGGGTGAAACGCCACCGCCTTCCAGCCCGCGTGCCACAGGCCGCGGTGGCCGAACATCTCGAAGTACTGCGGCCGCGTGCGAATGGGCGCACCGGCCTGGCGCAGATCGGCGGCAAAGCTCTCGCCGTCCAGCCGCAGGCAGTCCAGGCCCTTGAGCTGGCGCGGTGGCTCGATGCCGAGCAGGTCCAGCAGCGTGGGCACCACGTCGGTGGCGTGGTGAAAGCCATGGCGCAACTCGCCCCGTGCGGCCAGCCCCTTGGGCCAGCTGATGACCAGCGGATCGCGGATGCCGCCGCCGTGGGTGTTCTGCTTGTAGCGCTTGAGCGGCGTGTTGGCGCACATCGCCCAGCCCCAGGGAAAGTTCGAATGCGTGTCGGGCCCGCCGATGTCGTCGATGCGTTCGATCTTCCTGGGTGGCGGCTCGGGCAGCTGGTTGTAGGGCCCCATCGCGTTGACGAAGCCGAGCGGCCCACCCTCCTGGCTGGCCCCGTTGTCCGACAGCACGACGATGACGGTGTCGTCCAGCTGGCCGCTGGCCTCCAGGTGCGCCACCAGCCGCGCGATCTGCTGGTCGGCATGGTCCAGCATCGCGGCATAGGCCGCTTGCAGGCGGGTCATCAGCGCGCGCAGCGGCGGCTCGTGCGTGTCCCAGGGCTTCACGCCGTCGTTGCGTGGCGGCAGCGTGGTGCCGGGCGGCACGATGCCCAGTGCCAGCTGGCGCGCCAGCCGGCGCGCGCGCTCGGCGTCCCAGCCGTGGCCGAACTCGGCGTCATAACCTCGGATCAGCGCGGCCGGCGCCTGGTGCGGCGCGTGGCAGGCGCCCGGCGCCAGCCACAGGTGCCAGGGCTTGGCCGGCTGGTCGGCCTCGTGGTCGGCCAGGTAGCGGATGGCTTGATCCACCAGATCGGCGCTGAGGTGGTAGCCGGACTCGAAGCTGCCGGGCGCTGCGAACTGGCCACTGAGCGGCGTGTTGTCGCGCACCAGCTCGGGCGCGTACTGGTCGGTCTCGGCGTCCATGAAGCCGTAGAAGCGGTCGTAACCCCGGCCCAGCGGCCAGCCGTCGAAGGGGCCGGTGGGGCCGGTCTCGTTCAGCGGCGTGACATGCCACTTGCCCAGCATGTAGTTGACGTAGCCGTGCGGGCGCAGCATCTCGGCCAGCGTGGCCGCCTCGGGTGCGATCTTGCCGCGGTAGCCCGGAAATCCACTGTCGAAGTTGGCCAGGCAGCCCATCCCCACCGCATGGTGGTTGCAGCCGGTCATCAGCGCCGCACGGGTGGTCGAGCACATCGCCGTGGTGTGGAAGCCGGTGAGCCGCAGACCACGCGCAGCCAGCGCGTCGATGGCCGGGGTGCGGATGGTCGAGCCATAGCAGCCCAGGTCGGAAAAGCCGACGTCGTCGAACAGCACCACCAGCACGTTCGGCTTCCTGGCGGCCACATCGGGGCGCGGCGGCCACCAGGGGGTGGCGTCGGCGATCGTCTTGCCGATCGTGCCGGGAAAGCGGGCTGCAGTCATCGAGTCACCCCGGGGGCATCGGAGGCGCGATCGTAGACAGTGCGGGCCGTCTCAATCTCCACCTGGGTGACAATCCTGGGTCAAACCTGATGATCGCTATCCCTCCCCCCACCGGCCCCTTGCCCGGCCTGGGTGCGCCCGAGAACCCGGCGGCCAGCACCGGCTCGTTTCGCGAGCGCCTGCAGGACCTGCCCCCCGAGGTGGCGGCCGAGTTGGTGCGCGTGGGCACCCGCCGGCCCTGGCGCCGGGGCCAGATGGTGGTGCGCCAGGGCGCGCACAGCCATGCCATCGTGGTGGCGTTGCAGGGCCGGCTGTCGGTCACGCTGGGCTCGCCTGACGGCCGCAGCACGCTGATGCGCTGGCTCGACGAGGGCGAGGTGCTGGGCCTGGCCGATGTGCTGGCCGGCCTGCCGTCGCCGGTGTCGGTGCAGGCGCAGGGGCCCGCCACCACGCTGCAGGTCGAGCGCGACGCCTTCGTGCAGGTGCTGCGCCAGCACCCCGAGGGCGCCATCGGCATCGCCGTGCTGCTGAGCCGCCGGGTGGCCGATCTGTTTCGCTACATCGAGATGACCAGCGCGCGCCCGCTGGCCGACCGGGTGGCGTATGCGCTGCAACGGCTGGCACGCTCGCAAGGCCAGCCCGACAACGAAGGCCACCTGCGCCTGAAGGTCACCCAGGCCGATCTGGCGATGGCCGCCAACGCCTCGCGCCAGCGTGTGCATCTGGTCTTGCAGCGGCTGCAGGCCGAAGGCCACATCCGGCTGGGCTATGGCACGGTGACGCTGCTGACGACCGACCTCTGAGCCGGCACCCAGCCACCAGCGGCGCCCGTGCCAGATCCCCGATTCGGGTGCCAGGCCCGGGCATCCCCGCATCGGGGATTGCATTTCAACAAATATACTTGCGGCGATCGTCTGCTTGCTTGGCGGCGGCAGACGATCAGGAGCAGTAGTGTTCAGGGGCCCCTGGTGGGGCCCCTCTTTTTCGCCCGATCGAGCCCTGCGCGCGCGCGCTGCGCCCGGCCGGGCTCCTATCATTCCCGCATGCCTTCGCGTCCTCGCCGCCCATCCCGTTCGCCGCAGTCCACCCCGTGCCCCGAGGTGCCCCGCTCGCCCACCACCGAAGCGCCGGCCGGCGCCGAAGCGCCTGCCCGGGTGCTGCGGCGGTTCCGGGTCGTGTTCAACGCGGTCAAGTCGCATTTCCAGCAGGTGGAGAAATCGGCCGGCCTGGGTGGTGCCCAGCTGTGGGCCTTGAGCGTGATTGCCGCGCAGCCCGACATGGGCGTGAACGACCTGGCGCGCGCGATGGACATTCACCAGACCACCGCCAGCAACCTGGTCAAGGCCCTGCTGGGCCTGTCGTTGATCGCCTCGCACCGCAACGGCCCCGACCGGCGCGCCGTGCACCTGCAGGTGTTGCCGGCCGGTGAACGGCTGCTGCGCAAGGCCCCGGGGCCGTTCGGCGGTGTGCTGCCCGACGCACTGGCGCGGCTGGACCCCCTGGTGCTGGAGCGCCTGGACCACGACCTCGGCGCGCTGATCAGCGCGCTGGACGCCGACGAGCGGGCGGCCGGCATTCCGCTGGCGCAGATGTAACGCCACCGTGCGGCCTGGCGCCACGGGCGTGAAGACCCGCGGCGCGCATTGAAATTGTGCAAATACAATTTGCCGAACCACCATGCCGCGGCAGCCCATCCCCCCTGAGCCCAGCAACCGCCCACCGCATGGCGTGCGCGGCCTGCTGGCCGCGCTGATGCGCCTGATCCATGCAGCGCGCGTGGCGCTGCAGGGTGGCTGGCATGCGCTGCGGGATGTCGAGCCCGATGTCTGGCGCAACCTGCAGACCGAGCTGATGGCCGGCCGCCAGTGGCTGGACCGGGCGCTGGTGCTGGCCTTTGCCGCCGCCACCGGCCTGCTGGTGGTGGGCTTCACGCTGCTGGCCGAGGCCGCCAGCCATGCCTTCGACCAGCTGCAACAAGCCGGTCCCTACGGCCGTTGGGCGCCGCTGCTGTGGACCCCGCTGCTGACCGTGGCGCTGCTGTGGTTCACCCGCCGCTTTGCAACGGGCGCGATGGGCTCGGGCATTCCGCAGGTGGTGCGCGCGCTCGACGACGACCTGGCGCCGGCGCAGCAATCGGCGCTGGTGTCGCTGCGGCTGTCGCTGCACAAGATCGGCCTGGTCTCGGGCGGCCTGCTGGCCGGCCTGTCGATCGGCCGCGAAGGCCCCACGGTGCAGGTGGGCGCCGGGGTGATGGTGCACGCCCGGCGCTGGCTGTCGCCGCACTCGGGCATCGACGCGCACGACCTGATGGTGGCCGGCGCCGCCGCCGGCATTGCCGCGGCCTTCAACACGCCGCTGGGTGGCATCGTGTTCGCGCTCGAGCAGCTGTCACGCCGGCGCGGCATCTCGCACAGCGCGCTGGTGATCGCCAGCATCGTACTGGCCGGCCTGGTGGCGGTGTCGGTGTTCGGCAACCAGACCTACTTCGGCCGGCTGCCGGTGCAAGACCTGCCCTGGTCGCTGCTGTGGCCAGGCCTGCTGGTGGCCCTGGTGGCGGGCCTGGCAGGCGGGCTGTTCTCGCGGCTGATCGTGGTGTCCACCCGCGGCCTGCCCGATGTCTTCAGCCGCTGGCGCCAAAGCCATCCACTGCGCTTTGGCGGGGCCTGTGCGCTGGCGGTGGCGGTGATCGGCATTGCCGCCGGCGGCGCCACCGCGGGCGCGGGTTATGCACCCACACGCGCGCTGCTCGAGGGCCACGCCGAGCTGCCCGGCGTCTACACGCTGCTGAAGTTCTGCGCCACCTGGCTGTCGGCCTGGACCGGCGTGCCGGCCGGCGTGTTTGCGCCCTCGCTGGCCATCGGCGCGGGCATCGGCAACGACGTGGCGCTGCTCACCGGCCTGGGCCGCGAGGCGGCGATCCCGCTGATCGCGCTGGGCATGGTGGGCTTTCTCGCCGCCACCACGCAGGGGCCGATCACCGCCTTCATCATCGTGATGGAGATGGTCTCGGGCCATGCCATGGTGCTGAGCCTGATGGCCTGCGCGCTGCTGGCCAGCGGCGTGGCACGGTTGATCACCCGGCCGATGTATGGCGAGCTGGCGGCCTTGCTGCCCATCGTCCCTGCGCCCGCACCCGGGCCCAAAGCCGGGCCCGCACCCGGCGCTGCCGCCGATCCGGCCAAACCATGAACACGCTGCGCATCCGCCTGCGCCGCTGGTGGCGCGGCCTGTTCACCAGGCACCCGTCGGCGCCATTGGCACTGCCACCGCCCGCCGTGCCGGCCGCGCCAGCGCCGGTGCCGGTGGTGGCCTGCGCCAGCGTGGTGATCCCGGCACTGAACGAGGCCGCTCGCATCGCCGAGGTGGTGCGCTTTGCCCTCGCCGACGCAGCCACCGCCGAGGTCATCGTTGTCGACGACAGCTCGATCGACGACACCGCGGCGCTGGCACGCGCGGCCGGGGCCCGGGTGCTGACCAGCAGCATGCTGGGCAAGGGGGCGTCGATGCGCGACGGCGTCGACACCGCGCAGCAGGATTGGCTGGTCTACCTCGACGGCGATCTGTCGGGCCTGCGCCCAGGTCTGATCACCGACCTGTGCCGCCCGCTGGTGGCCGGCGAGGCCGACTTTGTCAAGGCACGCTTCGGCCGCGGCGGCGGGCGGGTGACCGAGCTGACCGCCAAGCCGATGCTGCAGGTGTTCTTTCCCGAGCTGGCGCACTTTGCGCAGCCGTTGGGCGGGCTGATCGCCGCGCGCCGGCCACTGCTGCAGGCGCTGCGCTTCGAGAACGGCTACGGCGTGGACATCGGCCTGCTGATCGACGCCCATCTGGCCGGTGCACGGCTGGCCGAGGTGGACATCGGCTCGCTCGAGCACGACAGCCAGCCGCTGCTCGACCTGACGGCGATGGCCAACGAGGTGTCGCGCGTGATCTACGACCGCGCGCGCGCCGCCGGCCGGCTGCATGTGGAGCAGATCGCCGCGATGTACGAGACCCAGCGCCAGGCCACCGCATCGATCGACTACATCCTGTCGCGCCGCCGCGGCCGCACACGGCTGCTGCTGCTCGACATGGACGGCACCGTCACCACCGAGCGTTATGCCGTGTCGCTGGCCCGCGCCATCGGCCAGGAAAGCGCGCTGTCCGCCCTGCTGGACAACCCCGACGACGACGCCAGCACCCGCAGCGAGCGCATCGCCGTGCTGTTCAAGTTCATCCATCGCCAGCAGTTCGAACGGGTGGCCCACGCCACCGAGATCCGGCCCGGCGTGATCGAGTGGGTCAACCGCATGCGCCGCGCCGGCTTCATGGTGGGCGTGGTCAGCGACAGCTACTTCGTCGCCGCCGAGATCCTGCGCCGGCGCATCTTTGCCGATTTCGCGCTGGCGCACACGCTGCAGTTCAGCGGCGATGTCTGCACCGGTGAACTGCGGCTGAACCCGGCCTTCGAGCCGGTGCGCCCCAGCCGCGGCGCGCCCGCCTGCAAGAGCCACGTGGTGACCCGTTTCCGCCAGGACCGCAGCGCCCCGGTGATCAACGAGGTGTGGGCGGTGGGCGACAACCTCAACGACCTGGAGATGCTGAGCCTGGCCGACCGCGCCTTCGTGATCGAGCCGAAGTCGCCCACGCTGGCGCGCAGGGCCGATGCGCAGCTGGTGCAGTCGTTCGACGAGTTGCTGGCGCTGGTGCCCGACGCCGCGCCTGCCCCGGCCGACCAGGCGGGCTGAAGCGGGACTGGGCCAACGCCTGAGACCGGCGCGCGGCCGGCGGTTCAGGCCGCCATCTGTTCGATCACCACCGCCAGCGCCAGCGTGCCCAGGTGCGCGCCGGAGGCATCGCACACGTTGGCCTGCTGCACGCCCGCGGCCGCCATGCACCGCGCGGCTTCGGCGATCGGCAGGCCTGCCACCAGCGTGGGGCCGGCCACCGCCGCGCCCGGCCGCACCAGCGCCGCGCAGCGCAGCACGCGGCCGCGGTTGACGTCGCGCACGAAGCGGCGCACCTGCTCGTCGGCCGGGTGCAGCACGATGTGGGTGGCGCTGCCCTGCTGCACCACCGCGCCGTCGCGCAGGATCACCAGGTGATCGGCCAGGCGCAGCGCCTCGTCGAGGTCGTGGGTGATGAAGACCACGGTCTTGCGCAACTCGCGCTGCAGGTCCAGCAGCAGGTCCTGCATGTCGACACGGTGCAGCGGGTCGAGTGCCGAGAAGGCCTCGTCCATCAGCAGCACCGGCGCATCGGCGGCCAGCGCACGGGCCAGGCCCACGCGCTGCTGCATGCCACCCGACAGCGTGGCCGGCCAGTCCTGCTCGTGGCCGGTCAGCCCCACCCGGGCCAGCCAGTGGCGCGCGCGGGCCTCGCGCTGGGCGGTCGCCACACCCTGCAGCTCCAGGGCGTAGGCCACGTTGTGCAGCACCGTGCGGTGCGGCAGCAGCGCAAAGCGCTGGAACACCATCGCCATGCTGCGCTGGCGGAAGGCGCGCAGCGCCGGCGCATCCAGCGCGGTGACGTCGACCTCGCCGCACAGCACCCGGCCCGCGGTCGGCTCGATCAGGCGGTTGAGGTGGCGCAGCAGCGTGCTCTTGCCCGAGCCCGACAGCCCCATCACCACCGAGACCGCACCGCCTTGCAGCTGCAGGTGGATGTCGCGCAGCGCCAGCGTGTGGCCGTGCCGCGCACGCAGTTCATCACGGCCCAGGCCGGCCATCACGGCGGCCAGGTGCGCCTGCGGCGCGGGGCCGAAGATCTGCGTCAGCCCCTGCAGTTGCAGGCCGGGTGCGGGCTCAGCCATCAGCGATCAACCATCAGCCGGCCGCCGATGCCGCTGCAACCGCCAGCCCCAGGCCTGCGAGATCCGGTCGAAGACGATGGCGATGCCCACGATCGCCAGGCCGTTGAACAGGCCCAGCGCAAAGTACTGGTTGGAGATCGCCTTGAGCACCGGCTGGCCCAGCCCCTGCACGCCGATCATCGACGCGATCACCACCATCGCCAGCGCCATCATGATGGTCTGGTTGACGCCGGCCATCAGCGTGGGCAACGCCAGTGGCAGTTGCACGCCCAGCAGCCGCTGGCGTGGTGTGGCGCCAAAGGCATCGGCCACCTCCAGCAGGTCGCGGTCGACCTCGCGCAGGCCCAGGTTGCTCAGGCGGATCATCGGCGGCAGCGCGTACACCACCACCGCCAGCAGGCCCGGCACGCGGCCGATGCCCAGCAGCATCACCACCGGGATCAGGTAGACGAAGCTGGGCAGCGTCTGCATCACGTCGAGCAGCGGCGTCAGCACCGATTGCAGGCGGTTCGAGCGCGACATCGCCACACCGACGGGCACGCCGATGGCCACCGCCAGCAACGTGCTGACGGCGATCATCGCCACCGTCTTGAGCGTGTCGTCCCACAGGCCCAGCGCGCCCACCGCCAGCAGCGTGAGCACCGCGCCCGCGGTGATGCGCCACGAGCGCGAGGCGCCCCAGGCCAGCAGCGCCGCGGCGATGATCACCAGCGGCCAGGGCGTGGCCAGCAGCGCGCTCTCGGTGGCGATCAGCAGGCGCTGCAGTGGT
>MESD01000216.1:82089-102089 GCA_001770815.1 Burkholderiales bacterium RIFCSPHIGHO2_12_FULL_69_20
CTCGAACCAGGCCATGGCGCCGCAGGCCCTACAGCGCGGCGCGCACGCGCGCGGCCACCGCCGGGTCGACCCACGGCAACCAGACCTCGGGCCGGGTCTTCAGGAAGTGGCGCGCACCGTCCTCGCCCGTGGCCTGCTGCACCTGCATCCAGGCCAGCAGGGCGTTGACGGTGGCGTTGTCCCAGCTGCGCCGGCTGAGGTAGTCGTAGGCCGGGCCGCCGGCGCGGCGGAAGCGATCGGTCACCACGGTGCGCACCGCCGCCGGCAGCCAGGCGTTGGGTTTGGGATCGCGGCAGTCGGGCTGGATGGTGCAGCGCTGCCATTCGGCCGGATCGTGCGGCACGCCTTCGGACAGCTTGACCATGGCGTATTGGCCCAGCAGCGCGGTGGGCGCCCAGTAGTAGCCCAGCCAGCCCTGCCTGCGTTCGTAGGCCTTGGCGATCGAGCCATCGAGCCCGGCGGCCGATCCGGTGTCGACCAGCGTGAAGCCCTTGGCCGCGGCGCCGTAGGCCTTGAACAGGTTGCCAATCAGGATCTGGCAGTTCCAGCCCGACGGGCAGTTGTGCACCGCACCGCGGCGCTTGTCCTCGGGCGCGGGGAACAGGTCGGGCCGTTTCAGCGCGTCGGCGATGCTGCGGATCTGCGGGTGCGCATCGGCCAGGTACTTGGGGATCCACCAGCCTTCGCTGCCACCGTCGCGCAGCGCCTTGGCGGCAAAGTGCAGGCGGCCGGCGGCCACGGCCTTGTCCAGCGGCTCGCGCACGCCGTTGATCCAGGCCTCGGGCGCCACGTCGGGCTGGCCCTTCTCGATCATGCTGGTCAGTGTGGGCAGCGTGTCGCCGGGCACCAGGTCGACCTGGCAGCCGTAACCGGCCTGCAGGATCAGCCGGTCGACCTGCGCCAGCAGCTCGGCCGACTGCCAGTTCATGTTGGCCAGCGTCAGCCGGCCGCAGGTCTGCGCGGCGGCGGGCGTGGCCAGCAACACAAGCAACGCAGCCGGCAGCCAGCCTGAGCGGTGGGCCCGCCTGGCGCCGATGCGCCGCAGCAGTTTGAGCATGGGGTCAAGTCTCCGGGTCGTCGAGATCCAGCCTTTGTACCCCAGGATGGATGCCACGCGACGCAGGATGCCAAGCAGCGCCATGCGCGAGGCGTGCCAGGCCCGCGTGGACGATGGCAGTGATGGCGACCGCGGCGGCGGCAGCGCTGGCCACGCAACGCCCTTTGCGACAATCACCGCGTGCCGTCGCTGCAGCGGCAGCCCTGACCGGAGCCCAGCCCCCCACATGCCCACCCCCGAAACCACGCCAACCGACCTGGCCCTGGCCCTGGCGCAGCAACCGCTGCTGGGCCGCCTGCCAGCCAGCGCGCTGGAGACGCTGGCCGCCCACGCCCATCACCAGCGCGCCGAGCCCGGCGAGTGGCTCGCCGATGGCGCCACGCTGAACGACCGCTTGTGCTGTCTGCTGGTGGGCGAGGCGCGGTTGCTGGGCCCGTCACCCGACCTGCAATTGACCCTGCGTACCGGCGACCTGTTCGGCTGCGGCGCCTTGCCGCACGGCCCCACGGCGGGCTGGCGCGTGCAGGCCCACGGCCCGGTGCAGCTGGCCTGGCTGTCGGTGGGCGACCTGACCCAGGCCCGCGACACCCAGCCGCTGCTGGCCGCGCTGCTGGCGCCGGCCTCGGGCATGACCGCAGGCGCCGGCACAGGCGGTGCCCGCCAGCCGGTCGGCGTCGACGCCCACACCACGCTGCTGACCACGCCGGTGCGATCGCTGATCCGCCGCGCGCCGATCACCGTGCCGCCCACGGTGTCGATCCACGAGGCCGCCCAGCTGATGCGCGACCAGCGGGTGTCGTCGGTGCTGATCGTCGAGCAAGGCCACCTGTTCGGCCTGGTGACCGACCGCGACCTGCGCAACCGTGTGCTGGCCCAGGGCCTGGACAGCAACCGGCCGGTGATGGACATCGCCACGCTGGCACCGCTGGGTGTGGACGCACGCAGCCCCGGCTTCGACGCGCTGCTGCTGATGGCGCGCAACAACATCCACCACGTGCCGGTGCTCGACGGCCAGCAGGTGATCGGCATGATCACCGCCACCGACCTGACCGAGCAGCACAGCACCTCGGCGGTGTACCTGGCCGGCGCCATCCACAAGCAGACCACGCTGGACGGCCTGGTGGCCAACGCCACCAAGGTGGGGCCGCTGCAGCGCCACCTGGCCGCCGCACAGGCCAGCGCCTACGCCACCGGCCACATCGTCACCGCGATCACCGACGCCATCACGGTGCGGCTGCTGCAGCTGGGCGAGGCCCGTCTGGGTCCGCCCCCCATCGACTACGCCTGGGTGGCTGCCGGCTCGCAGGCCCGCAACGAGCAGACGGCCAAGAGCGACCAGGACAACTGCATGGTGCTGGACGATGCCTACGACGAAGCGCAGCACGGCGCGTACTTCAAGGCGCTGGCCGGCTTCGTCAACGACGGGCTGCATGCCTGCGGCTATGTCTACTGCCCCGGCGAGATGATGGCCCGCACCGATCAATGGCGCCAGCCGCAGCGGCGCTGGGCCGAGTACTTCCGCGGCTGGACCAACAAGCCCGAGCCGAAGGCCCTGATGCTGACCTGCGTGTTCTTCGACCTGCGCCTGATCCACGGCCGCGCCGCGCTGCTGGACGATCTGCGGCGCCAGGTGCTGGCGCAGACACGCAGCAACCGCATCTTTCTGGCCTTCATGGTGGGCAATGCGCTGATGCACCGGCCAGCGCTGTCGCTGTTCGGCGGCATCAGCACCATCCGCTCGGGCGAGCACCGCGACACCATCGACCTGAAGCACAGCGGCATCGTGCCGATCGTCGACCTGGCACGCATCTATGCCTTGGCCGGCGGCCACGAGGCCGTCAACACCCACGATCGGCTGGCGGTCGCGGCCGAGAGCAAGGAGATCAGTGCCCAGAGCGCCCACGACCTGCGCGACGCGCTGGAGTTCATGGCCGGGCTGCGCATCCGCCACCAGGCCTTGCAGATGGAGCGCGGCGACGCCGCCGACAACTTCCTGGCGCCCGACGAGCTGAGCAACTTCGAACGCGGCCAGCTGAAAGACGCCTTCGGCGTGGTGCAGACGCTGCAGAGCGTGCTGGCGCAGCGCTATCGGTAAACGCCCAAGGCGCCGATGGCGCTTCGGGCCGATTCAATACTTCAGGCGGGCGTAGAAGGTCTTCTGCGCGGCCTCGCGCGCCTGACCCAGCGTGTGGATGCCTTGCTCGGCCAGCAGCGGCACCAGCTTCTGGAACACCTCGGCGGTGACCATTGCATCACCCAGCGCGGTGTGGCGGCCGATCACCGTGATGTCGAAGCGCTCGGCGATCGCCTCGAGCCGGTGCGATTCCTGGTTCGGATGCACCACCGCCGACAGCAGCAGCGTGTCGAGCACCGGCTGGTCGAAGCGCAGCCCGGTGGCCGCCTCCTTGAGCTGCAGGAAGCGCATGTCGAAGGCCGCGTTGTGCGCCACCAGCACGGTGTCCTGCGCAAAGGCGTGGAAGGCCGGCAGCACCTCGCCGATGGTGGGCTGGCCGGCCACCATGTCGGGCGTGATGCCATGGATCGGGATGGTGATCGCGGGGATGTCGCGGCGCGGATTCACCAGCTGGTCGAAGCGCTCGCCGCGCAGCAGCTTGCCATTGACCAGCCGGGTGGCGCCGATCTGGATGATCTCGTCACCGCCCGCCGGGTTGAGGCCGGTGGTCTCGGTGTCGAACACGGTGTAGGTCAGGTCGACCAGACGCCGGTCGTCCATCGCGTAGCTGCTCTCGGTGTTGGCGAACAGGTCGAAGTCGTAGTACTCGGGGCGGCTGTCGCTGCGCAGATAGCTGGTGTCGGCCAGCTCCTGCCCGGCCGTCTTGGGCGCCTGCGGCAGCAGGAAGCGGAAGAAGGCCTGGTGGCGCACGCGGTCACGCTCGAACCAGAACTCGCCCGCATGGCGCTGCACCACGTCGCGCACGGTCAGCGAGCTGGTCTCGGCGCCCGTGGAGATCGGGTCGCGCTCCCAGCTCATCACCGTCTCGGTGCTCAGCGCCTGGCCGGTCCACACCAGATCCAGGTGCACGCGGCCGCGCTCGGTGGGCTGCAGGCGCAGGTGCACGGTGTTGATGTCGAACTCGTCGCGCAGGCGCAGCGCCAGGTAGGCCATGGCCTGCAGCAGCGCGAAGCTGTCGACCTTGAGCCACAACGAGGCGTCCAGGTCGGTGGTGCCGGTGCGCAGCCCGGTGATGGCCTCGATGCGCTGGCGCGTGGCCTGCACCAGGTCGGCACCCAGCATTTCTTCCAGCGGCCAGCGCGTGGCCAGGCCCTGCGCGCTCTGCGCGGCCAGGTCGTTCAGGCGCCGGCTCATGGCCTGCGACTCTTCACGGATCACGCCGACGAAGCGCTCGCGCAGCGCCGCGGGCAGGCCCTCGTCGTCGAGCATCTCCACCGCCGCCTGCAGATTGGCCAGCGCGCCGCGGCTGCCCTCGGTCAGGCCGTGCAGCAAACGCTCCTGCGCGGCCTCGGCCTCGTAGTCGTTGGTGATGTTGTCGAGCATCATCACGAAGCCGTTGACCACCGGCGCCGCCGGCGCACCCATCGTGAGGTCGCTCGTGCTGGTGGCGTCGGCCGTGTCGCCTGCGGCCACCGCGCGCACCGGCGCCAGCTGCACCCGCAGCAGCTGGCCCGAGCGGGTGACGGTGACGAACTGCGCGCTGGGGTGCGTCACGCCGCGCTGCAGGCGCTGCTGCACGCTCTCGATGGCATGCGCCACCAGCTTGCGATCGAACACGGTGTAGATCGAACGGCCCAGGCCGATCAGCTCGGCGCCGCCGGCCAGCGTGGGCGCATCGGACAGCGCGCGAAACTGCATGCGCGCGCGGTTGTTGTAGAGCAGGATGCGGCCATCCAGGTTGCACACCACCACGCTCTGCGTCAGCTCGCTCATCAGCGCGGCCAGGCGGTTGCGCTCCTGCGCCACGCCCACGCTGGCCCGGGCCACCTCGTCGGCCATGTCGCGCTTGAGCTGGTCGCGCTGGGCGGCCAGCTCGTTGACCAGCCGGGCCAGGCCCTGCACCGGCGCGGCCGCGCCGTCGGCCGACAGCGTGCGCTGCACATCGGTGCTCAGCAGCACCTGGGCCTGCTCCAGCAGGCGCGCGGGCGCGCTCATCCAGCGCCGCACCAGCGGCTGCACCACCAGCGCGGCCAGCGCGGCCAGCGCCACGGCGGCCATCACCGGCAGCGCCACCCGCGGCCCCAGTGCACTGGCCAGCGCCTGGCGCTCGGCCGCGTCCATCGCCGACCACAGCATCGCGCCCGCGGCCAGCGCAAACGCGGCGATCAGGCCCAGCGCCGCCGCGGCGGCCCAGGCCATGGCCAGCACCAGCCGGCGGTCACGCCTCATGCCTGCGGCTCCAGCAGGCTGCGCACCTTCTGCACCAGTTCCTTGGTCGAGAAGGGCTTGGTCATGTAGCCGTCGGCGCCCACGCCCAGGCCCTTGGCGACGTCGGTGTCGCGGCCCTTGGCGGTGAGCATCAGCACCAGGGTGTCTTTCAGCGCCTCGTCGGCGCGCAGCGCCTGGCAGACCTCGAAGCCGCTCAGGTGCGGCATCATCACGTCGAGCAGCACCAGCCGCGGGCGTTCTTGCTGCAGCACGGCCAGCGCCTCGCGGCCGTCTCGCGCCAGGTGCACCTCGAAGCCTTCGCGCTTCATCAGGTATTCAAGCGAGATCAGGATGTTGGGCTCGTCGTCGGCGATGAGGATCTTGACCGTCATGGCGTGTCTCCGGAGGTGGCCGGCTGGCTCACCGGTTGTTGCGGGGCCGCCGGCTCATGGGTGGGCGTCCACGGTAACGTGAAGGCGAAGCAGGCGCCTTGACCGCTGTCAGGCCGCAATTCCATGCGGCCGCCGACATGCTCGACGATCTGCCGGCTGATCGGCAGGCCCAGCCCGGTGCCCTGCGGGCGGTTCGCTGCATCACCGCCCTGGCGGAACTTCTCGAAGATCAGCGCGCGCTGATCGGCCGGCACGCCGGGGCCGTTGTCCTGCACCTCGACCGTCAGCCCCTGGGCATCGGTCAGCAGGCGCAGCACCACCCGCCCGCCCGTGCGCGGCACGAACTTGGCCGCATTCGACAGCAGGTTCAGCAGCACCTGGGTCAGTCGGTCGGGGTCGCCACGCAACAGGGGCAGTTGCTCGGGCAGTTGCAGCTCGAGCACCGCACCGCGCTCGCGCAGCAGCTCGTGCACCGTCTGCGCGGCCTGGCGCGCCAGCACGCCCATGTCGACATCGGTGTTGTGCCACTCGGCATGGCCCGATTCGATCTTGGCCATGTCCAGCACCTGGTTGACCAGGCGCGACAGGCGCTCGGTCTCGGCCACCACGATGGCCAGGAACTGCTGGCGCTGCGCCACCGGCATCTCGGCATCGTCGACCATCAGCTCGGCCAGCGCACGGATCGACGTGAGCGGCGTGCGCAGCTCGTGCGTGACCGACGACATGAAGTCGTCCTTCAGCCGGTCCAGCCCCTCCAGCCGCTGGTTGGCGGCGCGCAGCTCGGCGGTGGCGCGCTGCAGCGATTGTGATTTTTCTTCCAGCGCCTGCGAGTAGGCGCGCAGCTGCGAGGCTTCATCCAGGATGCGCAGCACGTCGTCGATGCCCAGCGCCTCTTCCTCGACCACCGAGGCCACCATCACCCGCGCCGATGCGCTGCCGATGGCGCCGGCCAGCTGCGTCTCGACGAACTGCACCAGCTGCGCGTCGGGCCGGATGCCGGCGATGCTGGCCGCACCCTGCTCGCGGGCATAACCCTCGAACAGGCGCTGCGCGCGCACCGCGCCCAGGAAGCGCGCGGCCAGCGCCTGCAGATCACCCACCTGGGCGCGGCCGCGCCAGAACACCGGACGCTCGCTGCGGGTGCGGGCCAACACGTCGACGAACAGCAGCGCCTGGCTGGCCTCGCGCGCCGACGGCGCCCGCAGCAGCGACACGCCGCCATACAGCCCGGCGTTGACCAGCAGGCTCCAGAACAGCGAATGCGTCAGCGGATCGAGCCCGCCCAGGCCCAGCAACTGCTCGGGCCGCAGCAGGCCGATGCCGAACAGGCCGTCGTCGATGAAGCGGGTGTGCCACCAGCCCGACTTGGCGATCGACGGCAGCATCAGCGTATAGACCCACAGCCCGAAGCCGCCCAGCAGCCCGGCCAGCGCGCCTTCGCGCGTGCCGCCCCGCCAGTACATGCCACCCAGCATGGCCGGCGCAAACTGCGCCACCGCGGCAAAGCTGATCAGGCCGATGGACACCAGCGCATAGGCCTCGCCGGCCAGGTGGTAATACACATAACCCAACAACAGCACGACCACGATCGCCGAGCGCCGGATCGCCAGCAGCAGGCCGGTCAGGTCGTGCCGGGCCGACACCCGCTGCAGGCGCAGCAGCAGCGGCATCACCAGGTCGTTGCAGACCATGGTGGACACGGCGATGGCCTCGACGATCACCATGCCGGTGGCCGCCGACAGGCCGCCTACAAAGGCCACCAGCGCCAGCCCGTTCCAGCCCGCGGCCAGCGGCAGCGACAGCACGAAGGTGTCGGCGTTGATGCCCGGCTGGCCGGCAAAGAACAGCAGGCCACCCAGCGCGATCGGCAGCACGAACAGGTTGATCAGCAGCAGGTAGGCCGGAAACACCCAGGCCGCGCGCTTCAAGTGGCGCTCGTCGACGTTCTCGACCACCATCACCTGGAACTGGCGCGGCAGGAAGATCACGCTCAGCATCGACAGCACGGTCAGCGCGCCCCACTGCGCATACGGGAACGGTTTGCCCTGTTCCAGCGTCAGCAGCCGGGCCAGCTCGGGCACGGCGCTGGCACGGGCAAACAGGTCGACCGGCCCGGAGAAAAGCCCCCAAGTGACGAAGGCGCCCACCGCCAGAAAGGCCAGCAGCTTGACCACCGATTCGAAGGCGATCGCCGCCACCATGCCCTCGTGGCGCTCGGTGGCATCGAGGTGGCGGGTGCCGAACACCATCGTGAAGCCGGCCAGCGCCAGCGCCACGTACAAGGTGCTGTCGCGCCACCACGGACCGCCGGCGGCCAGCGCCTGGCCGGCGGGCGTCGTCAGCAGGCTGTAGCCGCCGGCGATGGCCTTGAGCTGCAGCGCGATGTAGGGGACGATGCCCACCACGGTGATCAGCGTCACCAGCCCGGCCAGCAGCGGGCTCTTGCCGTGGCGGCTGGCGATGAAGTCGGCGATCGAGGTGAGCCGGTAGGTGCGCGAGATGCGGATCATCTTGCGCAGCACCATCCAGGCCAGCAACATCGCCAGCATCGGCCCCAGGTAGATCGGCAGGAACCACACGCCGCCCGATGCGGCACGGCCCACCGAGCCGAAGTAGGTCCAGGCGGTGCAGTACACCGCCATCGACAGCGCATACACCCAGGCATTGCCGATCAGCGAACGGCCGACGGCGGCCCGGCGATCGGCCCACCAGGCCACCGCAAACAGCAGCAGCAGGTAGGCGAACGAGGCGCCCAGCACCAGTGCGGGAGACAGCATGACGGCAGCCGGTGGGTGTAGGGTCGGGCCTGCCGTGGGCGGCGTCAGCCCGTCAGTCGGGCAGCCGTTCCATCACCACGGCCAGCGCGGCGATCAGCAATGCCCAGACGGCAAACAACGCCGTGGGAAACAGCGGCAGGCCCCACCACAGGACCTCGTGATCCCACAACGCCAGCAACGGAAAATTGAACAACAGCAGCGCCGCGGCGAACAGCGCCACCAGGCGCTGCGAGGCGAGGTTGCGGTCACGCATGGTGGAGTGGCCGGCGCACGCTGCGCTCAGGCGCGCGTGCGCGGCCCCAGGCCGTGCGCGTGGCGCGACAGCGCAAAGTCGAGCAAAAACTTCGACCAGATCGTGGTGCCGGCGATCGCCGTCCAGGTTTCGTAGGGCAGGCCCGCCAGCGCCACGCCGATGATCACGAAGACCGCGGTGGCGCCGGCCACGCCGTTGATCGCCATCGTGTAGGGCGCCCAGCGCGCCGGATCGGCCGGGCTCTGGCCGCGCTTGATTGCCACCTCGCTGAAATCGCGCTTGATCAAAATGCGCCAGGCCCGCCGAAACCAGAAGAAGGCCATCGGAAACAGGGCCAGGTAGAGCAGCCAGGTCATGGCCACGCTGACATCAAAAACCATCTGCAACTCCCACGCGCCAACATGGCGCGTTCAGGAAAAAGGGCCTCGCCAGCATCACCAGCGAGGCCCCGATTCTGCAACCGGCCCCGCGGGGCGCGGCCGGTTGCTCAGGTCAGGCGGTTTGCGCGCTCAATGAGCGCCGTCCACGGCCTTGGAACCACGCGGGATGCGCACCGCCTCGACCATGTGCTGGATGTGCTCCGGCGGCTCTTTCGTCACCTTGTCGACAGCGAAAGCGACGATGAAGTTCACCAGCGCACCCACCGCACCGAAGGCTTCCGGCGTGATGCCGAAGAACGGGTTGGCGCCGCCGATCATCGGCAGGAAGTCGGTGCCCTTCACGAAGAAGATGCCCTTGTGCGCAAACACGTAGAACAGCGTGATGAACAGGCCAGACAGCATGCCGGCGATGGCACCTTCCTTGTTCATCTTCTTGCTGAAGATGCCCATCATGATCGCCGGGAACAACGAGCTGGCCGCGATACCGAAGGCCAGGGCCACGGTACCGGCCGCGAACCCGGGTGGGTTCAGGCCCAGCCAGCCGGCGATGACGATGGCCACGGCCATCGAGATCTTGCCGGCCATCAGCTCACCCTTCTCGCTGATGTCGGGCATGAAGGTGCCCTTGATCAGGTCGTGCGAGACGGCCGACGAGATGGCCATCAGCAGGCCCGCCGCGGTCGACAGCGCCGCTGCCAGACCACCCGCGGCCACCAGCGCGATCACCCAGTTGGGCAGCAGCGCGATCTCGGGGTTGGCCAGCACGATGATGTCGGCGTTGACGGTCAGCTCGTTGCCCTTCCAGCCCGCGGCGTCGGCCTTGGCCTTGGCGTC
The DNA here is from genome assembly GCA_001770815.1 of Burkholderiales bacterium RIFCSPHIGHO2_12_FULL_69_20. Taxonomy (GTDB): domain Bacteria; phylum Pseudomonadota; class Gammaproteobacteria; order Burkholderiales; family Burkholderiaceae_C; genus Pseudaquabacterium. The sequence goes on from MESD01000216.1 coordinate 92,125, forward strand.
GGCGTTCTTGGTCTTGTCGTTGTAGTACTGGATGCGGCCGTCGCCGTTCTTGTCCTCGAACTTCAGCAGGCCGGTCTTCTCCCAGCGCTTCATCCAGTCAGGACGCGTCTCGGCCAGGATGCTGGCTTCCGGCGCGTACAGGTCACCGCCCTTGACCACGGCGGTGTTGACGGTGCCGTGCAGGTTCAGCTTGGCCATCGCCGCCACGGCGGGTGCCGTGGTGTAGAGGATGGCGATGAACACCAGCGCCCAACCGGCCGAGGCCCGTGCGTCCTTCACCGAAGGCACGGTGAAGAATCGCATGATGACGTGCGGCAGACCGGCGGTACCGATCATCAGCGACAGCGTGTACACGAACATGTTCAGCGTGCTGCCGGCGGTGGTGGTCGTGTACTTGCCAAAGCCCAGGTCGGTGACGACCAGGTCGAGCTTGGACAGCAGCGTCATGTCGGTGCCCGACATGTTGGAGCCCAGGCCCAGTTGGGGAATCGGCACACCGGTGAGTTGCAGCGAGATGAAGATCGCCGGCACCGTGTAGGCCAGGATCAGCACCACGTACTGCGCCACCTGGGTGTAGGTGATGCCCTTCATGCCGCCGAACACTGCGTACAGGAAGACGATGCCCATGCCCACGTAGATGCCGACTTCCGACGACACGCCGAGGAAGCGCGAGAAGGCCACGCCCACACCCGTCATCTGTCCGATGATGTAGGTGATGGAGGCGGTCAGCAGGCACAACACGGCCACCGTGCTGGCGGTCTTGCTGTAGAAGCGGTCGCCGATGAACTGCGGCACCGTGAACTTGCCGAACTTGCGCAGGTACGGGGCCAGCAGCATGGCCAGCAGCACGTAGCCGCCGGTCCAGCCCATCAGGAACAGGCCGCCGCCGTAGCCCATGTTGGCGATCAGGCCGGCCATCGAGATGAACGACGCGGCGCTCATCCAGTCGGCCGCGGTGGCCATGCCGTTGGTGACCGGGTGCACGTTGCCGCCCGCAGCGTAGAACTCGCTGGTGGAGCCGGCGCGCGCCCAGATGGCGATGCCGATGTAGAGCGCAAAGCTCAGACCGACACCGATGTAGATGGTGGTTTGAAGATCCATGATGGTCTCAGTCCTCGTGAACGTCGAACTGACGGTCGATGTCGCCCATCTTCTTGGCGTAATAGAAGATCAGCACGATGAAGATGTACATGGAGCCCTGATGGGCGAACCAGAATCCGAGCGGATAACCGCCCAGCATGATGCTGTTGAGTGCATCAGCGAACAGGATGCCGGCGCCGAACGAGACCACGAACCAGACGATCAGGATCTTGGTCAGCAGCCCCAGCGTGGCACTCCAGTAGCCGGTATTACCGTTATCGGACATAACGCTTGTCTCCAGAAGAGTTTGAAGCCGACTTGAGGGCAACATCGCCCCGTCATCGACAACAGCTTCGCCCAAGGGCGAACAGGTCCGGCAGGCCCGGCTTGACCCGTGACTTTTGCCGTTGAACCGGACTATCCGAAGGTGCGCTGACCAATTTCTGACAGAACCTGCACAACGGCGGCAAACTGGCGTAAACCCCTATCAATCGCAGTGGGCCGTTGCCCAACCGCCTGTCGCCACCGGCCGCCGGACTTGGGCGTTTGATCCTGCGCAAACCACAGGCACATCGGCACGCCCTCCGGGCCTGAATGAGAGACAATCTCATTTAGATTGACTGCCACCGCCTGCCCGGGCCCAACCCCATGAACACCTTGCTCGCCGACTTGCCCGATGGCACCCTGGCCACCGTGACGCGGGTGTGGGCCAATGGCGCGGTGCTGGACGACCGCCAACTGCGCCGGCTGGGCGAGCTGGGTTTCCTGCCCGGCGAGCCGGTGCAGGTGCTGCAGCGTGGGCCCGGTGGCCGCGAACCGCTGGCCGTGGTGGTGGGCGACTCGATGTTTGCGCTGCGCCTGGCTGAAGCCCGCTGCGTCGCGGTGGCGCCCCGCTGAGACGCCGCCCGGCCTGATGAACGCCGCCGCCACCCTCGCCCCCGGCCTGCTGCGCAGCGTGGCGCTGGTGGGCAACCCGAACTGCGGCAAGACGGCGCTGTTCAACCTGCTCACCGGCGCGCGGCAGAAGGTGGCCAACTACGCCGGCGTCACCGTCGAGCGCAAGGTCGGCCAGGCCCGGCTGGGCGATGGCCGCAGCGTGCAGGTGATCGACCTGCCCGGCACCTACAGCCTGCAGCCGGTCTCGCCCGACGAGCAGGTGACGCTGGAGGTGATCGAAGGCCGGCGCGCTGGCGAAGGCGTGCCCGACGCGCTGGTGCTGGTGGTGGATGCCACCAACTTGGCGCTGAACCTGCGCCTGGTGCTCGAATGCGCCCGGCTGGGCCGGCCGATGCTGGTGGCACTGAACATGGTGGACATGGCGCGCAGCCGCGGCCTGAGCATCAACACCGATCGCCTGGCTGCCGAGCTGGGCTGCCCGGTGGTCGAGACGGTGGCGGTGCAGGCCGACGGCCATGCCGCGCTGCTGGCCCGTCTGGCCGACTGGCGGCTGCCGGCCGCCCTCAGCCCGGTGACCTTGCCGCCGGCCGAACCACTGCCCGCGGCCGATCTGCAACGCGAGGTGCGCCGCATCCTGGCCGCCGTGCTCACCCGTTCGGCCGCCGCCCAGCGCGGGCAGTTGCAGCGCCTGCAGCTGCGGCTGGATGCCTGGGTGCTGCACCCGCTGTGGGGGCCGGTGATCCTGGCGGCGCTGCTGTTCGTGATGTTCCAGGCGGTGTTCTCCTGGGCCAATGCACCGATGGACTGGATTCGGCAGGGCATGGCCGCCGCCGGCGACTTCACCCTCGCCCACATGGCCGAAGGCCCGCTGCGCAGCCTGCTGGTGGACGGCGCCATCGCCGGCGCCGGCAGCGTGCTGGTATTCCTGCCGCAGCTGCTGATCCTGTTCTTCTTCATCCTGGTGCTCGAGGACTCGGGCTACCTGCCGCGCGCGGCCTTCCTGCTCGACACGCTGATGGGCAAGGTGGGCCTGTCGGGCCGCGCCTTCATCCCGCTGCTGTCGAGCTTTGCCTGCGCGGTGCCGGGCATCATGGCCACGCGCAGCATCGCCCACTGGCGCGACCGCATCACCACCATCATGATCGCGCCGCTGATGACCTGCTCGGCCCGGCTGCCGGTGTATGCGCTGCTGATCGGCGCCTTCATCCCCGACCGCGCGGTGGGCCCGTTCAACCTGCGCGGTCTGGTGCTGTTTGCGCTGTATGTGGCCGGCGTGGCCTCGGCCTGCGGCGTGGCCTGGCTGGTCAAGCGCCTGTGGCTGAAGAACAGCTACCAGCCGCTGATGCTGGAGCTGCCGCCCTACCGCTGGCCGTCGCCGCGCACGCTGGCCATCGGCCTGTGGGAGCGCGCACGCATCTTCATGCGCCGGGTGGGCACGATCATCTTCGCGCTGATGGTGGTGCTGTGGTTCCTGTCGACCTACCCCGCGCCGCCGGCCGGCGCCACCGAAGCGGCCATCCAGTACAGCTTTGCCGGCCAGCTGGGGCATGCGCTGCAGCCCGTGTTTGCGCCGATCGGCTTCAACTGGCAGATCTCGATCGCGCTGGTGCCGGGGCTGGCCGCGCGCGAGGTGGCGGTGGGCGCGCTGGGCACGGTGTACGCGCTGTCGGCCGCCGGCGATGCGGTGGCCCAGCAACTGGCGCCGGTGATCGCTCAGGGCTGGCGCCTGGCCACCGCGCTGTCGCTGCTGGCCTGGTACGTGTTTGCACCGCAGTGCATCTCGACGCTGGTCGCCGTGCGGCGCGAGACCAACAGCTGGCGCTACCCGCTGTTGATGGCTGCCTACCAGTTTGCGCTGGCCTACGCGGCGGCCTTCGTCACCTACCGCGCCGCGCTGGCGCTGGGCGGGTGATCCGCATGGGGCAGACGCTGATCACCGCGGCGCTGGTGGCCATCGCGTTCGGCTACACGGCCTGGACGCTGATGCCCGCGGCCTGGCGGCAGGCGCTGCGGCGGCGGCCGGGCGCGCCTGGCAAGCCGGGCGCCACGATCGACGCGGGTGGCTGCGGCGGCTGCAGCGGCTGCGCCGGGGCCGCGCCCGGGCGTCGCAGCACCACCACGGTGATCACGCTGCACGGTCGCGCAGCCGGTGTGGCGCAGCCGCCGATCAAGCGCTGACGGCGCGCTTCAGGCCACGCAGGTGCGGTTCTTGCCTGTGCGCTTGGCCTCGTAGAGGCCCTCGTCGGCGCGGGCCAGCGCGGCATCCACCGCCTCGCCCGGACGCCAGGCGGTGACGCCCGCCGAGAAGGTGACGAACACGTCCTTGCCTTCGTGCATGAACAGGCTGGCGCTGAGCCGGCGCTGCAGCCGGGTGACCACCTGCTGCGCCTCGTCGACCGGCGTGCCGGGCAGCAGCAGCACGAACTCTTCGCCGCCGAAGCGGGCGATGTGGTCCACCGGCCGCAGCCATTCCTTCACGCGCGCGGCCAGGCTCTGCAGCGCCACGTCGCCGGCGGCGTGGCCCAGGCTGTCATTGAGCTTCTTGAAGTTGTCGATGTCGATCAGGCCGACGGCCAGCGGCGCCTGGCCAGTGCCATCGCGTTGCACGCGCGCGGTCTCCTGTTCGAAGGCCTGTGCCAGGCCGCGGCGGTTGGCCACCTGCGTCAGCGCGTCGGTCGACACCTCGTCGGACAGGCGGCGCAGCTCGGATTCCAGCCCCAGCACGCGCGATTCGAGCGCGCTGGCACGGGCGTGCTCGGCGCTGAGTCGCTCGCGTGCACCGGCCACCAGCTCGTGCACCGTGCGGCTTTCATCGACCATCTCGCGCACCGCCGAGGCCAGGCTGTCGAGTGAATCAGCCTCCTCGATGGCCTGGGCATAGGCGTTCACCTTGTCGTTGAAGCGGCCGGTGGCGCTGCCCAGTTCACCCAGTTCGGACAGCACCTGGCGCACCATCAGCTTGAGCGCATCACGCGCCTGGGCGCGCTCGGCCTGCAGCGCGCGCTGGCGCTCGCGGGTGTCGTCCAGCAACTCGCGTGCGGCACGCACCGCCCGCGCGCCCGCCGCCCCTTGCAGGCGCTGGCGCAGGCTCTCGCCCTGGCCCTGCGCCCAGCTGCGGTCCTCGGCCAGGTCGGCCAGGCCATCGGTCAGCGAATGGCACAGCGCCAGCAGCTCGTCGACCAGTTCGTGGCGCAGGCCGTAGAGCCGGCGCACGCGATGGCACACCTCGGCCACCGCATCGGCCAGCACCGGCGTGGCGCCTTCGGTGGCGACGCGCTTGGCCAGCACGGCCAGTTCGTCGGCCAGCTCGGCGGCGCGCGGCTCACCGGCCGGCAGGCCGGCCTGCACGGTGGACTGCAGGTCATCGACGATGCGCGGCAGTTCATCGGTCGAGGCACCGACCGCGGCCGGCGGCACAGGCTGCGGCACGGGTGCCGATGCGGCAACAGCCGCCACCTCGGGTGAACTGACCGCATCCACGTCCACGTCCTCGTCGGGCTGATCACTCTCCCAGGCCGCCACCAGTTGCTTGAGCCGCTGCTGCAGGCGCTGGGCATCGCTGCGGCTGCCGTCGAGCACCCGTTGCAGGCTGTCCTTCTTGCGCGCACCGGTCCAGTGCTTGGCGCCACGCTCCAGCCCACGCACGAGGCGGTCGATCAGCTGCGCCCAGGCAGGCCCTTGCGCCGCCGCCTGGGCCGCGCCGCGGTCGAGTGCCCGTTGCAGATCGTCGTAGCGGGCCTCCATCAGCGCACTGGCCAGCTCGCCGCGCAACGTGGCGTCGTCGCTGGCGCGCATCATCAGCCGATCGACCTGGGCCCGCGCCCGCGGCGGCAGCGTGCCTTCGGCCGGCAGCGGCTCACCCGCCTCTTCGGCATAAGCGCGCGCATAGTGCGCCGGCGTCGGTTCGAGCTTGGCAATCGCCAGGCGGCGCAACGCGCCCTTGGCCAACTGGGCGGGGGCGGGACGTTCAGCGTCCATCGATGACAACTCCGAGACGAGAAGACGGGGCGACGCCCGCTGCCAGCGGACGCCTGGGAACCGGCTCCGCCGGGCCCATGGCGTCGCCCCCCTGGGGGGGAGCGCCGAAGGCGCTTCGGGGGGGGACCAAGTTCACGGCCGCCGGCCGCCCGTGGTGCGCGGTGGCTCCAGGCGCTCGGCACCGGCCTGCACGATCCAGGGCGCCTTGCGCGGCAGCACGGTCTGCTCGAGCCAGCGCTCGAGCTCCACCGGCGGGATCGGCCGGCTGAACAGAAAGCCCTGCATCACGCCACAGCCCAGGCGGTGCAGCACCTCCATCTGGCGCAGGTTCTCCACGCCCTCGGCGATCACCCGCAGGCCCAGCGAGCGGGCCAGCGCGATGATGGCGGTGACCACCGCCGAGCTCTGCGGCGTGATGCCCAGGTCGCGCACGAAGCTGCGGTCGATCTTCAGCTCGCTGATCGGCAACGTGGTCAGGTAGGCCAGGCTGGAATAACCCGTGCCGAAGTCGTCGATCGAAATCTCGACGCCGATCTCGGTCAGCCGGTGCAGCGACGGGATCACGTTCTGCAGGTCTTTCATCAGACCGGTCTCGGTGATCTCGAGCTGGATCGCGCGGTGCGGCACGCCGTAGGTCGACACACACTGGTGGATGTGCTCGACCAGGTCGCTGCGCTCGAACATGCGGTTGGGCAGGTTCACCGCGATCGAATCGGCAAAGCCGAAATTGACGGCCCATACCTTGGCCTGGCGCGCGGCCTCGCGCAGCGCCCATTCGGACAGCGGCACGATCAGCCCGGTTTCTTCGGCCAGCGGGATGAAATCACCCGGCGGCACCAGCGAGGTGCCGCGCTGCCAGCGCATCAGCGCCTCGGCGCCCACCATGCGCGCCGAGCGCACGTCTATCTTGGGCTGGTAGTGCAGCACCAACTCGTTGCGCTCGATGGCCTTGTGCAGCGCGCTTTCCAACTCGAGCTTCTCGCGCCCGCGGCCGGCCAGCATCGGGCTGTAGATCGCGCTGGCGTTGCGCCCGGCGTTTTTCACCGAGTACATCGCCACGTCGGAGTTGCGCATCAGGTCGGCCACCGAGCTGCCGTCGCGAGGGTACATCGCGATGCCCACGCTGGCGGTGACGAAGCACTCCTGCCCGCCGACGAAGATCGGCTCGCGCATGGCTTCGAGAATGCGGCGCGAGACACGCTCGGCGTCTTCCTCGTCCAGCACCTCGGGCAGCAGCGCGATGAACTCGTCGCCGCCGAGCCGGCCCACCGCCTCCAGCGTGCGGTGGCTGCGCACGCCGGCGGATTCGAGCGCGCCGTCCATCACCTGGTCGCTGTGGCGCACGCAGCCGCGCAGGCGGCGCGCCACCTCGACCAGCAGTTCGTCGCCGGCGGCGTGGCCCAGCGTGTCGTTGATGACCTTGAAGCGGTCCAGGTCGATCAGCAGCAGCGCGGCCTGGTGGCCCAGGCGGCGGGCGTGGTCGAGCGCACGCTCGGTGCGCCAGATCAGCTGGCGGCGGTTGGGCAGGCCGGTCAGCGCGTCGAAGTTGGCCAGGTGGCGGATGCGGTCTTCGGCCACGCGGCGATCGGTCACGTCCTGCACGATGCCGGTGTAGCCGATGGCATGGCCGTGCTCGTTGAACTCGGGCTCGGCCTCCACATGCACGATGCGGGTGCGACCGTCGGGCAGCGTGACCGGCACGTCGATGGCCAGCACCGTGCTCTGCGCCTCCACGTCGCTCAACACGCGGGTCAGGCCCCGGCGCTCGGGCATCGGCACCATGCGCACCAGCCGGCGCAGCGACACCCGGTCCTGCGGCCCGAAGCCGAACACGCGCAGCGCCTCGGGCGCCAGCGTCAGGTCGCCACCGGCACGACCGGGGCTCGCCGTGTTGCGCCAGTCGAAGCTGCCCATGCGGGCCAGATCCTGGGCGCGGGCCAGCTTGCTCTTGCTGCGCTCGAGCTCCTGGCGCGTGCGCGCCGAGCGCAGCACATGGCGCAGCCGGCCGGCCAGCAGGCTCCACTGGTTGCTCTTGACGAAGAAGTCGGTGGCGCCCACCTGGTAGGCGCGGTTGATCGAGGCCTCGTCGTCCAAGCCGGTGAGCATCAGCACCGGCAGGTCTTCGAAGCCAGGCGCCTCGCGCAACTCGTGGCAGGTGTCGAAGCCGTCGAGGCCGGGCATCATCGCGTCGAGCACGACGATGTCGGGCATCCAATCGGCCAGCATGGCCAGGGCCCGCTCGCCGCTGTTGGCCTCGGTGATCGTGAAGCCGCGTTCGCGCAGGGCCTCGGCGGTCAGCATCAGCGTCACTTCATCGTCATCGACCAGCAATACCTTGGGCCGCTCGGGCGAGTCATCGGCATCAAAGGTGTGCGGCAAGGTCATCGAGGTTGGGGACTACTTGTCTGACAGCAGTTGCAACACAGCGGCGTCGACCCGGGCAGCCTCCGCCGCCAGGTGATCGAGCATGGACGGCAGCTGATCGAGCTGACCTTCGCGAATGGACTTCTCGGCATCACCGCACAGCACCGACAAGGCCAGCGCACCCACGCTTGCCGAGGATGATTTTAGGGTGTGCGTCACCAGTCTCAGCGCCGCCATGTCGGATTGCTGTCGGGCGTGGGTCATTTGAGACAACAAGCGCTCGAGCGAACCGCGGTAAGTGGTCAGGACGCGCTGCATCAGCCGGTTGGCGCCAGTGGGGTCGAGCTGCGTGAGGCCGGCCAGCGCCTTGGCGTCCAGCACGGTGACCAATGGCGCACCTGCCGGCGCTGTGGCGGCCGTGATGGCGGGGGAAAGCGTCGGTTTCAGGTCGGTCATGGGGAGGCGCCCTCGAGAAGAACGGGGCGTCCGCACGAACGGCTCCTCACGAATCAGCATGTTTCAGCATGGCGCGGGTTTGATGCCGCGTCAACCACAAGTCTGGTCCGAGGACATGGCCGGCATCCCGTTCCTCCTGGGCCGGGGCCCGCGGATGGCAAGAGGAGCCGGCACGTAACCGGTTGTGCGAACGCGCGCCTGCCTGGCTGGCAGACGCTCTCTGCGCCTATCGGTGGGCGGGCGCGTTACTTGAGCGCAAGCGGTCGGCGCGGGCGGCTGGCGGCCCACGCGTCCGTACAATCCGTGACATGTCGCGCGACCGCGAAGCCGGCGTCACGACGTCTGGCGGCTCATCCTCCTCGTTATGGCCCACGCTGCCGGTGCTGCCGCTGGCCTTGCTGGCGGCGGCCGTGGTGGCGGCATTGCTGGCCAGCCAGCAGGTGCTGCCGGCCTGGCTGGCCGCCCTGGCGCTGCTGCTGAGCACCGCCGGCGCGCTGCTCAGCGGCGCCTACTGGAGCCGGCAACGCCACACCGACCGCCTGCGCGAGGCACGCATGCAGGCGCAGATGCTGGGCCAGCTGGTCGACGTGTGGTGCTGGCAGACCGACGAGCAGCACCGCCTGGTGAAGCTGCAACCGCCGCAGGGCGCGCCCGCGTCGTCCTGGGTGGCGGGCGCCTTCAGCGGCGAATGCCTCTGGCAGCGTTTCGACGATGCCGCCGGCAGCCTGCAGCCGCGCATGCAGGCGCAAGGCCCGCTGGGCGACCTGCGGGTGCTGCACACTTCGGCCGCCGCCGGCGCCCTGCCCCGGGGCTGGCGCCTGCGCGGGCTGCCGCGCTTCGACAGCCGCGGCGTCTTCAGCGGCTACCTCGGCGTGGCCTGGCCCACCGAACAAGAGGACCAGGCCACCACCGCGCGACAAGGGCTGGACGCCCTGCTGCAGCACGGGCCGGCCGCCATGTGCCTGGCGTGCACCACACCCGATGGCCGCGGCTGGCTGCTGCAGCGCGCCAACCCGGTGGCTTGTGCGCTGCTGGGTCTGGCCACCGAGCCCGACGGCAGCCTGCCCTGGGCCCAGGCCCTGGCCGGCCTGCCCGACGGCCTGCGCCAGCGGGTGCTGGCACTGGCGCCGGGGCAATCGGTCGACGCCGACGGCTGGCGCGCGCGGCTCGACCGATTGGGGCGTGACGAT
>MESD01000216.1:102103-111266 GCA_001770815.1 Burkholderiales bacterium RIFCSPHIGHO2_12_FULL_69_20
TGGCCCCGCACGACGCCGGCACCGACAGCGCCACGCAGGCGCTGGCCGCCGAGCATGCGGCCTTCAGCTACACCATCTCGCACGATCTGCGCGCCCCGATCCGGGTGGTCGAGGGCTTCGGCCGCATCCTGAAAGAGGACTACGGCCCCGCGCTCGACCGCGTGGGCCGCGACCACCTCGACCGGGTGATGAGCGCCGCGGCCCGCATGAGCCACATGATCGACGCGCTGCTGTCGCTGTCGCGCCTGTCCACCCAGCCGCTGGCGCGCCAGCCGGTGAACCTGTCGCAACTGGCCGGCTACGTGGTCGAGGAGTTGCGCCGCACCGCGCCCGAGCGGCAGGTGGCCGTGCACATCGCTCCCGACATGAGCGTGCAGGGCGACCCCACGCTGCTGCGCATGGCCCTCGACAACCTGCTGGGCAACGCCTGGAAGTACAGCGCCAAGCAGCCCGATGCGCTGATCCGCTTCGAGCCCTGCGAGCAAGGCGGGCGTGCCGGCTACCTGATCAGCGACAACGGCGCGGGCTTCGACATGCGTTTTGCCGACCGGCTGTTCGGGGTGTTCCAGCGGCTGCACAGCGCCAGCGATTTCGCCGGCACCGGCATCGGCCTGGCCTCGGTGCGGCGCATCGTGCGCCGCCATGGTGGCGAGATCTGGGCCGAGAGTGAAGTCGGCCAGGGTGCGCGGTTCTACTTCACGCTGAAGGCCTGATGCCGACACACCGGCCGCGCCGGCGCGCGGTCACTGGCCTCGGGCCAGCAGCTCCACCGCCTCGACCAGCCGCCCGGCTTGGTCGACCAGACTGCGCTGCTCGTCGGCGGCCAGTTTCTGCAGGCGCTGCAAGGCCTGCGCGCGCTGCAGCGAATAGCGGTGCATCAGCACCCCCACGGCCATGGCCACCAGCTCGCTGGCGGCCTCGGCCGGCAGGCCGGGCGCCACCGCAGGCCGCACCGGCGCGGCGGCCACCGATGCCGCCACCGCCACGGCACGTGCCGGCAGGTGGGCAAAGGCCGCCGCTACCGTGGGCAGGATCTGGCCGATGTCCAGCGGTTTGACGAGGTAGGCCACGGCGCCCAGCGCCTTGACCTGCTGCACCGTGTCGTCGTCGGCAAACGCTGACAGGAACATGAACGGGATGTGCAGGTGGTCGCGCAGGTAGGCGGCCACGTCGAAGCCGCTCATGCCCTCCATGCGGATGTCGAGCAGGGCCAGGTCGGGCTTGTGCTCACGCGCCAGCAGGATCGCGTCGTCGCCGTTGTCGGCGTCGATCACCTCGTAGCCGGCCTGGGCCAGGCCGTGGGTCACCGTGGCCAGCACCAGCCGGTCGTCGTCGACCACCAGAATCTTGCCCTTCTCGGCCATCGTGCTCTCGTCGCAGTTGCAGCGCTCTGATTGTCACCCGGCGCGCTACAGCGGCTCGAGCAGCGTGATGCTGGGTGGCACCAGCACCACCTTGGCCTCGACCTCGACGCCCACCTGCGTCAGCGTCAGGGTGGCGGTGCGCCGCGGCAGCAGCGCGCGCACCAGGCCCAGGCCCGACACGCCCGGTGGCACCTGCGCCAGGCTGAAGCCCGCCTTCAGCTGGCCCGGGCTGTGCACGCTGATGGCCAGCCGGGCCTCGTCGCAATGCAGCACGCAGCGGATGGCCCCGGGCGCACTGTGCTTGATGGCGTTGGTCAGCAGCTCGTTGATGGTCAGCGCGATCGGGATCGATTCGGCCTCGGGCAGCGCAAAACGGTGCGGCGGCGTGCCCTCCACGCTGACCGTGATCGGGCGGCCGAAGGTGCGCTGCACGCTGGCGGTGATGGCCTCGACCAGCGGCTGGATGCGCAGCGGCCCGGTCACCCCCACCTGCAGGCCGTGCACCTGGGCGATGGCCTGCACCTGGCCCACCGCCTCGCTGATCAGCGCGGCCACCTCGGGCCGGCGTGCTGCCGTCTGCTGCAGCAGGCCGGCCACGCCTTGCAGGTTGTTCTTGATGCGGTGGTGCACTTCCTTGACCAGCATCTCGCGCTGCGACACCGCAGCGTCGAAGCGCGCCTGCTCGGCCGCGCGCTGCTCGGTGACGTCGCTGGCCACCAGCAGCAGCTGCGCCTCGCCGGCGGCGGGCGCCTCGCCGCGCGACTGCAGCGAGACGATGCGCACGTCCCACACGCGGTGCTCCACCGCGCCGTCGTCAGGACTGATGCGCAGCGGGCGTGGCATCTCGCGGCGCAGCACGTCGGTCTGCGTCATCGCCGATTGCAGGTCTTCGCGCAGCATCGCCGCGTCGTCGGGGCCGAACCATTCCTCGGGCGGGCGGCCCAGCACCGCGGCCACCGGCCGGCCGAAGAACATCGCCGCCATGTGGTTGAGCCGCAGCACCTTGCCGCTGGCGGTGTCGAACAGCGCGATGGCCAGCGGCGCGGTGTCGATGATGCGCTGCAGCGAGGCCTGGGCCTGCGCGATGTTGACCTCGGCCTGGCGGCGGCGCTCGATGTCGAGCAGCGCGAAGGTGATCTGGCTGCCGCTGTGGCCGCCGGCCCCGCCCATCGCCCCGGTGTCGCCGCGCCCGGTGACCACCGCATTGCCCACCACCCAGAACTCGCGCCCGTCGCGCCCGCGCAGTCGGCATTCGAAGGTCTCGGCCTGGCCATCGGACAGCGACTGGCGGTAGTGCGTGGCGCGCAGCGGGTGGTCGGGCTCGGCGGTGGCGACGATGGCGATCGGCTCGCCGACGAAGTCGGCCAGCTCGCCACCGAACATGCGCCGCGCCGAGCGGTTCATCCACTCGATGCCGCCATCGCCCACGGTGACGATGCCCACCAGCACCGAATCGAGGATCGCCCGGGTGCGCTCGGCCTGCAGTTGCACCGACTCGCGCGCGCGGCGGCGCTCGTCCACGTCCACGTACGAGCAGATCAGGCCCGAATCGGCGTCGGCCTCGTCGACCCGGCGCTTGCTGACCTGCACCCAGATCGAGCGGCCGTCGCGCCGGCGCAGGCGGCGCTCGCCGCTCCAGCGGCCGGTTTGCGCCAGCTGCTGCTGCTGCTGCTGCCACAGCGCGCTGTAGGCGGCTTCGTCCTCGAACAGCGCGGCCAGGTGCATGCCCTGCAGCTCGCCCACCGCGTAGCCGGTGAGCGCGGCCAGCGCGTTGTTCGCGCGCTCGATGGTGCTGTGGCGCAGGTAGGCCAGGCCCACGTCGCTGAGCGTGAACATCAGCTCGCGCTCGCGCGCCAGCGCCTCCAGCTCGGCCTGCTGGGCCTTCAGCCGCGAGACATCGGTCAGCACCACCACCAGCTCGGGCTGCCCGCCCATCGGCGCGCGGCTGGCCGACAGCGCGTACCAGACCAGCGTGCCGTCGGGTCCGGGCTGCGAGAGCTCGATCTCGTGGCGGCCTTCGCGCGGCGCGGCGCGGCCGCCCGGCGTGGCCTCGGCGCCGGCCAGCGCGGGCGGCGCGGGCGGCGCGTCGGCGGCCTCGGTGCCACCTTCGCCCAGGGCCACGCGCAGCAGCGCCAGCGCGGCCGGCTGCCCGGCCAGCACGTCGCCCAGCAGCGCCCCGGCGGCGCGCCCGGTGGGCAACCCCAGCATCGCCTCGAAGCGGCGGTTGCAGCGCACCAGGCGCTCGCCGCGCAGGTAGGCGATGCCGGCGCTGGTGCCGTCGAGGATGGTCGACAGCTCGCGCAGCAGCTGCTCGCTGCGGCGGTGCGCCTCTTCCTGCTCGGTGACGTCGAGCGTGACCACCGACAGCGCGGCGCGGCCACCGGTCAGTTCGCCGGGCTCGACGCGGGTCAACAGCCAGCGCACGCCCAGGTCGGGCACCTTGACGGCGTAGCGCACCTGCGCGCGCTGGCCCTCGCGCAGCGCGCGCTGCAGCCGCTCGAACTCGTCGCGCGAGCCAGGCTCCACCTGCTCGCGGCCGATCGATTGCAGGCCGGCCGCCAGCCCTTGCGGCGCCGAGCCATCGGCCGGCGGGCCACCACCGCCACCACCGGTCGGGCTGCGCGCTTGTCGGCTCTGCAGCCAGCCACGCGAGGCCTCGTAGGTGGCCACGCCCACGCTGGCGGTGTCCATCAGCGCACCGATCTCCAGCTGCGCCAGGTCGTGCTCGTCCTCCAGGCTGCGGTCCTCGACCACCGCCATCACCCGCTGCGCGCCCTGCTCGCTGGCAAACGCCCGCAGCCGCGCGCGCAGGCGCTGGCGGCGGCCGCCGGGCAGGCCCACGCTGGCCAGCACCTCCAGCGGCAGCGCGTCGGGGCGCAGGTCGGGGTGCGGATGCTCACCCTCCCAGGCCAGCAGCTGGCACAAGTCGGCCGGCGCCTCGGCCAGCAGCACCGGCGCGCGGCCCACCAGCGCCTCGAAGGCGGCGTTGCTGCGCACCACCAGCCCGGCGCTGTCGTAGACCAGCATGCCGATGGGGCTCAGGTCGAACCACTGGTCGAGCTCGTGGCCGGAGCGCGCGGCCTCGTGGCGGGCCTGGTGCTCCCGCGTCACGTCCTGCAGCAGCGACAACAGCAGCGGTCTGCCATCGTCGGCGCTGACCCAGCGTGGCACGAAACGAAACCAGCGCTCACGGCCCTGCGCATCGATCAGTCGGCGCTCGACCTGGCGTTCGGGCTGGTGGCCGGCGGCCAGCGCCGCCTGCCAGCCCTGGCGCGCCTGCAGCACGTCGTCGCGGTCTTCAACCGGTGAATCGGCGATGGGGTCGCGGCCGAGCACCTGGTCGGGCGGCCGGCCACAGGCCTCGAAGAAGGCCCGGTTGGCCGCGACGACGACGAACTCGGTGTCCTGCACCGTCAGCGGCTGGGGCGAATCCCACAGCAGCTTGACCAGCTCGCTGGTGGCGCCGGGCGCCAGCGGCGGCATGGCCGGGGGTGGCGGCGAGGCCGGTGCACGCAGCACCCAGCCACTGCCGGCGCTGCGCGACAACGTCAGCGGCAGGCACTGGCTGCGGGCCGGGCCGTCGGTCAGCACCAGGTTCAGCGCTGCGGGCGCCTGGCCGGCGGTCAGCGCCTGCTTCAGTGCCCGGGCAGAGCCGTCGTCCACCCGCGCCAGCACGGCGTCCAGCGGCTGGCCCGGCTCGCAACCCAGCAGGCGCTGCGCCGCCTGGTTGCGATAACTCACCCGCAGCCGGGCATCCAGCAACAGCAGCAGCTCGTCCACGCTGTCGAGCAGGGCCGAGAGCTGGGCGTTGGACGGCAGCGTGGCAGGGCGCGGCAGCAGGGACATCGGGGCAGTTTAGCGGCCGGGGTCACCACCCCGGCCGGTATCGCCCCGGGCGGACAGGTCAGTCGAGCTGGCGGGCGGCCACCAGCGCGCGCAGCACGGCCTGGTTGACGGCGCCGGTGGTCATCATCAGCGCCTCGGCCGCGGCGCGGATGTCGAACAGCGAGGCCGATTCGATCGCCTGCACCAGCGCCAGGTAGGGCAGGTGCGGTCCGTTGCCGTGCACCAGCGCGGCATGCACCGCCTCGCTGGTGGGGATGCTCTTGAGCAGCTCGTCGAAGGGCTGGTGCATCAGCCGGTCGAGCAGCGAGAACACGCCGCAGATGAACAGCTCGCCACGGCGCTCGTCGTCGCAGCCGCTGTCGCGGCCCAGCTCTTCCATCAGCAGGCCGCGGCGCACTGCGGCATAGATCACCGGCTTCTGGTTGGCGTCGCGGCTGCCGGCGGCCAGCAGCAGGGCCAACCAGCGCTTGAGGCGCTGGTAGCCCAGCAGCATGATGGCGTGGCGGAAGCTGGTCACCTCCACGCTCAGCCCGAAAGCCGGCGAGTTGATGTAGCGCATCAGCTTGAAGGCCATGGTCGGGTCGTTCTTCATCACCGCTTCCAGCCGGTCGATCGGCTCGTGGCGGTCGACCCGGTTGATCAGCTCGACGATGCCCGTCAACTCGGGCTGCGCGGCCTTGGCGCCGGTGGCGTGCCGGGTGGGGGCGGGGTCGTCGATCGGCCAGCCCAGCACCGAGATCGCACCGCGGCCGAAGGCCTCGGTCATCTGCGCCATGGTGCGCACGCCGGCCTGCACATGCGGGATGTTGCGCGACACGCCACCCGGGGGCGGCATGCCGTCGCGGCGCTCGTCGGCCAGGTCGATGATCGAGTAGGCAAAGCACGGCAGGACCTCGCGCGGCAGCGGCTGCAGCGGCCGGCCCTTGATCAGCAGCGTATTGCCGCGGGTGTGCAGCGCCGCCAGCGCGTCGGTGCAGGCCAGGTCGCTGGCCATGAAGGCCGGCACCTCCAGCATCAGGTTGAGCGGCAGGTCGGTGCGCAGCAGCGCGGCCAGCAGATCCTCGCCCACGATGTTGAGCGAGACGCGGTGCGCCGGGTCTGGCCAGGCCTCGCCCAGCGCCGCCAGCAGGGCATCGGCGTCGGGCTGGGCGTCGGGCCGCACCGGAAAGACGGTGAGGCGCAGTGCGGTGATCGCCTTGTGGCGATCGATCATCGGGGAGTAGCCCAGGGCCACCTGGCCCAGTACGGGGTGATCGGTCATGTGGGAAGTGTGCGCCAGAGTTGGGCCGCCGGGCGCCCGGTCATTTCACGTAATCGAACAGCGACAGCCGCTGCACCATCGCATAACTTTGCAGCGCCGCCTGGTAGCCGGTCTGCTGGTTCTGGAAGGTGCTGATGGCCTGCACCATGTCCAGGTCTTCGGCATCGGCCTGCACCGATTTTGCCCACACGTCGCGGGCCTGGTTGCGGCCGTCGATGGCGTCCAGGCGCATCAGCTCCGAGCCGGTCTGCGCGCGCGCGGCCTGCAGGTGGCCCATCACCGCGTCGATGTCGCGCAGCCCGCTGTTGACGGCCTGGGCCAGCTGGCCGGCATTGGCGCTGGGGTCCTTCAGCACGGCGATGGCCCGGTCGAGCGCCTCGAAGGCATCCAGGTCGGGCGTCGACGGCGTGATCGTGAATCGATCGCCGGCGGCCGGTTCGCCCTTGATGTGCAGGGCCATGCCATCGACCTCGATGGCCGCACCCGAGCGGTAGGGCACGTCGTCCATGCCGATAGACACGCCGCCGCGCAGCACGCTGTAGGCCACCGTGCCGCCGTTGTCGACGAACTCGATCGCGTAGGCGTCGCCGGTGAGTTGGTCGGGCGTGCTGACGGTGCCCGCGTCGATCCAGCCCGATCCGCTGTTGCCGGCATCGGCGGCGCTGACGAACACGCCGTTGCCGCTGTGCGCGGACAGCCAGATCGACTGGCCGTCCACCGTGATCGGCAGCTGTTCTGTGCTCGACAGCAAGGTCTGCCCGCCGGTGGCCGCCGGCAGCACGCCGCCGGGGGTGTCGAGGAAGGGCACCGCGGTGGCGCCCTGCCCGCCAAACAGAAAACCGCCCGCGCCGTTGCCCTGGTTGGCCAGCGCCAGCAACTGGCCGCGGTACTGCGTCAGCTGGTTGGCCTGGGCAATGCGCTCGTTGGCGCTGTAGCTGCCGTTGCCGGCAGCCACCAGGGTCTCGCGCACGTTCTGCAGCACCTCGCTGGATTGGCCCAGCGCCGACTCGGCCAGCACCATCGCATTGCGGCTGGCGTCCACCGAGCGCTGCTCGCTGGTGATGCGCTGGCTGCTGAGGTAGGCGCGCTCGGCCCGCGCCGCGCCGGTGGGGTCGTCGCTGGGCTGGTTGATGCGCTTGCCGTTGGTCATCTGCGTCTGCGCCTGCGCCATGTCGCGCTGGCGGCGCTGCAGGCTGTCGACGGTGGCTTCGTAGCGGTTGGCGGTGGAGATTCTCATGGCGTGGCGCTGGGGGTTGCGGTCAACCTGGGGCATCAGCGGCCGAGGCCGATGATGGTGTCGAACATCGTCTGCGCGGTCTGCAGCAGCTTGGCCGCGGCCTGGTAGCTGTGCTGGTACTGGATCAGCCGCGCGGCCTCTTCGTCGAGGTTGACACCCACTTCGGCCGTCAGCTCGTTGGTGGCGCGCGCCGCCACGGTGGCACTGGTATCGGCCGCCGCCACCGCGCCCTGCACCCGCACGCCCACGTCGGCCAGCGCATGGGCATAGGCATCGCCCACCGTCTCGCCGTCGATCAGCAGGCGCTGCGCCATGCTGTCGAAGCGCAGCGCGTTGCCGTTGCTGGCCGCCGGGTGGGTGGTGGGCGCGAGAGCGATGCGGTCGCCGCTGCGCGGCAGGCCGGCCAGGCTCAGCGCGATGCCGTCGTGGCGGATGGGCTGGCCGGCCTGGAAGCTGCCGCTGGCCACCACGCTGTTGTCGGAGGCCAGCAGCTCGTAGCTGCCGGCGTCGTCGGTGAAGCTCAGCGTCAATGCCTGGTAGCCCGCCACCGGCGCGGCCTCGATGTCGAGCGCGGCGATGCTGGCGGTGCCGGCATTGGCCGGGTTGACCACGCCGGTCACCGGGTTGGCGGCGGCCAGGCCGCGTGGGCTCTTCAGCACCAGGCTCAGGTCGCCTGCGGCGCGGCTGACCGGCTTGAGGGTGAACGATTCACCCGGCTGCGGTGCATCGGCGCCGATGGTGATGGTGAAACCGTCGAGGCTGTCGCCGTTGTTGACCGGCCGAAACTCCTCGCCGTCGGACAGGCGGGTGACGATGTACTGGCTGCTGTTGGCCGGGTCCACGGCCAGCCGGTAGTCGCTGGCCTTCAACTGCGAGGCGTCGGTGATCGCCAGGCTCACGCTGGCCAGGTAGGCGCCGTTGCCGTCGCGGGCATTGGTGGCCGCCGGCAGCGCCTGCGCATCGGTGAAGCGCAGCAGCGCACTGCCGGGCTGGCCCTGCAGGTCCAGGCCCAGCGCTTGCTGCTGGTTCAGCGCCGTGGCCAGCCCGGCCACCAGCTGGCCCAGCTGGTTGCGCGCCGCCGACAGGTCGTTGTCCTGGAAGCGCATCAGCCCGCCGATCAGGCCTTGGCCGATCGCCTCGGTGGTCAGCGGCGTGGTGTAGCCGCCGATGTTCACGCCCACCGCCACGCGGGTGGGGTCGTTCACGTCCGGCATCGCCACCAGCCGGTGCGCGGCGTTGCCCAGCACCAGGGTCTGGCCGCTGCCGACAAAGACGCTGGCGCTCTCGTCGGGGCCCATCACGGTGTGCACTTCCACCTGCTGGCCGATCTGGCGGATCAGCTCGTCGCGCTGGTCGAGCAGGTCGTTGGGCTTGTGGCCGCGGTTGGTGGCCGCGGCGATGGCCACGTTGAGCTTGGCCAGCTCGGCGGCCAGTGCATTGACCTGGGCGATGCCG
>MESD01000217.1 GCA_001770815.1 Burkholderiales bacterium RIFCSPHIGHO2_12_FULL_69_20
TTTTGCGTACGTGGCGTGATCTCACCACTGCTGGCCAATCTGTACATGCGCCGGTTTGTTCTGAGATGGAAGCGGCTCGGGCTGGACCAACGCCTTGGCAGCCGGATCGTGACCTACGCCGACGATCTCGTGATCCTGTGCAGGAAGGGCAGGGCCGAAGAGGCGCTGTCTCGAATGCGCGAGATCATGGGCAAGCTGAAGCTGACGGTCAACGAAGAGAAGACACGAATCTGCAAGGTGCCGGAAGGGCAGTTCGACTTCCTGGGCTACACGTTCGGGCGGGTGTATTCGAAGACGACCGGCAAAGCCCGACTGGGCATGTGGCCGTCCAAGAAGAGCATCCGCCGCATGGTCGAGAAGGTCCACGACCTGACCGACCTGAAGACGGGTTGGCAAGAGACCACGGTAAAGGTGGCGAAGTTGAATCGCGCGTTGCGCGGCTGGGCGAACTACTTCCAAGTGGGGACTATCAGTCAGGCGTATCGAGCACTCGACAACTACACCGCACCGCGGTTGCGCCGGTGGCTGCGCAACAAGTACAAGGTCAGGCGGCGACGGGGCGGGACCTATCCACTCCAGCACCTCTACGAGCACTTCGGGCTCGTGCGCCTGGCCAACCTGAAGCACGGCGGGTCGTGGGCGAAGGCGTGATGTCTTGTCCGAGAGCCGGATGCGGGAAATCTGCATGTCCGGTTCGATGAGCGGGATGTGGAAACGGAGCTACGGTGAGGTTACTCGGGCACCGCCAGACGAAAGGGGCGGCAACAGACAAACCGGACCTACTGCCACCGCGCCACATCTCGACTCTACCGACTCGGGCCCGTGGTGACCGGAGGGAGCGGTCAGTCAGTCCGGCTGCTACGGGCGTCAGCTTCCTGATGCCGCCGCGAGGCGGGAGATCCGGCGATGAAGAGTCGTTTGTGGCCGGCAGCTACCAGGCGAGTTGCCAATCATCGCGACGCCCCCCCGAGTAACCCGGTGATCGAGAAGATCCTTGAGTGGTGGGAGTTGCAGGCGCCGGCTCAGATCGCCGCACGCACGCCGAAACGGCTGACTGCCTGCCAAAGAGGACCAACTCCGGCTGGATGGCTCGGCGGATCCCGCATCGTTCAGATCACGCCGGCTCGCTGCAAGCCTTGCGTCGACGCGCCGCGACCAGTAGACCCAGCATGCCGGCGCTCAACAGCATGGCGCTGGCGGGCTCGGGCACCGGCATCATCGCAAGTTCGTTGCCCATGCCGGGCAGGAGTTCAAACGTCGCTGTCGGGTTCAGTGCCCGATAGGTTGGTTCGACCTCGAACCTGGGGTCGATGAACGCCCAGGATTTGTAGCCGCCGCCAGCGCTCGCATTTGCCGTCATTGACACCACACCGATGCCACGTCCCGCAGAGTCTGTGGGTGCCATGAAGGTGCCAGTGATGGTGCCGTAGGCGGCCGAGCCACCAATGGCAAAGGTCGAACTGCCAGCGATGTTCACGCTGGCGGAAGACAGCGCCTGAGATTGGGTGGTTCCAGCACAGCCGGCGATGACGGTGCTGCCGCTGCATGAAACGCTTGCATAGGTGCCCTCAAAGGCCGAAAAGTCCGCCGCATAACCGGCCACGTTGAAGTCAACGCTGGCCCCGCCGACGAACGCGCCGTTCCTGAAGTGACGCCCCCGTTGCCCAGGGCCCGGCCGCCGCAGCGGGCTGGCTGAGATGGGAGCCATCCCTCCGCTGACCGACGTGCTGGGCTGGTCTGCCGCAGGCTTGACATTGCTTGCCTTCTCCTGCAAAGACCTGGTGCGCCTGCGCCACGTGGCGCTGTCTGCCGACACGGCGTTCATCGCCTACGGCCTGACGGCGCAGCTGTGGCCGGTGCTGGCGCTGCACGTCGTGCTGGTGCCCATCAACGCCTGGCGGCTGTGGCAGACGCTCTATCGCCAGCCGGATAGTCAGTCGCAGCAGCCGGCGCCGGCCAGCACATAGACTTGCATCGGGTCGCGGCTGAAGTCAGCTAAGCCCCGAAGCACCGCGGCGACGCGGCTCAATGTGAGTTGTCTGCCTGCGATGGCCGGTGAGGCAAAGTCAGGCAAGGCCGCACCCATGCAAGAGGTCGACAGCAACAACGCCACCGAAGCCCTTCGCGCCGCCATCGCCGCGCTGGAGTCCCAACGCGCTACGCTGGGCAACACGGTGCTGGAGTTGGCCATCGCCCCGCTGCGCGCCCGCCTGGCTGCCTTGCTGCGCCCGGCCGGCCTGCAACACCGCCTGGTGACGGTGCTGTTTGCCGACGTGGTGGGCTCTACCGCCCTGGCCAGCGGCATGGACGCCGAGGACACGCTGGGCCTGCTGAGCGCGGCGCTGCGGCGCATGGCCGCCATCGTTGAAGCGCACCAGGGGCGCGTGCTGCGCTTCACGGGTGACGGCGTCAAGGCCGCCTTCGGCATGGACGAGACGCGCGAGGACGATGCCGAACGCGCGGTGCGCGCAGGCCTGGCCATCCTGACGGCCGGGCGCGAACAGGCCGAAGCCGCTGCACGCCAGCATGGCATCACCGACTTCGCCGTGCGCGTGGGCGTGCACAGTGGCGACGTGGCGCTGGGCGCGGGTGTGGAAGACGACAACACCGCCATGGGCGCGGCAGTGAACATCGCCTCGCGCATGGAGCAGCACGCACCGCCCGGCGGCCTGCGCATCAGCCACGACACCTGGAGCCAGGTGCGCGGGCTGTTCGAGCTGGAAGTGCAGCCGCCGTTGCAGGTCAAGGGCATCGAAGCCCCGATGCAGACCTACCTGGTGCGCGCGGCTCTCGAGCGCGCCGCGGCCAGCGTCGAGCGCGGGCTGCAAGGCCTGGCCACGCCGATGGTGGGCCGCAACGCCGAGTTGCAGCGCCTGCTGCAGGCCGTCGAGCGCGCCCGCGAGACCCGGCAGCTGCAGGCCGTGACCCTGGTGGGCGACGCCGGCCTGGGCAAGAGCCGGGTGCTGCGGGAACTTGTCGCCGCGCTGCCGGCGGGCCTGTCTTCCGACGCATCGCCAGACAGGCCTCCCTACCGACTGCTGACCCTGCGCTCGCAGCCCGACGGTCAACTTCGTCCCTGGGGCCTGCTGCGCAGCCTGCTGGCCCTGCAGTGCGGCGTGGCCGACACCGACAGCGCCGACGAGGCCAAATGCAAGGTTGTAGACGGCCTGAGCCCGTGGTTCGAAGATCGCGGTGAACGGCAAGCCCAGCTCATCGGACAACTCTCGGGCCTGGACTTTGCCGACAGCCCCACCGTCAAGGGCCTGGACCCGCGCAGCCTGCGCGACCAGGCGCTGATGGCCTTGCGCGCCTACCTGCAAGCCTTGGCGGCGCCGCGCCACAGCCTGCCAGTGCTGATCGTCGAAGACCTGCACTGGGCCGACGACAGCTCACTGGACCTGCTGCAGCACCTGCTGGCGCACGCGGCCGAACTGCCGCTGGCGCTGGTGATGACGGCCCGCCCGACGCTGCTGACGCGCCGGCCTGACTGGGTCCAATCCGACGCTGCCGACACGGCCGACACGCTCGTGACGCTGAGCCCGCTGCCCGAGGACCACAGCAATGAACTGGTGCAGGCGCTGCTGCAACGCGTAGCCCCCCTGCCACCCCGCCTGAGCGAGCTCATCGTCGGCCGCGCCGAGGGAAACCCGTACTACATGGAAGAACTGGTGCGCCGGCTCATCGATGACGGCGTCATCGACGCCACCGCACCCCGATGGACGGTGCAAGCGGACCGTCTGGACACCGTGCGCCTGCCTACCACGCTGGTCGGCCTGCTGCAGGCGCGGCTGGACGCGCTGCCGGCCGGCGAGCGCCAAGCCGCGCGGCAGGCCAGCGTCATCGGCCACGTCTTCTGGGACGACGCCTTGCAGGCCCTGGACGCGCAAGCACCGCAGGCCTTGCCAGCCTTGCAACGCGCCGCTTTCGTCAAAGACCGCGACACGAGCGATTTCGAAGGCACGGCCGAGCGCCAGTTCGACCACCACCTGCTGCACCAGGTGACCTACGACACGCTGCTGAAGGCCGAACGCAGGCTGGGCCACGGCGCGGCGGCGCGCTGGTTGCAGGCGCGCACCCAGGGCCGCGGCGCGGAGTTCCTGGCCATGACCGGCGAGCACGCCGAACGTGCTGGCGAGACGGCGCTGGCCATCGATTGCTTCGAGCAGGCGGGCAAGGACGCGCAGGCCCGCTTTGCGAATGCCATCGCCCAGGTGTACTGTCGCCGTGCGCTGGCCTTGCTGGGCGAGGCTGATCCTGGGAGATCGATCGATCTGCTAACGGCTCTGGGAAAAATCGCCGACGTCTTGGGTGACCGAGCCACCCAGGACGCGGTTCACCGCGACATCGCGGCCCTTCTTGAGCGCTACCCCGACGACGTTGCCCAGGCAAGGCTGTGGTTTTCCATGGCCCTGCTGGCGGACCGCCGCGGCGACGCCGCCTCGTCAGAGCGACTGGCCCGCCAAACCTGCGAGCTGGCGGAACGCTGTGGCGCTGCACAGTCGGCCGCCATGGCGCATGGCCAGCTGGCTTGGTTGCACATTGCGCGCCAGGATTACCTGGGCGCCGGCCGGCAGCTCGCGATCGGCCTGCCCTGGGCCGGTAGGATCGCGGCCACGCGCCCACGCGCCGAAACCGAGGCCCAGATACTGACGCTGTCGGGCATGGTGGCCATGGTTTCAAGCCGCCTGGGCGAAGCACGAGCCACGCTGACGGCGGTGCTGTCGCGTGGCGAACTGCTGGGCTTGCCACGCCTGCAACTGGGCGCGATGGACAACCTGGCGGCAGTGGCTGGTTACCTGGGAAAGTGGGACGAGCTTGCCGCTTGGGGTGAACGCATGTGCACACTGGCCAAGGCCATCGGCTCGATCCGTGACATCGACAGCGGCCAGCTCAAGCTCGCCGAGGCGGCCGAAGCCGTGGGTGACTTGGCCGTGGCGCTGCGCTGGCACGACCAGCGCCTGGTCATTTGCCGGGCCACGTCCGATCGACGCATGGAGGCGATCACGCTGGGTTGCCTGGCCCGCTTGCTTCTCGCCCAGGGTGATGCGCCAAGAGCCCAGGAATACTGTTCCCAGGCACTGACCCAGCACCAGGCCTTGGGCCACAAATTCGAAGCTTGCGAAGTGGCGGCCATCGCCGCGCTGTGCGCGGTGCGCCTGCGCCAGCCTGACGAGGCACTGGCCGGCGTGAATGCCACGCTGGACCGGCTGCAGCGTGATCTGGCCGACAGCCCCGCCTTCGAGACCATCGTTCTGCGCTGGTTCTGCCACCAGGTGCTGGTGGCCCTGGGCGACGAGCGCGCCGGCCCGCTGCTCGAACAACTCCACGCCGACGTGCAGGCCACGGCTGCTGAAAGAACCGACGCCGCCGACCGCGACCGCCTGATCCAGGCCATTCCGAACTTCCGCGACATCGTGGCCGCGTATGCAGAGCGTGGCGGGCGGGGCAGCGCTCACTGAATCGCTGACTCATGGCGCTGCGCTGTGCGGCGCCGTCAGTCCGCCAGTCCACGCTTGAAGCCTTCCGGGCGCCGTTCACTATGGACCCGGCCTGCGCTGGACGTGCCTGGCGCCGAGAACACGCGTCCACCGTTGCAGAGCGCCCACCCGGCCGCAGCGGCTTTACCCTGTTCAACCTGTCGCCTCAGGAGGTTTCGCCATGTCTACCGCCCCGCTCAAACTCATTCCCGTCGTCTTGCTGGTGCTGGGTTTCCACGCACTGGGGGCCTTTGCACAGCCCGCGCAATCGGCGCGCTCGGCGCCCAGCGCCGCCGAGTGTCTGCACGCCGACGCCCTGGCATCCTTCCGCCAGGCGCGCTTTCCCGAGGTCTATGGTCGGTTCATCGCGTTGGCCGATGCCGGTCATGCGCCCGCGGCCGAACTGGCGCTGTGGATGTACCTGCACGGCCCGCTGGTGTTCGGCAAGGAGTGGGACGGCGCCCAGGAACAGTTGACGGCCTGGGCCATGCTGGCTGGCCAACCTGCGCCGACCATGGTCGCGCACATCTACCCAAGAACCGTGTCATCCGTGGCAAGCCTGACCCGCTGAGGGCGTCGGGGGGCGGGTCCCCACGGCGGCGGGTCTGGTGCTGCGGGTGTCGTGACCGTCGGGCTCGTTGAGTCACGGCTGAAGGGTCTGGCGAAGGACGAGCCCTCGGTCCGCGCTGCCGACACGGGTGCTGTGCGTTGGGATGGCCGGCAGGTGTTCGATGCCAAGTGCCCTGCAAGGCGGCTGTGTCAAGACGTGATTGCGCGGGGCGCTTGACTTCGTGGCAGCCCTACGATCACCGGCTGCCCACGATCCGCCACCAGCCCCGTCTCGATGCCCGCCTTACCCACCCACGCAGCGCTGCTGGGTTCGACTCGCCTGTGGCGCGAGTTGTGGGCTGGCATGGCGGGCCTGTTCATCAGCCTGGCCCCGGTGCTGACGATGGGCCTGCTGGCTTTCGCCGCGCTTGGCCCGCAGGCGGCGGCGCTGGGTATCCCGGCGTCGCTGGTATCCAGCGTGGTGGGTGGCGCCGTCTTTGCATGGCTGTCGCGCGCGCCGATGCCGGCGGGCGGCCCCTCCGCGGGGCCGGTGCTGGTGCTGGGCACCGTGGTGGCGCGAGTCGTGGCCGACCCGGCGTTCACGATGGGTGACCCCGCCGCCATGGCGGGGATGCTGGCCCTGGCCGCCACGGCCGTCATCGCCATGGGGGCGTGCCAGATCGCGCTGGGGCTGTCCGGGCTGGTGCGGTTCGCGAAGTTCGTGCCGCAGCCGGTGCTGGCCGGCTTCATGAACGGCGTGGCGCTGCTGGCCCTGCTGGCACTGCTGCCCTTGATGGTCGGCTGGCCGGTGGGTGCTTTGCAGCGCCACGGATGGGCGGCCATGCCGGCGGTTCAGCCGGCCACGATGGCGGTGGGCCTGATATCGGTGGCCGTCATCGTGGGTTTGCCACGCCTGAACCGGCGGCTGCCGGCCACCTTGATCGGCCTGCTGGTCGGAAGCGGGGCTTACGCCTTGCTGCACGCACTGGCACCGCAGTGGACACTGGGGCCGTTGACCGGCGCGCTGCCCATGGCCTGGCCGCACCTGGACACGCTGGCGCCGTATGTCAACGGGGTGGACGACCCGCTTCTGCAGCGGCACCTGGCCGCCGCCCTGGTCGCTGGACTGGTGATGGCGCTGATAGGCACGCTGGAGCTGGTGCTCAACAGCCTCGCCTTGGATCAGGCCCGCCACACACGCACCGACCCGCGCCGCGAGGTGCTGGCGCTGGGCGCGGCGAATCTGGCTTCCGGGGTGGTGGGAGGCTTGCCGCTGCTGCTGCTGCGCCCGCGCGCGCTGCACATGATCGACGTGGGTGGTCGGTCGCGCGCGGGGCTGTTCATCTGCTGCGGCCTGTTTGCGCTGGTGGGCGTGGTGGCCGTGAAGCTGCTGGCGCTGCTGCCCCAGGTGGTGTTGGGTGGGGCGATGGTCATTGTTTACCTGATCTCCATCGACCGCTGGTCGCTGGGCCTGGCGTTGCAGTGGTGGCGCGGCCGGCGCGAGGCCGACGTGCAGGTTGCGTTGCTGGTGGTGGCACTGGTCTGCGCCGTCACGCTGGTGCTGGGCTTTCCGGCCGCCGTGGCCACCGGCGCCTTGCTGTCGATGATGCTGTTCATCCGCAGCATGAACCGTTCGCTGGTGCGCGGCCGCTACACGGGCGACGCGCTGCCTTCGCGCCGCATCTACGCCGCTGCCGACGAGGCCCGGCTGGGCACGCTGCGTACACGCGCCACCGTGCTGGAGCTGGAAGGTGCGCTGTTCTTCGGCAGTGCCGACCGCATCGCCGAGTTGTCGGACGAGCTAGACACCAGCTGCCACACGCTGGTGCTCGACTTTCGCCACGTGAGCTTGATAGATGCCTCTGGCGCGGTGGTGTTGGCGCAGCTGAGCCGGCGTCTGGAAGAACGCGGGATGGTGCTACTGCTGGCCGGTGTCAGTGCAAACAACCGACACGGCCGCGTGCTGGCGCAGTTTGTCGGCCAGCGCTTTGCTGCCGACCACGGCATGCCCGATATCGACCAGGCCATGGAGCGGGCCGAGTTGAGCCTGTTGGTGCTGGCCGGGTACGCGCCACTGCGCGAGGTCGTGCCCATCGAACAGGTGAGCCTGATGGACGGGCTGAATGCTGCACAGCGCGCGTGTCTGGCGGCCTGCCTGAAGCCCAGGCAGTTGGCGGCGGGCGAGTGCCTGTTCCGCCAGGGTGACCCGGGCGACCGGTTGTACGTCATCACCTCGGGTTCGATCGATGTGCTCAGTGCCTCGGTACACGGCGGCACGGTGCTGCGTCAGCGTTACGTGAGCCTGTCGCCCGGCATGATGCTGGGTGAAACCGCCATGCTCGACGGCGGCGGTCGCAGCGGCGAGGCCGTGGCAGTGGGCGACACCGAAGTGCATGCGCTGGACGACCAGACCCTGCTGCGTCTGCGCGACCAGGACCCGCTGCTGTACGCGCAGGTCTACCGCAATGTGGCGCTGCACCTGTCGCAGCGGCTGCGCGCCGCCGCCGGGGCCTGGCGGGCCAGCACCAGCTAAGGCGAGGCCTGGAGGTGCCTCAACCCATCGCGTTGTTCACTCGCAGTTAGGGTGCCAGGCCGCGAAGGTGCGGTGGCATCACCTTGGCTATTGCTGTGCCGGCCGAGTCCAGGCCCTTGGCCATGACTCCCTCCATCCGGTCGAGTTCGGTCAGGATGCCCAGCAACTCGTTGGCGCTGTCGATGGCCAACGCTGCCGCGGTTGCGGGCAGTGCTTAATTTCGATCTCAACCACAACGTCTACCACTGACAGACGCGGCTCAGCCACTGCCCTGCTCCAATCCGGTCCTCCACGATCGTTATCGGTGCCAAGTCCAACTTCAAGATGGGTTCGCCGCGCGCTTACAGCGCGACGAACTCACAGTCACGGCCAGTTCCAGTCGTACGCGGCCGGCCGCTTCAGGGTATCTCGCCTGGTCGGTGCTGACGCCGGCGGTGGCATGGCGGTAACCACCCGAAGGTAGGCACCCGCACGTTGGCACTAGTAGGTGGGTGCTCAAGCGCGTCTTTGACATCGACATGCAGCACTGCCCGAACTGCGGCGGCGGGGAACTGAAGATCATCGCGGCCATCCTCGAGCGGCCGGTGATCGAGAAGATCCTCACCCACCTGGGGCTGGATCCGCAGCCGCCACCCCGGGGACGGGCGCGCGAGACGGGGCAACACTGAAGCCACCTGAACCGCGCCGGCCGACACAAGGACCTCGCCCCAGGCTGCGCTGCCAATGGCAGTCGGGGTGACGCTGCGCCGCCTGCAGGCTCGATCCCGACTGACTTCGGGACAACCCTGATGTCGAGGCCCAACGAGCCCCAAGCGAACCGTCAGAGCCCGGCCGAATCGCGCCAAGACAACGGTGTAGTCGCCAGTTCCAAGCCATCCAGGCCGGCATCGGCCGCCCACCCATGCGTTAGTCGGGGGTTTCTCGGGCCTTGCAGGGGGCCGTTTGAATTTCCTATGCCCCCCGCTGCCCCCCTGCCGCCCCCTGATGCGGCGCTGACGCCCGATGCCCGCCCCCACGATCCTGCACCTGCTGGGCGAGGTGGAGGTGGTGTTCGGCTTCTGACCCCCTGCTGCTGGTGCTGGCCCTCGCCACGCTGGCCGGCCCCGGGCAGGCGGTGGACTGCCTCGAGACCCGCAACGTCATCGAGCCGATGTTCGTGTTCGCGATCATGGTCATCGCTGCCACGCGGCCGGTCCTGCACGTGGCCGGCAGCCTGGTGCAGGGCCTGAGGCGCGCGCTGCCGCTGCCGCTGCCGCGCACGCTGGCCCTGGTATGGCTGCTGCTGGCACTGGTGCCACGGCTGGACTTCGTCATCACCGAGTCGGCGGCCATGACGCTGGCCGCGCTGATGCTGCGCGGTGCGCTGTTCGCGCGGCCGACGTCCCAACGCCTGAAGTACGCGGCAATCGGCGTGCCGTTCGTCAACATCTCGATCGGCGGCACGCTCACGCCCTTTGCCGCGCCGCCGGTGCTGACGCTGGCCGGCGTGTGGCAGTGGCACATCGCTTTCATGGTGCAGCACTGCAGCTGGAAGGCGGCCCTGGCGGTGCGGGTCAATGCCAGTGGCCTGGTGCTGTTCTTTCTGGGCCTGACCACGACCTATGAGCGACACCAGGATCCGCAGATCCTGCGTGAGACGCTGCCGGTGGGCTTCTTCCTGGGCGGGCTGGTGGTGCTGGTCGGGCAGCAGCAGGGGGGTGGCTGCAGCTGGTGGTGCCGGGCATGGATGCCAGCGCGGTGTTGTACGGCGCCACCGCGCCCACAGCGCTGACCGACAACGCCGCCCTCACCTACCTGGGCTCGCTGGTGCCGGGCCTCTCAGGCCAGTTTGATGATGGCGCCATCGCGCCGCTGAAGCTGCTGCCGGCTGCGCTGGTCCCCACGACGGTGGCGGCGGCGTTCCGGCTGCAGTGAGCGCATTGCAGGCACTGGCACGCCCTGCGGCGGCCTGCTGCGTGCCGCAGATCAGACTGGCTTGACCCTGCCGCGCCGGCTGGTGGCCGCAGCGGCCAGCGCCAGCCCGACCAAAGCCAGGGATGCCGGCTCAGGCACTGCCACTGCCACTGCCGTGATCGACAGGTGCGCGCGGCCTTGATCGGTGGCAGTGAAGTAGTTCACGACGTCGTCGTACTCGCCCACCTTCCACACTGGCGCGGATGTCGGGCCATCGAAGATCAGGCTCGCCGACGGGCCGGCCATCGCCGCCTGGAGGCCGTCGTAGTAGTTGTAGCCATTGGGATAGGTCGCCGAGTGCGCGTAGAAGCTCGCACCCAGTTCTGGAATCAGGATCACGAAGAAGGCGCCAGGCACTGAGTTGGCGTAGCCGGGTGCCGTGGTCGCATCAAAAGGGGTATCCCAGCTGCGTGTGAAGTCGCCTCCCGTCGCGCACCCAGTGCACGTCAATTCGAAGTGCGCCATCGGGCCGGCATGCGCCGGAATCCCGAACAGGCTGATGAACAGGAACACGCAGCCGGAAATCAAACGCTTCATTGCCATACCCCTCGTGAGCAACCAGAACTCTGGAACCATCGCGCGCCGTTCCACCAAGCCATCAGGCATAGCCCGTGGAATGTGACGAAAAGCACGAAACGCGCCGCCGGTAGCAATCTCAACTTTCTTGAGACAAATCAACGGCTTGGCCGTTCGCATTCAGTACTCAGCGGAACAGATGCAAGAAATTCCGACACTTCTTTGAGGTCAGCCGCACGGCGCGATCCATGGGGGCACGGGCTGGCTGTTGCCGGTCGCAGCCATCGGCCTGTCGCTCACCCCCGGCCCCAACAGCCTGCTGGTGCTGACGCATGGCGCCCTGCACGGCCACCGCCGCACGCTCTACGCCGTGGCCGGCGGGGCGCTGGGATTCGTGCTGCTGATCGCCTTGTCGCTGGCCGGCATCGGCGCGCTGCAGACGTGCTGGCGATCGCCCGCGGCCAAATGGTCTGTGGTCAGCTTTCAGCTGCACTGAGCGAAGTCCGCTTCTGGCCGAGTCGAGCCGACGGAAGGCCCGGGCTCGTCGCCAAGAAGCCGACCCTCAGGCTCTCGCCGAGGCCAAGACTGGACGGTCGGGGCGACCGGCCGCTCATGGCCGGGAGTTCCAGTTCCCGGCGGCACCTGGAAGCTGCCGCTAGGGCCGAGCGTGCGCGAGGAGAAGGGAAGCCGCCCGGCCAGCATTTCGATGGCCGGACGGCGCGGAGTGCGCTTCGATCAGATTTCAGTCTGCTCGGCGATTTCCAAGGCGTCGTCCACCTCGATGCCGAGATACCGCACCGTCGACTCAAGTTTGGAGTGGCCGAGCAGTAGCTGCACGGCCCGTAGGTTCTTCGTGCGCCGGTAGATCAACGTGGCCTTGGTGCGCCGCATCGAGTGCGTGCCGTACTCGGCGGGATCGAGACCGAGTTCCTCGACCCAGCCTTCCAGGATCCGAGCGTACTGCCTCGTCCCCAGATGTGGCGAGTCGTGGATCCGGCTCGGAAACACGAAGTCGTCGGACCTCAGCCCGGCTTGCTTGATCCATTTCTGCACGGCCTCGCGCGTGGCCGGTGTGATCTCGAACTGCACGGGGCGCTGCGTTTTGTGCTGCATCACCACGGCACGCGTGGCCACTTGGTCGCCGTGGCAGATGTCTCGAACCTTGAGGCTGACGAGGTCGCAACCGCGAAGCTTGCTGTCGATTCCCAAGTTGAAGAGGGCGAGCTCGCGCACCCGACTTTCCATCTGCAGGCGAACACGAAGCGCCCAGATGTCCTTGAGCTTGAACGGTGCCTTCTGACCGACGATCTTGCCCTTGTTCCACGGCTCGCGATGAGCAACGTTGGCGTTGGATCCCATGATGGACTCCCATCAAGTTGAGGGACGACAACCATGCTCCTTCTCGGGGCCGTGCACCTTGCCGCGGATCGACTTGGCAACCCCGGGACCGCAGGCCCAATGGCAGCTTTCCGGCGCGGCCGCCTACTCACACTATCGGAGAGCGCTTATCTGGCGCCGCGCAGCGCTGGCCGAGCGCGCGGGCGTTGACGCGGCAGATAAGCGTCGATGGACCGAACCG
>MESD01000218.1:0-5725 GCA_001770815.1 Burkholderiales bacterium RIFCSPHIGHO2_12_FULL_69_20
GTGGTGCCGTCGGCCGCACCCGAGACGCGCACCAGGTACTGGCCCGCCGGCAGGTACAGCCGGCGCAGCGTGGCCGCCGAGGCACTGCTCAGCGAATTGCTGGACAGCTGCGTGCCGTTGGGCGTGAGCACCTGCACGGTGGCCTGGCCGGCATGGGCCTTGAGGTTCTGCAGTTCGACCCAGCCGGCTTCGGCCATCGACAGGCGCAGGTCGCGCACGTCCAGGCGCGTGGCCAGCGTGGTGACGGTGGTGTCGTTCCACGCCAGGGGGCCGGACCCCGATGAGGGCTGACGCAGCGTGGCCTCGAAATGCACCGCCGCCGTGGTGGCGTAGTACTGCTTGGCCACCAGGTAGATCGGGCCGCTCTGGTTGGCGGTGAAGCCGACCGAGCTGTCGGTGGTCCAGACCGTGCTGGTCACGCTGCGGCCGCTGCCGTCGACCAGCGTGTAGCGCAGTTGCTGGCCCGAAACCACCGGTGCGGTGAAGTCGAGGTTGTAGGCCTGGCCGGCCACCACGTCGAAGCTGTGCACCACCAGCGATCGGCCGGCCGGCACGTCGCCACTGAGCTGGCGCTCATCGCCATGCGGCACCACCGCCTGCGCCAGGTCGAACAGGTTGACGCTGTAGGCCGGCGTGCCCGAATTGGTGTCGGCCGTCACCTCGATGGTGTAGCGGCCGGCCGGCAGTCGCTGCACGTAGTAGCTTTGCGGGCTGTTCAGCGAGAAGCTGGTGACGTTGCCCAGTGGCCCGCTCAGGCGCAGGTTGGCCGCGCCGGACTGCGGATCGAGCAGGATCACCCGCTGCTCGTCCAGTGTGAAGGTGTAGCGGTGGATGTCGCCGGGGTTGCTGATCGTGGCGTTGATGCGGTCACCGGGCAGCACCGGCACGCTGGGCACGCTGTACGGGCGCAGCGTGATCGTGCCGCTGCGCGGGTTGACATCGTCGCTGCTGCCGTACACATAGAGCACATGGCGGCCGCTCTCGGTCAGCGTGACGCGGGTGGCGTAGTCGCTGCTGTTGTAGTAGCCCGAACCGCTGCTCACGGACTGCCCGTTGGGGCCGACCAGCTGCCAGTAGTGGTAGCCGTTGTTGGCCATGCGCGGGTCGACCAGCAGGGTCTGGCCCTGCGTGCCGTCGAATTGCCAGGCCTGCGCCTGCTGGCCCTGGGCCAGCGCCACCGGCGCCGACACCCCTGTCGACAGCGCGGGCAGCAAGCGCACGTCTTCGATCAGCGCATGCCAGCTGCCGGGGTTGTCGCGCATGGCGCGGATCTGCAGCTCGTAGCGGCCGGCGGCCAGGTCCAGCACACGCTCGATGTCGCCGCTGGTCAGTTCGGTCTGGCCGATGGGCGTGGCCGCCTCGTCCAGCCGCACCAGGGTGGCGTGGTAGTTGCCACCAGCGATGTTGAGCCAGAGCCGGGTGTCCTCTGCCAGCGTGAAGCGGTGGCGCGATTCGTCGTCACCACGCAGCAGCGTGGCATCCAGCACCGTGCCCAGGCTGTAGTCGGCCACCGTGGTGGCAGCGCGGCGCAGCGTGAAGTTCTCGCTGCCGGTCAGGCCGCCGTAATTCATCATGCCCGCCAGCACCAGGGTGTAGGTGCCGGTCTGGGTGGCATCGATGGCGATGCCGGTCTTGTTGGTGTACCACCAGGCACTGCCCATGCCCGAATAAAGCACCTCGGCGCCGGTGGTGTCGTAGACCTTGACGCGATAACCTCGGCCATAAGCGGCATCTGCCGCGGTGGTGAAGTGGTAGCGCTGGCCTGCTTCCAGCGACAGCTGCAGCATCTGGTCGGCGGCGCCGTTGCTGAAGCCCAGGGTGGTCGAGGCGTCAAGCGCCAGCGCCTGCACGTCGGCGTCCACGCCCAGCGCCACGGTGAAGCGGTCGTCGGCGGGGGGCGTGCCGTAGTAGTTGCTGCTCTGGACCTGCAGCGTGTAGCGCCCAGCGCCCAGCGCGTACATCTGCGCGCCGCTGTAGGGCAGCACGCTCTGGCTCTGACCGTTGGCGTCGTAGAGGTAGTAGTACTTGCTGCTGCCGGTGCTGGCCGACTGGTTGATCGTCACCATCGTCGGGCTGGCCAGCTCGAAGCTGTATTGCAGCGTCTGGTACGGGATCACGAAGCGCCCGCTGACGCTCTCGCCCGCCACCA
The DNA here is from genome assembly GCA_001770815.1 of Burkholderiales bacterium RIFCSPHIGHO2_12_FULL_69_20. Taxonomy (GTDB): domain Bacteria; phylum Pseudomonadota; class Gammaproteobacteria; order Burkholderiales; family Burkholderiaceae_C; genus Pseudaquabacterium. The sequence goes on from MESD01000218.1 coordinate 2,150, forward strand.
TGGGCACCGTGGCCTTCGGCGTGGTGACCAGCTCGAAGCGCAACGCAGCGCCGCCCGTCGTGGCGGTGGTGTTGCGGGCCACGGCCAGCAGATAGCGGCCATCGCGCGGCACGCTCAGCTGCGTTGCACTGGTGCTGGCCGGATCGCCGGTGCCCAGCAGCACGCCGCCGGCGTCGTACAGGCGCCAGAGGTTGCCGCTGCCGGCGCCGGTCAGGCCGCGCAGGTAGTTGTTGACGTCGGCGTCCAGCGTCAGGTCGAACAGCTCGTAGGCGTCGTCGGTGGCCAGGTCGATGGCCACGGTGCTGTCGGCCGCGAGCGCCACCGCCGTGCCGGCATCGCGCAGCGCGAACCGCGCCTCGCCGCTGCCGCCACTGAAACGGAGGCTGTAGCTGCCCGCAGGCAGCCAGCGCACCGGCAGCTGCCAGCTGCGATTGGCGTTGTAGTAGAAGGCGCTGCGCAAGCTGCCCGAGGCCTCGACGCCCCGCGGGCCGGTCAGCACCCAGTTCTGCCAGTTGCCCGACTGCCATTCCAGCGCCACCCAGCCGTCGGCGGCCAGGTCGAACTGCGCACGCAGGTCGGCCGTCGCCCAGTCGACGGACTCGCCCAGCGAGATCACCTGCCCCGCCGCGGCTGGCGGCGTGCCGGCGGTGCGCACGGCGCGCAGCAGCGGCAGGCCGGCCACGGCGCTGCCGATGCGCTGCAGGCGCAGCACCACCGCACCGTCGGTCGGGGCCGTGACGGCGTCGGTCCCCGACGGCCGGTCGGGCCCGGCCAGGCGCTGGCCGTAAGCGTCGAACCACTCGACCTGCCAATCGCGATCGTCGCCACCGTCGAGTTGCAGGTGCAGGCTGTCGCCGGCCAGCGCGTCGATCGCGAAGGCCCGGCCTTCACCGACGGCCAGGCCGGCCAGGTCGGGTGCAGCTTCGGCGGCCAGCGGCGATGCCGCGGCCAGCGACTGCAGGCGCAACGCCATCGGCGTTGCCTCGTCGTTGTCACTGCTGCGCTCGACGGTCAGTGTGTAGTGGCCCGCCAGCAGCCATTGCGGCTGCGCGGCGTATCGCAGGTCGCCGCCATAGAAGTAGTTGCTGCGCGGGCCGCTCAGGCTGAGCTGCAGGTTGTCGTCGGCCACGCTGGCCGACAGCAGCCAGGGGCCGGGCGTGGCGATGTCGAAACCGATGGTGTCACCGCTGGTCACCTCGAGGTCGATTGCCCGCACCTCGGCCGAAGCCAGGGTGCCCAGGTCGATCGCCTGCGGCAAGGCAGCAGCCTGGCGGTCGACCTGCAGGTCGATGCGCCCGTCGCCACGCTGGCCGCCGCTGGCGCTGTGCCGCGAAACCAGCAGCGTGTAGTGGCCCGCCTCCAGCGCACTGCTGAAACGCGGCGCCGGGCCCTCGACGGCGATGGCGCCGACGCCGCTGTGCACCACGTCGCCCCAGGCATCGACCAGCCACCAGAAGTTGTCGCTGCCGGCCGCCAGGCCCGGCTGCAGCGCCAGGCGTTCACCCGCCGCCACCTCGATGTCGACCAGCGCGATCTGCGCGTCGCCGGCCAGCGTCAGCGTCAGGTGGCCGTCGGCCGGCAGGGCCTGCGCCTGGGCGCTGTGGCGCAGCGTGAAGGCCACGCCCAGGCTGTCCCAGTCGCGCACGCTGAGCCGGTACTCGCCCACGCCCACGTCGATCGGCGGCATCCAGTACAGCCCCGCATCGTGGCCCGGCACGGAGGTCCAGCTGGGATAGCTCCACTCGTAGCGCGTGCCGTTGGGGCCTTCGAGCAGGAACTCGTGCTGGTTGAAATCGCTGGCCAGGTCGAGGAACAGCTGGCCGGGTTGATCCACCTGCACGCGGTACTCGCGCAGCGTGACCATGTCGTCGGCCGCCTCGACCACCGCCTGGCCCGGCAGCAGCGTGGCCAGCGCGGCCAGCGGATCTTGCGGCACGACAGTGGCCGTGACCGTGAGCGGATCGGCCGCGGGCGGATCACCGGCCACGGCAGCGGCCGGCTCGTCGGCCGCCACCAGGTTGGCCAGCGGCGGGCTGCGCAGCAGCCACAGGTAGGCCGGTCCGGCGGCGCCATCGTGCTCGAACGCATCGTGCCAGCTCAGCGGCTGCAGGCTGCTGAGCACCCGGCCGTCGGCATCCAGGTGCGCCACCTGGAACTGGTCGGCCAGGCTGCCCAGGTCGAGCGTGAACGCGTCGAACGGCGTCAGCGGCAGCGCCAGCAGCAGGCCTTCACCCTCGGCGAGGTCGCCCGGCGTCAGCGGTTGGCCATCGACCAGCGCCGTGGCCGCGCCGAACGGCAGCAGGTGCAGCGCCAAGTCGCCGGTCACGCCGGCATCGGCCTCGAAATCGACGCTGGCCTCGCCTGCGCGCAGGAAGACCACGCCGGCCCCACCCAGGTTGCCGCCCGACCACCCGGCCCAGGGCGCCAGCACCGAGACGCTGCTGCCGAACGACGCCTGGTTGACCAGGTCGCGCCCGCCCTGCCGCAACGACCAGCCGGCCCAGCCTTCGGTGGCCAGCGTGGCCGCGCCCTGCACCAGATAGAGCCCGTCGGCCGGCACGTCGAAGCGCACTTGCTGGCGTTGGCCGCTGGCGGCGATGGTGGCGTCGAGCGTGGTGGCGGCATCGCTGGCCAGCACGCCGGCGTCGCGTTGGCCATCGGCCACATGCGCGGCCGAGCTGATGCGGAAGTCGAAGCGGCCCGCCAGCGTGGCGGTGGATGCGGCGTCGCGGTACAGCGCCAGCGTGTAGCGGCCCGCGCGCTCGGGCGTGAAGCGCAGCAGCGTGTCGCCCGACGGATCACCTGCCAGCACGCGCTGGCCGTTGGCGTCGCGGATCTCGAAATGGTGGCCGGCCACGGCATCGGCCAGGCCGTCGAACTGGTAATCCTGGCCGGCCTGCACGTCGAAGCCCAGCAGCAGCAGGTTCTGGCCCGCGGTGAGTTCGAGGTGCTGTTCGGTGTCCACCGCGATCGGCGTGGCCGAGGTCGCCGCACGCACACGGAAGCTGAACGGCTGGTTCGCCTGGTCGAAGCTCAGCGCGTAACGGCCCGCAGGCAACCAGTCGGTGACCAGCGGGAAGCGGTGCGATTCACCGCTGTCGCCATTCGACGAGGTGGGCAGCCAACTGGCCACCACCTGGCCCGTGGGGCCGTTCAGGCGGACGAAGTTGCTGAGCGCGTCGCTCAACCATTCGATGAACAACGGGCCGCCCTGGTCGAGCTGCAGCTGGTACTGCGGCGCGCTGAGGGTGGCGCCGGCCAGCGTGACGGGCTCGCCCAGCGTCAGCACCGTGGCCGGCAGCACCGTCACGGGCGCGCCGGCGGTGCGCGACAGGCTGGCGGACACGGCCCCGTCGCTGCTGCGCACGGTGCGCACCAGGCGCAGCCACACATCGCTGCGGGCCGCACCGGGACCGAACACCGCGTCGGCGGCGGCGCCGTCATGGAGCACCCGGCCCCAGGCGTCAAAGGCCTGCAGGCGGAAGTCGGCTGCCTCGGCGCCGGCCAGCGACAACCTGAAGCCGTCTCCGGGCGTGGCGCTGCTGCGCCACAGCCGCACGGCGCCCGCTTCCAGCG
>MESD01000218.1:5732-33152 GCA_001770815.1 Burkholderiales bacterium RIFCSPHIGHO2_12_FULL_69_20
GTCGACCACCTCATCGGGCGCCAGTGCGGTGGCGCTGGCCCAGGGCCGCGCCTCGATGGCAAAGGCGCCGGTGGTCACGCCGCTGGCGCGCACCTCCAGCCGCCAGTTGCCGGGCGACAGGTACCACGCCGGCCGCGAGAGCGGGCCTGCGGTCAGCGCACTCCAGTCGCTGGCGGTGCCCAGCGGGCCCACCAGGCGCCACTGCGCGCCGGCAAAGCTCGCGGTGGGGGTGAATGCAACGCTGTCGCTGGCGCTGACCTGCAGGTCGAAGGCCAGCGTCTGGCCCGGCCCGACGATCGTGCCCGTCACCGGCGTGGACGCGGTGGCCGACAGCGCGAGCGCCGCGGGGGCCGCATCGGCCCATTGCGCGATGCGCAGCAGGCTCTGGCGCGCGCCCTGGGCCAGGCTGGTCTGGGTCCAAAGAAAGTAGCTGCCCGCACGCGGCAGGGCCACCGTCGCCACGCCCGCATCGGCCAGGCTGCCGCTGCCCAGGCTCTGGCCCTGCACGGTGGTCATCTGCCACCACAGGCCGGCCGGGACGACCGCCGTGTCGCGGGTGACGGTGAGCGACAGCGTGCCGGTGCGGCCGGTGCCGCCACTGCCGCCGAGATTGGGGTTGTAGCCGCTGTTGGGGTAGCCGCTGATGCCGATGTAGTAAACGCCGCTGGCAGGCACGCTGTAGGCCAGCGGGCTGTCGTCGGTGGCCGCCACCGCCACGCCGCTGGCGTTGAAGACGCGGGCATAACCATCGAAGTCGCCGTTGGGCGTGCTCAGGCGCAGCACCTCGCCAGCGGCGGCCACCACGCGGTAGAAGTCGACGTCGAGGGCGCCGAACTCGCCGTCGCCGATGGTCACGTCCACCGTCGCCGACTGGCCGGCGGCCACCAGCAGGTCTTGCGCGCCGGCCAGCGTGTCGGGCACCTCGCCGCCGGGCAGCGCAACGCCCTGGCGCAGGACCTGCACACGCAGCGTGCCCGCCTCGGCGGCGGCGCCCGGCTCGGGCGGGATCGTCGGGTCGTAGGCGGCGTTGTCCGCCCGGCTCACGCCCAGGTAGTAGAGCCCGCCCAGCGACACGGTGTGGCGCAAGCTGTCGCCGGTGGTGGCGACCAATTCGAGGCCGTTGGCGTCGAACAGGCGCAGGCGATGGGCCAGGCCGCCGGCCGGTACGCTGATGTCCAAGCTGTCGCCGGCCAGGGCCAGCAGTCGCAGCAGTTCGACATCGTTGGCATCGGCGGCCAGGGCCACCTCGGCCTCCACGCTGGTGTTGACCTCGACCAGCAGGTCGCGCGCGGTGTCCAGGGTGTTGGCGGCGGTCGCCAGCGGCTGCAGCAGGTGGGCCAGCGACAGACTGCCCGGCGCGACGGCATCGATCCTGAGCACCTGCCCGCCCAGGCCGGTGCCCACCGGCAACAGCAACTCGGTCTGCGGTGCGGCAGCCAGCGGCGCGTCTTGCGTGCTCAACAGGCGGAAGCGCGCACTGCCGGCAGCGCGGCCTTCGGTCTCGACCCGCAGCGTGTAGCGGCCCGCGGCCAGGGTGATGGGCGTGGCATTGCCGTCCTGGCTGTTGAGCGATCCGCTGCCCGGCTGGCTGCCGGTGCCGGCGTTCAGCAACGTCCAGCGCAGCGCGCTGTTGGCCGGCGAGAGCTGGTCCCACTGCACCTGGGTGCTGCGGTCGAGGCTGAAGCTGTAGTTCACCGCGTCACCGGGCACGGCCAGCGTGACGGTCTGGGTCTCGCCCAGCACCAGGGCCTGGCTGCGTGCGGCGCTGCGGTGCAGCGTGAAGGCATAGTCCAGCGCGGTGGTGGCGCCCGTGGCGCCTTCGATCGACATCCAGTAAGTGCCCGCGCGCGGCGCGGTGTAGACGCTGCGATCGGACGTCAGGCTGTTCTGTCCCCACACCCGGGTGGCGGCAGGATCGAACAGCGTGAAATAGCTGGTGGCGCTGGCCGTGCCGGCCTGGAAGTACAGCCGGTCGCCCGCGGCGAGATCGACGCGGTACAGCGCGGCCTGGCCGCCGGCCGGCAGTTGCCCGCTGGTCACGGTGCCGGGCGCCAGCGCCAATGCAGCCTCGATGCCGATCAGGTGGAAGGCGTAGTTGCCGGTGCGGTCGCCGCTGCCATCGACGGTGAGCCGGTAGTCGCCGGGGTCGAGGTCGAGGTAGCTGTCGCCGGTCTGTGTCAGGCCGCGCAGCGAGAACTGGTCGGTGTTGTTGGGGCCCTGCAACTGCCACGAGATCTGGTCACCCTGCACGCCGTCGAACAGGAAGCGGGTGCGCTCCTGCACGTTGAACTCGAACCGGTCCTGCTCACCCGGCTGGTCGATCGATCCTTCGATGCGGTGCACACCCGGGGCCAGGTCACCCGACAGCAGCAGCTTGGGCTCCAGCGTCTCCAGCTTCCAGTTCGTCGGCAAGGCGGCGCGGCTGGCCTGCGCGGTGGCGGTGAGCCGGGCACGCACACGGCCCAGGGTACGGCCGGCATGACGACGCAGGGCAGCAGCGCGGCTGCGAGCGGAACGGTTCGACATCGGGAAATTCCTCAGGTGGCTGCAGGTCGGCCCATGCGCTTGGCACGGGAGCTGGCCGGTCCTCTGGCGGGACGGTCCTAGCCTATGCTCGGACGAGTGTAGGAGGGGGTCATGACCGTTTCCGGTCGTACCTACCCCTTGTCCGTGGGGGCGCGATACCAACGGTTACCGATTCCTCCCGGCCGGGTATGCAGGCGGTTACTTATCTATGATGCGGTCCGTGACCATGACCCCACCCCTGCCCCCTGGCTCGACGGCCGCGCCGATCGATCTGCCGCCCGTGGCCCCCGACGCCATGGTGCGCACCACCCGCGCCGTGGCGGTGGCTGCGCTGCTGGGCCTCATTGCGCTGGGCCTGGCCTGGGAGCTGTGGCTGGCACCCACCGGCGAGCGCTGGTTGGTCTTCAAGGTGATGCCGCTGCTGCTGCCGCTGGTCGGGCTGCTCAAGCACCGGCTCTACACCTACCGCTGGGTCAGCCTGCTGGTGTGGCTGTACTTCACCGAAGGCATCGTGCGCGCCACCGGTGTGCCGCCCGGCGCCGATGGTGGCCTGACCGTGCCGCTGGCCTGGACCCAGGTGGCGCTGTGCACCGTGTTGTTCATTGCCTGCGCGGCGCATGTGCGCTGGCGCCTCAAACACCCGGTGCTGGTGGCCGGTCAACCCGCGGCGGCAACGGCCGGCGAGCGCCCATGACCTCAGCTGCCCTGCTCGATGAACTGCGCACCCTGCTGGGCCCGGCCCAGGTGCTGTGCGAGGGCGACCTCAGCGCCTGGGAGCGCGACTGGCGCAAGCGCTGGCATGGCCGCGCGCTGGCCGTGGTGCGGCCCGGCAGCACCGAGGAGGTGGCCCAGGTGCTGCAGGCCTGTGCCCGGCATGGCATCAGCGTGGTGCCGCAGGGCGGCAACACCGGGCTGGTGGGCGGCGGCGTGCCCGACGACAGCGGCACCCAGGTGCTGCTGAGCCTGGCGCGACTGAACCGCGTGCGCAGCATCGACCGCGCCAACCTGACGATGACGGTGGACGCCGGCATGGTGCTGCAATCGGTGCAACAGGCCGCGGCCGATGCCGGGCTGCTGTTTGCGCTGAGCCTGGCGGCCGAGGGCAGTTGCACCATCGGCGGCAACCTGGCCACCAACGCCGGCGGCACGCAGGTGCTGCGCTACGGCAACGCGCGCGAGCTGTGCCTGGGGCTGGAGGTCGTCACCGCGCAGGGCGAGGTCTGGCACGGCCTGACCGGGCTGCGCAAGGACAACACCGGCTACGACCTGCGCGACCTGTTCATCGGCAGCGAGGGCACGCTGGGGGTCATCACCGCGGCCACGCTGAAGCTTTATCCGCAGCCCGCCGCCAGCCTGACGGCGCTGGCGCGCTGCGAAACGCTGGACGATTGCGTGGCGCTGCTGGGCTTGGCCCAGGCCCGGCTGGGTGCGGGGCTGACCGGCTTCGAGGTGATGAACCAGTTCTCGCTGTCGCTGGTGCGCCGGCACTTCACGCAGCTGGCGCACCCGCTGCCGCCGGCGCCCTGGACGGTGCTGCTCGAATACGCCGATGCCGATGGCGTGGACCCGGCGCGCAGCCGCTTCGAAGCGCTGCTGGAAGCAGCGCTGGCGCAAGGCGTGATCGGCGATGCTGCGGTGGCCGAGAGCCTGGCGCAGTCGGCCGCGATGTGGCACCTGCGTGAAGCCATTCCGCTGGCGCAGAGCGAAGAAGGCCTGAACGTCAAGCACGACATCTCGGTGCCGGTCTCGGCCATCCCCACCTTCTGCGAACGCACCGATGCCGCGCTGCGGGCCGCCGTGCCCGGTGTGCGGCTGGTCAACTTCGGCCACCTGGGCGACGGCAACCTGCACTACAACGTGCAGTGCCCCGAGGGCGGCGAGGCCAGCCAGTTCCTGGCCACGCACGAGCCGGCGATCAATGCCATCGTCTACGACGCGGTGCAGGCCTGCGGCGGCTCGTTCTCGGCCGAGCATGGCGTGGGCGCGCTCAAGCGCCACGAGATGGAACAGCGCAAGTCGCCGGTGGCGCTGGGCCTGATGCGCGCCATCAAGCAGGCGCTCGATCCGCACGGCTTGCTCAACCCGGGCCGCGTGGTCTAGCGACGCCCCTGCGGCCAACACCGAGGAGCTGGCGCCGTCGTCAGTGCGCGCCGCCCTTGAGGGCTGCCGGCAGCGGCAACGGCATCACCTCGATGCCCTCGTCGGCCAGCGCGGCACGCTCTTCGACGCTGGCCTGGCCGCGGATGCCGCGGTGCTCGGTCTCGCCGTAGTGGATGCGGCGGGCTTCTTCTGGAAAGCGCTCGCCCACGTCCTCGGTGGTCTTGAGCACCTGCTGCACGGCCCGCAGCCACATCGCCTGCATCTGCGCAGGGCTGGGCTCGACGGCCGCCGCAGGCACCGGCGCGCTGGGCGCCACCGCGTCCTGCGTGGTGGGCGCGCGGGCGCCGGACAGGTTCAGGCGCGGGGCGCTGGGCAGGCGGGTGACCTGCTGGTTGCCACACATCGGGCACTCGACCACACCGCGCGCGTTCTGGTCCACGAAGTCGGTTTCCGAGGCAAACCAACCCTCGAAACCGTGGTCATGGGCACAGCGCAGATTCAGCACCTTCATCGTGCCGTCATTATCCGCCGGGCGCTGCTACGGACCGGGCACCCAGTCAAGTGCCCACAGGCCGGCGCGCCACTTCTGCAGCCATTGCAGGCCGATCAGCGTCTTGACGTCGCTGAGCTCGCCGCGCGCGGCCAGCGCATCCAGCTGGGCCTCGTCCATCAGGCACAGGTCGATCAGCTCGCCGGGATCGAGCCGGCGCTCACCCGCCTGCAGGCCGCGGGCAAACCAGATCTGGATGCCCTCGTTGCTGTAGGCGGCGGCGTTGTGCACGACGCAGGCCCGCGCCCACTCGGCGGCCCGGTAGCCGGTTTCCTCGGCCAGCTCGCGCACGGCGCAGGACAGGATGGACTCGCCTGGATCGATCTTGCCCGCAGGGAACTCGAGCAGCACCTGCCCCAGCGGATAGCGGTACTGGCGCTCCATCACCAGCCGGCCGTCGTCGAGCAGTGGCACCACCATCACCGCGCCGGGATGCACGATGTACTCGCGCGTGGCGGTGTGGCCGTCAGGCTGCACGATGACATCGCAGCGCACGTCGAGAAAGCGGCCGCGCCAGACCTGCTCGCCGCTGACCCGGCGCTCGATCAGGCTGTCGTCACTCATGGACAGGCTGCTTGCGCAGCAGGCGCCAGACGAAGCCGGGGAAGGCGAAGGTGAGCATCAGGCAACCCACCGCGGCATAGAACTCCCAGCCCTGCGGCGAGTGCTGGCCGATGCGGGCCTCGATCAGCTTGCCCAGGCCGATCAGCAGCCCCGAGAGCAGCAGCAGTTCGAGCAGGCGCCAGCCCAGCGGCTTGGGCGCGCGGCGCGGCCCGACCACCAGCAGCCGCTCGGTGAGGAAGGGCAGGTTGGCGAAGACGAAGCCCAGCAGCAACAGCAGCCAGCCGGGGCCCGAGCCGGTCATGCGAGCAGCTCCGGCGACCGATCAGGTTGCCAAAGCACGCAGGATGGCGTCGCGGCACATCGCCATCAGGCCGCCCGGCATCAGGCCGAACACCAGCACCGCGGCGCCGTTGACGGCCAGCAGCGCGCTGACGCCGGTGCTCTGCACCGGATGGGTGGCGTTGCCGGCCAGCGGCTCGTCGAAGTACATCACCTTGACGATGCGCAGGTAGTAGAACGCGCCCACCAGCGACAGCATCACCGCCACCACCGCCAGCACGATGTAGCCGGTGAGGTTGGTGGTGATCAGCGCCTGCAGGATCGCCAGCTTGGCGTAGAAGCCCACCATCGGCGGCACGCCGGCCAGCGAGAACATGAACACCGTCATGATGCCGGCCAGCCACGGAGCGCGCTTGCCCAGGCCGGCCAGGTCGGTGATCTCTTCGCTCTCGAAGCCGGTGCGGGCCAGGAACATGATCAGCCCGAAGGTGCCCAGCGTGGTGATCACGTAGGTCACCACGTAGAACATCGCCGAGCTGTAGGCGTTGCCGGCCGACAGCGTATTGCCGCTGACCACGCCGGCCGTCATGCCCAACAGCATGAAGCCCATCTGCGAGATGGTCGAATAAGCCAGCATGCGCTTGAGGTTGGTCTGCGCGATGGCGGCCAGGTTGCCGATCACCAGCGACGCAATGGCCAGCACGATCATCATCTGCTGCCAGTCGACCGCCAGGCCCAGCATGCCCTCGACCAGCAGGCGCACCGTGATGGCAAACGCCGCCAGCTTGGGCGCGCCGCCGATCAGCAGCGTGACGGCCGTGGGCGCGCCCTGGTAGACATCAGGCACCCACATGTGGAACGGCACCACGCCCAGCTTGAAGGCCAGGCCGGCGACCACGAACACCACGCCGAAGGTCAGCACCGTGCCGTTGATGCGACCGGTGCCGATGGCGTTGAAGACCTCGTTGATCTCCAGCGAGCGGGTGGCGCCGTACATCATCGACAGGCCGTAGAGCAGGAAGCCCGAGGCCAGCGCGCCGAGCACGAAGTACTTCATCGCTGCCTCGGTGCTGACGCCGTGGTCGCGCCGCATCGCCACCAGCGCGTACAGCGACAGGCTCATCAGTTCGAGCCCGAGGTAGACCACCAGGAAGTTGTTGGCCGAGCACATCACGCAGATGCCCAGCAGCACGAACATCGACAAGCTGAAGAACTCGCCCTTGAGCATGTCGCGGCTGGCGATGTAGGGCTGGGCGTAGGCGATGGTGATCATCACCGCCACGGTGGCGAAGAAGGCCAGCAGGTGGCCCATCGGATCGCTGACCATCATGCGCTGCATGCCATAGACGGTGGCGCCACCGTCGTAGTAGGCCAGGTGCATGGCCGCCACCGCCGCCAGGCTGAGTTGCGCCAGCCAGAAGGTGGGGCGGCGCTTTTCGTCGGTGACGAACAGGTCGACCAGCGCCACGGCGCAGGCCATCAGCAGCAGCAGCGCTTCGGGGTAGACGACGAGCCAGTTCATTGCGTTCATGGTGTGTTCTCGCTCGGTGTCACTGCAGCTTGGTCAGCGCAACGTGCTTGAGCAGCTCGGTCACGGAAACATGCATCACGTCGGTGAACGGCTTGGGATACACGCCCATCCACAGCGTGGCGATGGCCAGCACGGCCATGATGCCGAACTCGCGGGCGTTGAGGTCGCTGAGCTCACGCACGTGATGATTGGTGACCTCGCCGAAGTACACCCGCTTGTACATCCACAGCGAGTAGGCGGCGCCGAAGATCAGCGCGGTGGCCGCGATGGCCGCCAGCCAGAAGTTGAACGACACCGTGCCCAGGATCACCATCCATTCACCGACGAAGCCACCGGTGCCCGGCAGGCCGCAGTTGGCCATGGTGAAGAACAGCGCGAAGGCCGCGAACTTGGGCATGGTGTTGACCACCCCACCGTAGCTGGAGATCTCACGCGAGTGCACCCGGTCGTAGAGCACGCCGATCGACAGGAACATCGCGCCCGAGACGAAGCCGTGGCTGATCATCTGCACCAGGCCGCCCGACACGCCCAGCTCGTTGAAGATGAAGAAGCCCAGCGTGACGAAACCCATGTGGGCGATCGACGAATAGGCCACCAGCTTCTTCATGTCCTGCTGCACCAGCGCGACCAGGCCGATGTAGACCACCGCGATCAGGCTCAGCGCGATGATGAACCAGGCGTACTCGCGGCTGGCATCGGGCGCGATGGGCATCGAGAAGCGCAGAAAGCCGTAGGCGCCCAGCTTCAGCATGATGGCGGCCAGCACCACCGAGCCGCCGGTGGGCGCCTCGACGTGGGCATCGGGCAGCCAGGTGTGCACCGGCCACATCGGCACCTTGACCGAGAACGCCGCGAAGAAGGCAAAGAACAGCAGCGCCTGCGCCGGCATCGGCAAGGGCAGCTTGTGCCAGGTGGCGATGTCGAAGCTGCCGCCCGACTTGTAGTACAGGAAGATCAGCGCCAACAGCATCAGCAGCGAGCCGGCCAGTGTGTAGAGGAAGAACTTGAACGCCGCATACACCCGGCGCGGGCCGCCCCAGATGCCGATGATGATGTACATCGGGATCAGCGTGGCCTCGAAGAACACATAGAACAGCAGGCCGTCGGCGGCGCAGAACACGCCCACCATCAGGCCCGACAGGATCAGGAAGGCGCCCATGTACTGGGCCACGCGCTCGGTGATCACCTCCCAGGCCGCGATCACCACGATGATGTTGATGAAGGCGGTGAGCAGCACGAACCACACCGAGATGCCGTCCACGCCCAGGTGGTAGCGCACGTTGAAGCGCTCGATCCACAGCAGGTTCTCGCTGAACTGCAGCGCCGCGCTGCCGTTGTCGAAGCCGGTGATCAGCGGGATGGTGACCACGAAGCTGAGCACCGCGCCCACCAGCGCCACCCAGCGCGAGGCGTTGGGGTTGTCGTCACGCCCGGTGGCGAGCAGCACGGCGCCGAACGCGATCGGCAGCCAGATCGAAATACTCAGAAGACCGAAGCCCATTATTCTTCTCCGCCCTGCGCGATCAACGGCCGGCCAGGCCGGCCAACGCGGGCCACAGCTGCCAGGTGAGCAGCCCGAAAACGCCCAGCAGCATCACCAGCGCGTACCAATACACATGCCCGGTCTGCACCAGCCGGGTGAGGCCGGCCACCATGCCGACCAGCCGCGCCGAGCCGTTGACCAGCAGACCGTCGATCAGGAAGCCGTCGCCGCCCTTCCACAGGCCGCGGCCCAGCAGCCGGGTGCCGGCGGCCAGCACGTTCTCGTTGAACCAGTCGAGGTAGTACTTGTTCTCCAGCACCTTGACGATCGGTGACAAGGCCTTGCCGATGGCCACCGGCACCGCGGGCACAACCATGTAGAAGACATAGGCCGTGACCACACCGGCCACCGCCAACCACAACGGCAGCGTGCCCAGCGAATGGGTGGCCATCGCGAAAGCGCCGTGGAAGTGCTCGCCCAGATCCTTCATCGCCGGATGGCGTGCGGCATCGACCAGGATCGAGTCCTTGAAGAAATCGCCGTGCAGCATCGGGGCTATGGTGAGGTAGCCGATGATCACCGAGGGGATCGCCAGCAGCACCAGCGGCAGCCACACCACCCAGGGGGATTCGTGCGGCGTGTGCGCATGGCCATGCCCGTGATCGTCGTCGTGGTGGTCGTGCTCGCCCGGGAACGGCTTGTGGCGGAAGTGCTCCTTGCCGTGGAACACCAGGAAGTACATGCGGAACGAGTAGAAGGCCGTGACGAACACGCCGGCCACCACCGCGAAGTAGGCCCAGCCGGCCGCCGGCAGCTGGCTGGCATGCACCGCCTCGATGATCGAGTCCTTCGAGTAGAAGCCGGCGAAGAACGGCGTGCCGATCAGCGCCAGGCTGCCCAGCAGCGAGGTGATCCAGGTGATGGGCATGTACTTGCGCAGGCCGCCCATGTTGCGGATGTCCTGGTCGTGGTGCATGCCGATGATCACCGAGCCGGCACCCAGGAACAGCAGCGCCTTGAAGAAGGCGTGCGTCATCAGGTGGAACACCGCCACCGAGTAGGCCGAGGCACCGAGTGCCACCGTCATGTAACCCAGCTGGCTCAGCGTGGAATAGGCCACCACGCGCTTGATGTCGTTCTGGATGATGCCCAGGAAGCCCATGAACAGCGCGGTGATGGCGCCGATGATCAGGATGAAGTTCAGCGCCGTGTCGCTCAGCTCGAACAGCGGCGACATGCGCGCCACCATGAAGATGCCGGCCGTCACCATCGTCGCGGCGTGGATCAGCGCCGAGATGGGGGTGGGGCCTTCCATCGAATCGGGCAGCCACACGTGCAAGGGGAACTGCGCGCTCTTGCCCATCGCGCCGATGAACAGGCAGATGCAGGTGACCGTGATCAGCATCCACTCGCCGCCCCACAGCGGCATCGGGAAGCTCAGCTTGGCCAGCTCGCCGGCCTGGGCGAAGGTCTCGGCATAGCTCAGCGTGCCGGCGTAGGTGACGATCAGGCCGATGCCGAGGATGAAGCCGAAGTCGCCGACCCGGTTGACCAGGAAGGCCTTCATGTTGGCGAAGATGGCCGTCGGCTTCTTGTACCAGAAGCCGATCAGCAGGTAGCTGACCAGGCCCACCGCCTCCCAGCCGAAGAACAGCTGCAGGAAGTTGTTGCTCATCACCAGCATCAGCATGCTGAAGGTGAACAGCGAGATGTACGAGAAGAAGCGCTGGTAGCCGGGGTCCTCGGCCATGTAGCCGACGGTGTAGACGTGCACCATCAGCGAGACGAAGGTGACCACCACCATCATCATCGCGGTGAGGCCGTCGACCAGGAAGCCGACCTCCATCTTCAGCCCGCCGAGGTTCATCCACTCGTAGATCGTGGCGTTGAAGCGCGCACCGGCCAGCACATCATTGAGCACCAGCGCCGAGAGCAGGAACGAGACCAGCACCCCGAGGATGGTGACGGTGTGGGCCCCGGCGCGGCCGATGGCCTTGCCGAAGAAGCCGGCGATGATGGCGCCAGCCAGCGGCGCCAGGGGCACCGCCAGCAGCAGGTTCTGGGAAAGTTGTGCAGCCATGTTGTTCTACCGGTCCCTGGCCTCAGCCCTTGAGCGTGTCGAGCTCTTCGACATTGATCGTGGAGCGGTTGCGGAACAGCACCACCAGGATCGCCAGGCCGATGGCTGATTCAGCCGCCGCCACGGTGAGGATGAAGAACACGAACACCTGGCCCGCCATGTCGCCCAGGTAGTGCGAGAAGGCGACGAAGTTCAGGTTGACCGCCAGCAGCATCAGCTCGATGGCCATCAGCAGCACGATCAGGTTGCGGCGGTTCAGGTAGATGCCGATCACGCTGAGCGCAAACAGCAGGCCACCCAGCGAGAGGTAGTGGCCGAGGGTGATGGGTCCGAAGCTCATTTCTTGTCTCCCGCAGCGGCCGGCGCGGCGGCGGCAGGCGCTGCCGCCGGCGCCGAGGCCTGCTCGATCACCGGGTCCATCTTGACGATGCGCAGGCGGTCGGCCTTCTTCGCCAGCACCTGCTCGCCGGGCTTCTGCGAGCGGCTGTCCTTGCGCTTGCGCAGCGTGAGCGCGATGGCCGCGATGATGGCCACCAGCAGCAGAACCGCCGCCAGTTGCACCGGGTAAAGGTACTTGGTGTAGATCTCGATGCCCAGCAGCCGGGTGTTGCCCAGCTTGGCCAGCGCCGGATCGGGCGCCGGCACATCGGTGAGCTGGAAGCCACCCATCAGCACCAGCGCCATCTCGAGCGCGATCACCGCACCGATCAACCCAGCCAGCGGCAGGTGCTTCCAGAAGCCGTCACGGAAGTCGTCGCTGTTCAGGTCCAACATCATGACCACGAACAGGAACAGCACCATCACCGCGCCCACGTACACCAGCACCAGCGTGATGGCCAGGAACTCGGCCCTCAGCAGCATCCAGATGACCGAGGCATTGGCAAACGCCAGCACCAGATAGAGCGCCGCATGCACCGTGCTGCGCGCCGTGATGACACGGAACGAGGCAAACAGCAGCACGGCTGCGAAGAAGTAGAAAAGTGCGCCGGTAGTGGTCATGTTTGTCTTGCGCGGATGAGTACGTGCTTAGGCGTCGTGCAGCAGCCGTCGCGAGCGGGTCGAGGTTGCGTCGAGCAGCGCAGCCGTACACCCGTACGGCGAGCAGCGCAGGCGCAAGATCGACCCGCGCAGCAGGCTGATGCGCGGCGCCTAACGGTACTTGGCGTCGGCCTCCTTGTTCGCGGCGATGTCGGCTTCGTAACGGTCGCCCACGGCCAGCAACATGTCCTTGGTGAAGTACAGGTCGCCACGTTTCTCGCCGTGGTATTCGAAGATGTGGGTCTCGACGATCGAGTCGACCGGGCAGCTTTCTTCGCAGAAGCCGCAGAAGATGCACTTGGTCAGGTCGATGTCATAGCGCGTGGTGCGGCGGCTGCCGTCGTCGCGCACGTCGCTCTCGATGGTGATGGCCATCGCCGGGCACACCGCTTCGCACAGCTTGCAGGCGATGCAGCGCTCTTCGCCGTTCTCGTAGCGGCGCAGCGCATGCAGGCCGCGAAAGCGCGGGCTCAGCGGGGTCTTCTCTTCCGGGAACTGGATCGTGATGCGCTTCTGGAAGAAGTGCCGTCCGGTGAGCTTCAGGCCCTTGAGCATCTCCAGCAGCAGGAAGCTGGAGAGGAAGTCCTTGAGGGATGCTTGTGCAGCCATGGTCCTACTTCCAGATGTTGAGGGGGGACTGGATCCACAGGCCCACCACCACCAGCCAGATCAGCGTGATGGGGATGAAGATCTTCCAGCCCAGGCGCATGATCTGGTCGTAGCGGTAGCGCGGGAACGAGGCCCGCACCCACAGGAACATGGTGACCACCACGAACACCTTGATGGCCAGCCAGATCCAGCCCGGGATGAACGAGAGAAACTCGAACGGTGGCAGCCAGCCGCCCAGGAACAGCAGCACGCACAACATCGACACCAGGATCATGTTGGCGTATTCGGCCAGGAAGAACATGGCGAACGACATGCCCGAGTACTCGATCATGTGCCCGGCCACGATCTCGGACTCGCCTTCGACCACGTCGAACGGGTGGCGGTTGGTCTCGGCCAGGCCGGCGATGAAGTAGACGATGAACACCGGGAACAGCGGCAGCCAGTTCCAGCTCAGCAGCCCGAGGCCGGCGCTGGCCATCGCGCCCTTGCCCTGGCTCATCACGATGTCGGTCATGTTCATCGAGCCGGCGACCATCAGCACGATCACCAGCGCAAAGCCCATCGCGATCTCGTAGCTGACCATCTGTGCCGATGCGCGCAGCGCGCCGAGGAAGGCGTATTTCGAATTCGACGCCCAGCCGGCGATGATCACGCCGTACACCTCGAGCGAGGTGATGGCCATCAGGAACAGCAGGCCGGCGTTGATGTTGGCCAGCGCCACCTCGGGCCCGAACGGGATCACCGCCCAGGCCGCCAGCGCCGGCATGATGGTCATGATGGGGCCCAGGAAGAACAGGCCCTTGTTGGCCGCGGTGGGGCGGATGATCTCCTTGAAGATCAGCTTCACCGCGTCGGCGATGGGGGTCAGCAGGCCATAGGGGCCCACGCGGTTGGGGCCGGGCCGCACCTGGGTGAAGGCAATGCCCTTGCGCTCCCACAGCGTGAGGTAGGCCACGCAGATCATCAGCGGCAGCACCACGGCCACGATCTTGATCAGGCTCCAGAGCACCAGCCAGACCGAGGGCCACACCGGGCCGCCGAACAGCGAACCACCGAATTGATTGAACTGGTCGATCATGATGTTCAGACCTTTTCGACCGTGAGGGCGCCGAACATCGCACCCAGCGTGGCGGTGTCGGCATGGCCGGCCGGCACGCGCACGGTGTTGGCGGCGAGCGTGCAGTCCAGACGCGCCGGCAGCACTGCGCTGGCCGCGCCTTGCGACACCCGCACGCGGTCACCGTCGGCCAGGGCCAGCTGTTGCCACAGGGCAGGTGGCAGGCTGGCCGCCGGCGCCCTGGCATCGGCCGTGCGCTGCAGCGACGCCGCGCGGCGCACCAGCGCATCGGCGGCGTAGATCGGCACGTCCGCCACGCGCTGCAGGCCATCGATGGCGGCGGGCAGGCTGATGGCCGCGGCGGTGGTGTTGTCCAGCCGCTTGTCCATATCGGCCAGGTCACCCAGCGCCTCGGCCCGCACTTCTTCAGAAGTTTCGTGGTCGAAGCCGCTCAGGCCCAGCAGGTTGCCCAGCACACGCAGCACCTTCCAGGCCGGCCGGGCATCGCCGGCGGGCTTGACCACGCCGGTGAAGCTCTGCACCCGGCCTTCGGCATTGACGAAAGTGCCGGCCGTCTCGGTGAACGGGGCGATCGGCAGCAGCACGTCGGCATTGGCCACGGCGGCATCCTTGAACGAGGTGAGCGCCACCACCAGGCCCGAGCCGGCCAGCGCGGCTTGCGCGGCAGCGGCGTCGGCGGCATCGAGCACCGGCTCGACGTCGAGTAGCAGCAGCGCCTTCATCGGCTGGCTCAGCATCTGGCCGGTGTTCAGGCCACCAGCGCCTGGCAAGGCCTTGACCAGTTGCGCACCCACAGTGTTGGCCGCGGCCGTGAGGTAGCCCACGCTGGCGCCGGTCTGCGCGCCGATCCACTGCGCCAGCGCCAGCAGCGTGCCGGCCTGCGGATGCTGCGCGGCGGCATTGCCCAGCAGCACCGCCTTGCGCTCGCCCGACAGCAGGGCCTGCGCCACCACTTCGGCGTCGGCATTGACCAGCGCCGCGGCCGGTGCGTCGAACCCCTTGGCCGTGGCGATGTAGCCGGCCACGTCGGCCAGCGCCTGGGCCCAGCCCGACGGTGCGGCGGTGATGGTGGCGGCCAGCGGCATCGCCCAGTCGTCGTGCACGGCGTGCAGGCTCATCACCGCCCCGCCCTTGCGCACCGACTGGCGCAAGCGCTGCGCGAACAGCGGATGGTCCTTGCGCAGGAACGAGCCGATCACGAAGGCGCGGTCCAGCGTGGACAGCGAAGCGATCGTCGTGCCCAGCCACTGCGCCTTGCCGGGCGGCGCAGTGTTGCTGAAATCGGCATGCCGCGTGCGCACGTCGACGCTCTCGCTGCCCAGGCCGCGCACCAGCTTGGCCAGCAGGTGCAACTCTTCCACGCTGCGGTGCGCTGAGCCCAGCGCGCCGATGCCGGCCACACCATGGTCGGCCAGGATGCGCTTGAGGCCGTCGGCCACGTAGCCCAGCGCGGTGTTCCAGTCCACCGCCTGCCACTGACCACCCTGCTTGATCATCGGCTGCGTCAGACGCTGCGGGCTGTTGAGCGCTTCGTAGCTGAAGCGGTCGCGGTCGGCAATCCAGCACTCGTTGATGTTTTCGCTCTCCAGCGGCACCACGCGCAGCACCTGATTGGCCTTGACCTGCACGATCAGGTTGGCGCCGGTGCTGTCGTGCGGGCTCACGCTCTTGCGGCGCGACAGCTCCCAGGTGCGGGCCGCATAGCGGAACGGCTTGCTGGTGAGCGCACCGACCGGGCAGATGTCGATCATGTTCCCCGACAGCTCGCTGTCGATGGTGCGGCCGCCGAAGGTGGTGATCTCGCTGTGCTCGCCGCGGTGCTGCATGCCCAGCTCCATCACGCCGGCCACCTCCTGGCCGAAGCGCACGCAGCGGGTGCAGTGGATGCAGCGGCTCATCTCCTGCATCGAGATCAGCGGGCCGACGTTCTTGTGGAAAACGACGCGCTTCTCTTCGTGGTAGCGGCTGGCACTGCTGCCGTAGCCCACCGCCAGGTCTTGCAACTGGCATTCACCGCCCTGGTCGCAGATGGGGCAGTCGAGCGGGTGGTTGATGAGCAGGAACTCCATCACCGACTTCTGCGCCTTGATGGCCTTGTCGCTCTTGGTGCGCACGATCATGCCCTGCGTCACCGGCGTGGCACAGGCCGGCATCGGCTTGGGCGCCTTCTCGATGTCGACCAGGCACATGCGGCAGTTGGCCGCGATGCTGAGCTTTTTGTGATAGCAGAAGTGCGGGATGGTGGTGCCGGCCGCATCGGCCGCATGCATCACCATGCTGCCCTCGGCCACGCTGACCTTCTTGCCGTCGAGTTCGATTTCGATCATGAGAGTTCTCAGACGTAGGCCGGTACGAGGCACGTCTTGTGCTCAACGTGGTAGGCAAACTCGTCGCGGAAGTGCTTGAGCATGCCGCGCACCGGCATGGCCGCGGCGTCGCCCAACGCACAGATGGTGCGGCCCATGATGCTTTCGGCCACGCTGTCGAGCAGCGCCAGGTCCTCGGCCTTGCCGTGGCCATGCTCCAGCCGGTTGACCAGGCGCCACAGCCAGCCGGTGCCCTCGCGGCAGGGGGTGCACTGGCCGCAGGATTCGTGGCTGTAGAAGTACGACAGGCGCAGCAGGCTCTTGACCATGCAGCGGGTCTCGTCCATCACGATCACCGCACCCGAGCCCAGCATCGAGCCGGCCTTGGCGATGCTGTCGTAGTCCATGGTGCAGTCCATCATGATGTGGGCGGGCAGCACCGGCGCCGACGAGCCACCAGGGATCACGGCCTTGAGCTGCTTGCCGCCCTTGACGCCACCGGCCAGCTCGAGGAGCTTGCTGAACGGCGTGCCCATCGGAATTTCGTAGTTGCCGGGCCGCTCGACGTCGCCCACCATCGAGAAGATCTTGGTGCCGCCGTTGTTGGGCTTGCCGCACTCGAGGTAGGCCGGGCCGCCGTTGCGGATGATCCAGGGCACCGCGGCAAAGGTCTCGGTGTTGTTGATCGTGGTCGGCTTGCCGTACAGGCCGAAGCTGGCCGGGAACGGCGGCTTGAAGCGCGGCTGGCCTTTCTTGCCTTCCAGCGATTCGAGCAGCGCGGTCTCTTCGCCGCAGATATAGGCGCCGAAGCCGTGGAAGGCGTGCAACTGGAAACTGTGGCCGCTGCCCAGGATCTTGTCGCCCAGATAGCCCGCCGCGCGGGCTTCGTCCAGCGCTTCTTCGAAGCGTTCATAGACCTCGAAGATCTCGCCGTGGATGTAGTTGTAGCCCACCGAGATGCCCATCGCATAGGCCGCGATGATCATGCCCTCGATGACGATGTGCGGGTTGAACTTGAGGATGTCGCGGTCCTTGCAGGTGCCGGGCTCGCCCTCGTCGCTGTTGCACACCAGGTACTTCTGCACCGGCAGCGCACGCGGCATGAAGCTCCACTTCAAGCCGGTCGGAAAGCCCGCACCGCCGCGCCCGCGCAGGCCCGAGGCCTTGACCTCGGCCACCACCTGGTCGGGCGTCATGCCGGGGTGGCCCTCGGCATTGGCCGTCAGGATCTTGCGCAGGGCCTGGTAGCCGCCGCGCGCCTCGTAGTCCTTCAACCGCCAGTTGCTGCCGTTCAGCCCGGTGACGATCTGCGGGGTGATGTGGCGGTCGTGGAAGCAGGTCTCCAGGCCCTTGGCCTGGAACTTCGACAGGTCGAGCATGGCGTTCTTCACTTGGCCTGAGCCTTCAGGGTATCGACCAGCTCGTCGAGCCGGTCGTTGCTCATGTAGCTGACCATCTGCCGGTCGTTGACCAGCATCACCGGCGCATCGGCACAGGCACCCAGGCATTCACAGGGCTGCACGGTGAACAGGCCATCGGGCGTGGTGCCGCCGGCCTCGATGCCGAGCTTGCTGCACAGGTGCTCCAGCGCCTGCTGACCGTTGCGCAACTGGCACGGCAGGTTGGTGCAGACGTTGAGCTTGAACTGCCCCACCGGCTGCTGGTTGTACATGTTGTAGAAGGTGGTCACCTCGTGCACGGCCATCGGCGCCATGCCCAGATAGGCCGCAATCGCCGCCTCGGACTCGGCCGACACCCAGCCCTGCTCCTGCTGGGCGATGGCCAGGCAGGCCATCACGGCCGAGTACTTCTGATCGGCGGGGTACTTGGCCACCTCGCGCGCAAACCGCTCGAAGGCGGCCGCGCTCAACGGCGGGGTGCTGGGGGTGAAGGCTGCAGCGCTGCTCATCGATCGATCTCGCCAAACACGATGTCCATGGTGCCGATGATCGCGACGGCGTCGGCGATCATGTGGCCGCGCGCCATCTCATCCAGGGCTGCCAAATGGGCGAAGCCGGGAGCGCGGATTTTCAGTCGGTAGGGCTTGTTGGCCCCGTCGCTGACCAGGTAGATGCCGAACTCGCCCTTGGGGTGCTCGACCGCGGCGTAGGCCTCGCCCTCGGGCACGTGGAAGCCTTCGGTGAAGAGCTTGAAATGGTGGATCAGTTCCTCCATATTGCTCTTCATGTCTACCCGCGACGGCGGTGCCACCTTGTGGTTGTCGGTGATCACTGGGCCCGGGTTGGCGCGCAACCACTTCGAACACTGCTGAATGATGCGGTTGGACTGCCGCATCTCTTCGACCCGCACCAGGTAGCGGTCGTAGGTGTCGCCGTTGACGCCCAGCGGGATGTCGAAATCCATCCGGTCGTAGACGTCGTACGGCTGCGTCTTGCGCAGGTCCCAGGCGATGCCCGAGCCACGCAGCATCGGTCCGGTCAGGCCGAGGTTGAGGGCGCGCTCGGGCGTGACCACGCCGATGCCCACGGTGCGCTGCTTCCAGATGCGGTTGTCGGTGAGCAGGGTCTCGTACTCGTCGACCAGCCCGGGAAAGCGGCGCGTGAAGTCGTCGATGAAATCCAGCAGCGTGCCCGAGCGGTTCTGATTCAGCGCATCGATGGCGCGCTGGTTCTTGATCCTGCTGACCTTGTACTGCGGCATGCTGTCTGGCAGGTCGCGGTAGACGCCACCGGGGCGGAAGTAGGCCGCATGCATGCGCGCACCCGACACCGCCTCGTACATGTCGAACAGGTCTTCGCGCTCGCGGAAGCAGTAGATCAGGATGTTCATCGCACCGCAGTCCATGCCGTGCGCACCCAGCCACAGCAGGTGGTTCAGCAGGCGGGTGATCTCGCTGAACATCACGCGGATGTACTGCGCGCGCTCAGGCACCGCTACGCCCGTCAGCTTCTCGATGGCCAGGCAGTAGGCGTGCTCGTTGCACATCATCGAAACGTAATCCAGCCGGTCCATGTAGGGCAGGCTTTGGATGTAGGTCTTGCTCTCGGCCAGCTTCTCGGTGGCGCGGTGCAGCAGGCCGATGTGCGGGTCGGCGCGCTGGATGACCTCGCCGTCGAGCTCCAGCACCAGGCGCAGAACACCGTGCGCGGCCGGGTGCTGCGGCCCGAAGTTCAGCGTGTAGTTCTTGATCTCTGCCATGGTCAGTGAATTCCGCCATAGTTGTCTTCGCGGATGATGCGCGGCGTGATCTCACGCGGCTCGATCGTCACCGGCTGGTAGATCACACGCTTCTTCTCGGCGTCGTAGCGCATCTCGACATGACCCGACACGGGGAAGTCCTTGCGCAGCGGGTGGCCGATGAAGCCGTAGTCGGTGAGGATGCGGCGCAGGTCGATGTGGCCGTCGAAGATCACGCCGACCATGTCGAAGGCCTCGCGCTCGAACCAGTTGGCTGCCGCCCAGACCTCGGTGAGCGAGGCCACCACCGGCACGTCGTCATCGGGCGCAAACACCTTCAGGCGCACACGCCAGTTCAGGCTGACCGACAACAGGTGGTTCACCACGCAGTAGCGCGGGCCGTCCCAGGCCTGGTCCTTCCAGCCGCTGTAGTCCAGCGCGCACAGATCGATCAACTGCTCGAACTTCAGCGTCTTGTCGTCGCGCAGCGTCTGGGCCACACCCAGGTAGTCGGCCCCCGACACGGTGAGCGTGATCTCGCCACGCTCGCGCTTGAAGGCCTTGATCTTGGCGCCAAGCGCCGCTTCCAGCGCCGCCTGCAGATTGTCGAGACGTTGGGTCATTTCAGGCTCGCGCGATGGTGTTTTCGCGGCGGATCTTGGCCTGCAACTGCAGGATGCCGTAGAGCAATGCCTCGGCGGTGGGCGGGCAGCCCGGCACGT
This sequence comes from Burkholderiales bacterium RIFCSPHIGHO2_12_FULL_69_20, assembly GCA_001770815.1. Taxonomy (GTDB): domain Bacteria; phylum Pseudomonadota; class Gammaproteobacteria; order Burkholderiales; family Burkholderiaceae_C; genus Pseudaquabacterium. Next base: position 25,737 of record MESD01000218.1, read on the forward strand.
AGACGTCCACCGGCACGATGCGGTCGCAGCCACGCACCACCGAGTAGCTGTAGTGGTAGTAGCCGCCGCCATTGGCGCAGGAGCCCATGCTCAGCACCCAGCGCGGCTCGGCCATCTGGTCGTAGACCTTGCGCAGCGCCGGGCCCATCTTGTTGCACAGCGTGCCGGCGACGATCATCAGATCACTCTGCCGCGGGCTGGGGCGGAACAGCATGCCGAAGCGGTCGATATCGTAGCGCGCCGCACCGGCGTGCATCATCTCCACCGCGCAGCAAGCCAGGCCGAAGGTCATCGGCCACAGCGAGCCGGTCTTCGACCAGTTGATCAGCTTGTCGACCGAGGTGGTGACAAAGCCTTCCTTCAGTACGCCTTCAATGCCCATGGCAATAGTCCAGTCTGTCGAAGCGGCGCGGGCCGCCACCAAGCCGGCCGTTCGCCGGATCCAGACAGTCCACAGGACTGTCCGTCGCCGGCTCACCCCCTTGGGGGATCGGCCGACGTACTCGTCGGTCGAGGGGCTCGATCATTCCCAATCGAGGGCTCCCTTCTTCCACTCGTAGATGAAGCCCACCACGAGGATGGCGAGGAAGATCATCATCGCCCAGAAGCCTGACGCCCCGATGTCACGCAGCGCCACCGCCCACGGAAAGAGGAAGGCGATTTCCAAGTCAAACAGGATGAAGAGGATGGCCACCAGGTAGTAGCGCACGTCGAACTTCATGCGCGCGTCCTCGAAGGCTTCGAAGCCGCATTCGTAGGGGCTGTTCTTGGCGGCATCGGGGCGCTGCGGACCGAGCAGGTAGCCCAGCACCTGCGGCACGATGCCGACCGCTACACAGACCAGGATGAACAGGATGACAGGGAGGTACTGTTGCAGGTCCATGGGGGTCGGCGGCGGTGTGGTTCGGTCACATCCGGCCAAAAAAATGGCGCGCCATCTGCGGTCAACGCATTGACCACCGACGGAGCGCGCCGCTCTTGCTACCTGCTACTGCTGCGGGCGCACAAGCCAGTGCCGGATGAGAACCTGGCTTGCTTTGAATCCTGGTGCCGTCGGCGAGACTCGAACTCGCACAGCTTTCGCCACTACCCCCTCAAGATAGCGTGTCTACCAATTTCACCACGACGGCACAGTTGCCGGACCGAGACCCGACGCACTGCTTTACTGCTCAGCTTGCTTGAGGATTGCTCGCTGAACAGCCTTAAATTCTATATCGGAAATACATCGATTCTTCGGGTTTGTGCGTAGCGGTCATGGTGTTTGCAGCGACCTGACAGCAACCCACCCGCGCGCTCACTTGGTGGGGATGGTGCCCGGCGCCGACGCCGGTGCAGGCACCGCCACCGCGGCGGGTGCCGCCACGCCACTGGCGCCCGGGCCACCGGTCGGCACTGCGGCGCGATCGAGCACGCTGCTGCCCGCATCGGGTGCACGCGTGGCCGCGTTGTTCGACAGGTAGGCCAGCGACAACGTGCAGACGAAGAACACCGCCGCGCACACCGCCGTCGAGCGCGACAGGAAGTTGGCACTGCCCGTGGCGCCGAACAAACTGCCCGAGGCACCGCTGCCGAACGAGGCGCCCATGTCGGCGCCCTTGCCGTGCTGCACCAGCACCAGCCCGATCATCACGATGGCGGACAGCAACTGCACCACCAGCACGAGGTTCATCCAAACTTGCATGTTCTTGGTTCTCCAGATAACTTGAAGCCGACGCGTCCTGGCGTCAGCCGGCCGCGCGGCAGATGGCGACGAAATCGGCCGCCTTGAGGCTGGCGCCGCCGATCAGGCCGCCGTCGATGTCGGGTTGGGCCAGCAGCACGGCCGCGTTGTCGGGCTTCATGCTGCCGCCGTAGAGGATCTGCATGGCCTCGGCATGCGGCGTGGCCGCCTTCAGCTGCGCACGCAGCAGCGCATGCACCGCCTGCGCCTGCTCGGGCGTGGCCACCTGGCCGGTGCCGATGGCCCAGACCGGCTCGTAGGCCACCACCATCTCGCCGGCGCAATGGCCCAGCGCATGGATCACCGCCGACAGCTGGCGCTTGACCACCAGCTCGGTCTCGCCGGCCTCTCGCTGGGCCAGCGTTTCGCCCACGCAGACGATGGGCGTGAGCCCTGAAGCCAGCGCGGCCTTGGCCTTGTCGGCCACCAACTGGTCGGTCTCGGCGTGGTATTGGCGCCGCTCGCTGTGGCCCACGATGACGTAGCGGCAGCCGAACTCGGCCAGCATGGCCACCGACACCTCGCCGGTATAGGCGCCTTGGGCATGGGCCGAGCAATCCTGCGCGCCCCAGCGCACATCGCTGCCGGCCAGCGCCACCGCCGCTTGCGACAGGTAAGGCGTCGGCACGCACACCGCCACATCACAGCCGAAGGGCCGCGCAGCGGTGATGCCCGCCAGCAATTCGGCATTGGCGGCGTGGCTGCCATGCATCTTCCAGTTGCCGGCCACGAGCTTGCGTCGCATGGGGATAGTCCTCGAAGAAGTCTTGAAGCCCGAGCGGCGCTCAGGCCGTCCAGTCCAGCACGATCTTGCCGACGTGCTGGCTCGATTCCATCAGCGCATGCGCCTGCGCGGCCTGCGCCGCCGGGAATACGCGGCTGATCACCGGCTTGATGCGGCCGGTCTCGATCAGCGGCCAAACCTTCGCGCGCAATGAGGCCGCGATGGCGCCCTTGAAGGCAATCGGCCGCGGCCGCAGCGTGCTGCCGGTGATGGTGATGCGACGGCGCAGCACCTCACCGGCGTTGAAGCCGCTGTTGACGCCACCCTGCACCGCGATGATGACGATGCGGCCATCGTCGGCCACGCATTGCACCTCGCGCGCCACGTAATCGCCGGCCACCATGTCGAGCACCACGTCGGTGCCCTTGCCATCCGTGGCGGCCTTGACCTCGGCAACGAAGTCCTGCGTCTTGTAGTTGATGCCGACATCGGCGCCCAGCGCCACGCAGGCGGCCACCTTGTCGTCGCTGCCGGCGGTGACCAGCACTTTCGCGCCCATCGCCTTGGCCAGCTGGATCGCGGTGACGCCGATGCCGCTGGACCCGCCCTGCACCAGCAGCGTCTCGCCGGCCTGCAGACGGCCGCGGTCGAACACGTTGGACCAGACGGTGAAGAAGGTCTCGGGCAGGCTGGCCGCCTCGATGTCGCTCAGGCCCGCTGGCACCGGCAGGCACTGGGCGATCGGGGCGGTGCAGCGCTCGGCATAACCACCGCCGGCCACCAGCGCACAGACCCGGTCGCCGAGCTTGAAGCCCGCGGCGGCCATTTCGGCGGCGTCACCGCCGACGATGGTGCCGGCGATCTCCAGCCCGGGCAGGTCGGACGCGCCGGGCGGGGGTGCATACGCGCCCTTGCGCTGCAGCACGTCGGGCCGGTTGATGCCCGAGGCCGTCACCTGCACCAGCAGTTCACCGGTCGCCGGCAGTGGCTCGGGACGGGTGGTCTCGACCAGCACCTCGGGGCCGCCGAAGGCGGTCATCGCTATGGCTCGCATGCTGTCTCCTGGCGCGGGGCGGGTATTGCCGCTCAGCCTTGGCTGGTCGGGTTGACGTCGCTGGCGGGCGCGTCGGCAGCGGGCGCCGGCGCATCGCTGGCCGGGGCCTGCTCGGCCGCGGGCGCATCGCTGCGCTCGGGGCGGTCGCTGCGCTCGCGGCGCGGCGGGCGGTCGCCACGCGGACCGCGGTCAGGCCGGTCGCCATACTCGCGGCGCGGGCGCTCGAAGCGCTCTTCTTCCATGCCTTCCGGACGCTCGAGCAGTGCCTTCATCGACAGCTTGATGCGACCCTTCTCGTCGGTCTCCATGACCTTGACCTTGACGATCTGGCCTTCCTTGAGGAAGTCGGTGACGTTCTCCACCCGCTGGTGGGCGATCTGGCTGATGTGCAGCAAGCCATCTTTGCCCGGCAGGATGTTGACCAGCGCGCCGAAGTCCAGGATCTTGGTGATCGCGCCTTCGTAGACCTTGCCGATCTCGGCCTCGGCGGTGATCTCGGCGATGCGCTTCTTGGCGTGCTCGGCCTTGTCGGCGTCGGTGCTGGCGATGGTGATGGTGCCGTCTTCACCGATGTCGATGGTGCAGCCAGTCTCTTCGGTCAGCGCGCGGATGGTGGCGCCGCCCTTGCCGATCACGTCGCGGATCTTCTCGGGGTTGATCTTCATCGTGTACAGCCGCGGCGCAAATACCGACACCTCGGCCTTGGCCTCGCCCACCGACGACTGCATGCAGCCCAGGATGTGCAAACGGGCTTCCTTGGCTTGCGCCAGGGCCACCTGCATGATTTCCTTGGTGATGCCCTGGATCTTGATGTCCATCTGCAGCGCGGTGATGCCCGCGGTGGTGCCGGCCACCTTGAAGTCCATGTCGCCCAGATGATCTTCGTCGCCCAGGATGTCGGTCAGCACCGCGAAGCGGTTGCCGTCCTTGATCAGGCCCATCGCGATGCCGGCCACATGGGCCTTCATCGGCACGCCGGCGTCCATCAGCGACAGGCAGCCGCCGCAGACCGAGGCCATCGACGACGAGCCGTTCGACTCGGTGATTTCCGACACCACGCGGATGGTGTAGGGGAAGTCTTCCTTGCTCGGCAGCGCGGCGATCAGCGCGCGCTTGGCCAGGCGGCCGTGGCCGATCTCGCGGCGCTTGGGGCTGCCCACGCGACCGGTTTCGCCAGTGGCGAAGGGAGGCATGTTGTAGTGCAGCATGAAGCGGTCTTCGTAATCGCCGGACAGCGCGTCGATGCGCTGCGCGTCGCGGTCGGTGCCCAGCGTGGAGATGACCAGGGCCTGCGTTTCCCCGCGGGTGAACAGCGCCGAGCCGTGGGTGCGGGGCAGCACGCCGGTGCGGATCTCGATCGGCCGCACGGTTCTTGTGTCACGGCCGTCGATGCGCGGCTCGCCGGCCAGGATCTGGCCACGCACGATGCGCGCTTCGATCTCGAACAGCAGGCCTTCGACCTCGACCTTGTCGAAGGGATTGCCGTCGGCCTTCAGCGCGGCCAGCACGCTGCTGGTCACGTCACGGCAGGCCTGGGTACGGGCCTGCTTGCTGCGGATCTGGTAGGCGGCGCGCAGCGGGCCTTCGGCCAGCTCGTTGACGCGGGCGATGAAGGGCTCGTTCTTGGCCGGCGCGGTCCAGCTCCACACGGGCTTGCCGGCTTCGCGCACCAGCTCGTGGATCGCGCTAATGGCGATGTTGCCCTGCTCGTGGCCGAACACCACGGCGCCCAGCATGATCTCTTCGCTCAGCTGGTCGGCTTCACTTTCCACCATCAGCACGGCGGCTTCGGTGCCAGCCACCACCAGATCGAGCTTGCTGTCGAGCAGCGCGGTCTTGCCGGGGTTCAGCACGTATTGGCCGTTGATGTAGCCCACGCGGGCCGCGCCCACCGGGCCGTCGAACGGGATGCCCGAGATCGACAGTGCGGCACTGGTGCCGATCAGCGCGGCGATGTCGGCCTGCACCTCGGGGTTCAGGCTCAGAACGTGCACGACCACCTGCACTTCATTGAAGAAGCCTTCGGGGAACAGCGGGCGGATCGGGCGGTCGATCAGGCGGCAGGTCAGGGTCTCCAGCTCGCTGGGGCGGCCTTCGCGCTTGAAGAAGCTGCCGGGGATGCGGCCGGCGGCGTAGGTCTTCTCGATGTAGTCCACGGTCAGCGGGAAGAAGTCCTGGCCGGCCTTGGCTTCGGACTTGGCGACCACGGTGGCCAGCACCACGGTGCCTTCGATGTCGACGATCACCGCGCCGCCGGACTGGCGGGCGATCTCGCCGGTTTCCATCGTGACCTGGTGGCTGCCCCAGGTGAAGGTCTTGGTGACTTTGTTGAACAGACTCATGGAATCATCTCCGTAGGTTGACGGCGCGCTTGCGGTGGCGCCGGGGTCAGGACCGGGAGCGTCAGGCCTCGCGGGCGGGATGCCATTCCAGTGAGGTCCGCTGCCGAGGACGCCGTTGGAATGACACAGCACTGCCGAAATCGAGGGGGTGACCCGCTCCAAAACACAAAGAGCCTGTGCTGGGGGATTCCAGACAGGCTCTTGGATGCATCAGCGGCTTACTTGCGCAGGCCCAGCTTGGCGATCAGCGCGGTGTAGCGCTCGGGCGTCTTGCCCTTCAGGTAATCCAGCAGCTTGCGGCGACGGCTGACCATGCGCAGCAGGCCACGGCGACCGTGGTGGTCCTTCAGGTGGGTCTTGAAGTGGGGGGTCAGGTCGTTGATGCGTGCGGTGAGCAGCGCAACCTGCACTTCGGGGCTGCCGGTATCGCCGGTGCCGCGGGCATTGCCGGCGACGATGTCAGCGCGGATGGTTTTGTCGATGGACATGGTGTTTCCTGAGTTGAGATGGAAGCCGCCATGCCCGGCACGATGTTGCATCGTTCGCCAGGAGCGGTTTCCGGTTCATGACTTGCGGTCGCTGGTGAAACCAACCTGCGCCGTGCTTAAGATCCTGCGCCTTGCGGCATCTACTGCATGCCCCGAAACGCAAAACCGGCGGATTATAGCCTCAGCGCCTGCTTCAGCCGATCCACCCCGGCGCGCAGCCGTGCCGTGTCCTGTGATGCAAAGCACCAGCGCAGCCAGCCCTCGCCCTCGGCGCCGAAGGCCGCGCCCGGCGCCAGCCCCAGGCCGTGCGCGATGACCAGGTGCTTGGCGAAGGCCAGCGAATCGTCGGCGCCGGGCGCCCGGAACCAGGCGTACATGCCGCCCAGCGGCGTGGCCGACTGCACCCCGGGCAGCGCCGCCAGCGCCGGGCACAGTGCGTCGCGGCCGGCCTTCAGCCGGGCGATGAGGCCGGGCACGAACTCATCGGCCATGGCCAGCGCCGCCAGCCCGCCGCGCTGCACGAACACCGGCGCGCAGGAGCTGTTGAACTCGATCAGCTTGCCCACCGCGTCGAGCTGGCCGGCGGGCAGCACCAGCCAGCCCAGACGCCAGCCGGTCATCAGAAAGCTCTTGGAGAAGCTGTGCACGACGATCAGGCGGTCGTCGGGGGTGGCGATGTCCAGGAAACTGGGGGCAGCAGGCCCGTCACCAAACCACACCCGGTCGTAGACCTCGTCGGCCACGATCCAGGTGCCGGTGCGGCGGCAGTGGTCCAGCAGCACCTGCTGCTCGGCGCGGGTCAGCGTCCAGCCGGTGGGATTGTTCGGCGCGTTGACCAGCAGCACCCGGGTGGCCGGCGTCACCGCCGCCAGCAGGCGATCGAGGTCGAGCCGCCAGGCGCCCGTACCAGGGTTCACGTCGGGCGTCAGCGCCACGCGGGTGATGCGCGCGCCCAGGATCTCGGGCTGCGCTGGCAGGTTGGGCCACACCGGCACCACCACCACCACCTCGTCGCCAGCGTCGACCAGCAACTGCATCGCCGTCATCAGCGCGGTGACGCCCGACGAGGTGACGGCGATGCGGTCGGG
>MESD01000218.1:33166-41725 GCA_001770815.1 Burkholderiales bacterium RIFCSPHIGHO2_12_FULL_69_20
GCAGGCCGGCGGTGTAGTGGCGCAGCGCCTCGCGCAATTCGGCCAGCCCCAGGTTGTGGCTGTAGAAGGTTTCGCCGCGCATCAGCGAATCGGCCGCCGCCTGGCGCACCGCTTCGGGCGTCACCTCGTCACTCTCGCCGAACCAGAAGGCCAGCACGTCGCTGCGGCCCAGGCCGGCATTGGCCACTTCACGGATCTTGCTGCCGGGCAGGCCGGCGATGGTGTTGCGCATGGGCGTGGGGAATGGACGTGGATGATGAGCGTGGATGACAGGCCGCGCGGCTCAGCTGTCGATCTGGTCGAGCGGCCAGCGCGGCCGCACGTCGAAGGCGTAGGTCTTCGCCGCCGCGGCCGCGCCGCTTTGCAGACGCATGGCGGCGGCCAGCGCGATCATCGCGCCGTTGTCGGTGCACAGCGCCAGTTCGGGGTAGTGCACCCGCCAGCCGCGGCGCTGGGCAGCGGCGTTCAACTGCCGGCGCAGTTCGGCATTGGCGCCCACGCCGCCCGAGACCACCAGCCGTTGCAGGCCGGTCGCCTTCAGCGCGGCCAGTGATTTCTTCACCAGCACGTCGACGATCGCCGCCTGCGTGCTGGCGGCCAGATCGGCCAGCTGCGTCGCATCGGGCGCCGGGCCCAGCTTGCGGTGCTGGGTGAGCACGGCCGTCTTCAGGCCTGCGAACGAAAAATCGAGGTTGCCGCTGTGCAGCAGCGGGCGCGGCAGCGCATAGGCATCGCCCCGGCCCTGCTCGGCCAGCCGCGACAGCGCCGGCCCACCTGGGTAGCCCAGGCCCATCAGCTTGGCCGACTTGTCGAAGGCCTCGCCGGCCGCGTCGTCGATGGTCTCGCCCAGCAGCGCGTAGCGGCCCACGCCGTCGACGCGCATCAGCTGGGTGTGGCCACCCGACACCAGCAGCGCAACGAACGGGAACTGCGGCGCATCGGCCGACAGGAAGGGCGACAGGAGATGCCCTTCCAGATGGTGCACGCCCAGCACCGGCTTGCCCAGCGCGGCCGCCAGCGCACAGGCCACGCCCGCACCCACCAGCAGCGCACCGGCCAGCCCGGGGCCGCGGGTGAAGGCCACCACATCCACCTCGGCCAGCGTGGCGCCGGCCTCGTCGAGCACCTGCCGGGTCAGCGGCAGCACGCGGCGGATGTGGTCGCGCGAGGCCAGCTCGGGCACCACGCCGCCATAGGCCTCGTGCATCTGCACCTGGCTGTGCAGCGCATGCGCACGCAGCCGCGGCGTGCCGCTGTCCTGCGTGGTGACCAGCGCCACGCCGGTCTCGTCACAGGAGGATTCGATGCCCAGCACGTTCATGGCGCGCGAGTGTACGAGGGGGCCGTACGGGGCAGCCCTCGGGCACCGGCCACGGTCGCCGCGGCGACAAGCCTGCCATCGCGCCGTCGACACAATCGCGCCGCATGGGAACCCTCTACCTCGTGCGCCACGGCCAGGCCTCGTTCGGCAGCGACCACTACGACCAGCTGAGCCCGCTGGGCCAGCAGCAATGCCAGCGCCTGGGTGAGTACCTGGCGGCCAAGGGCCGGCGCTTCGATGCGGTGATCACTGGCACGCTGGCCCGACAGATCCAGAGCCAGCTGGCCATGGCGGCGGCGCTGGCACCGGATGCCGAGCCGCTGCGCCTGCCCGGTCTGAACGAGTACGACAGCCATGCGGTGATCAGCGCCATCCATCCGCAGCCGTTGCCCCGCCCCGACACGCCCGAGTTGTTCCGCCAGCACTTTCGCATCCTGCGCGACGGCCTGGCCGCCTGGATGGCCGGCCGCACCCAGCCGGTGGGCATGCCCAGTTATGCCGAGTTCTCGGCCGGCGTGGCGGCTGCGCTGACCCTGGTGCGCACCCAGTTCGAGGGCGACGTGCTGATGGTCAGCAGCGGCGGGCCGATCTCCACCGTGGTCGGCCAGGTGCTGGGCACCGCGCCCGAGACCACCATCGAGCTGAACATGCGCATCCGCAACAGCGCGCTCACCGAGCTGTCGTTCAACCCCAAGCGGCATGTCCTGGTCACCTTCAACACCCTGCCCCACCTGGATGCCGACGCCTACGCCGGCTGGGTGACGCACACCTGAGAAGTTACGCCGCAGGTCAGGGCAGTTCGAGCCAGATCTCGTTGCGGCGCAGAAACCACGGCGTGATCGGCGGGTCGTAGCGCGAGAGCACCGGCTCGCCGGTCCAGGGCTGGCCGACCTCGCGCAGCGCCGTGGTCAGCAGTGCCAGATGCTCGTCGTAGTTGGCCTGCGACCAGAAGCCCGAGTAGCGGATCACCGCCAGCCGCCGCGCTGGCACCTCGCGCAGGCGGATGCGCTGATCGTTGGGCACCGGCGCATTGGCCAGCGTCACGCCCTTGGGCAGCACGAACTGCACCACATACCCACCGTCGGCCGCGGTCTGGGTGACGGGTGCGGTCATCGCCAGCTTCTGCGGCACCGGCGCCTGCGTGACCGGCGCGGTCATCGCCAGTTGTCGCTCGCCCTGGTTCTTGCCGAAGATGTAGCCGGCCAGGATCGGGAAGGCCCGGTTGCCAGCCTCGTCGGCCGGCCCCGGCACGCCGACCTCGGCCACCACGTAGGGCGCGTACTGGCGCACCTCCACCCCGCCCAGCCGGCGCAGCAGTTCGAAGTCGGGTTCTTCGATGGCCTGGCTCAGCGCGGGGCTGGCGGCCAGGGCAGTGACGAACAGGCGGCGGTGCATCGGTGTCGGCTTTCGGCAATGAAGGGTCGCGATGATGGCATTCACCGCCCGGGCCTGCGGTCAGCAGGGCTGTCGCTGGCCACCGCCTTCAGCCTTGCTAAGTCCGTGCTTCGGCGGGCAACGCAGCTGCCGCTGTGTGTTGGCGCACAGACCCGGCCGGGGCCTGCACGCATGCTGGACTGCATCGCGGGGCATGCCGTCCAAGTGCCCCTTGGCCAAAGCGGACATCCCCAGACCATGCGCGTTTCCCTGCAAGACCTCGGCACCGCCCCGGGCAGCCCGGCACCGGCGCGGCGCCCGTCGGCCATGCCGGGCAGCCAGCCCACCGTGCGCATGGCCGAACCGCCACGGGCCGACGCCGCGCCCATCAACCGCGTGTTGGCCTGCATGGCAGGCTTTTTCCGACTGGAGGCCGAGGCCCTGGCCGCGGCGCAGCAACTGGCCCGCACGCATGGCCTGTCACGCGCGCAGTGCGTGCTGCTGGGCCCGGTCGACGCCACGCCCCGCCGGTTCGATCGTCACGCCCGCCGGTGGGCCAGCCCCTGGCAAACGAATGGCCGCCCGCCCTGGTCCGACCACTGGCGCCGCGCCGGTGCGGTGCTGTTGCTGGGCGCCTTGCTGGCAGCCGTTTGGTGGTGGCCCGACTGGCACCTCTCGGACGACCTGTACTGGCCGACCCTGGCGGCCACGCCGCTGGCCGGTGCTGGCCTGGTGGCGCTGGTGACGGCGTTCTGGCGCCGCGTGCCTCGGCCCCGCCGCTTCGATCTGCGGGTGCGCGAGCAACTGGCCAGCGGCGCCTGGGCGGTGGTGGTGCATGACGTGCCCGCCGAGCGGCAGGCCGGCGTGGTGGCGCTGCTGCGCGGCAGCAGCCTGAAGTGGTGCGGCGAGGCCGCACCGGCGCAACGGCTGTAGGCTGCCACGGGCTGAGGCGTGGCCGCCGGTGCGGTCAGTCCGCGGTTTGCGCCAGCGCCCAGTGGATGTGTTCAGCCACGTTGGCATCGGCCTGCGGCAGGGCCTGTGTCAAGGCCTGGGCCAGCGCGGCATCGCCCGTCGCCCGCCAGGCATTGCCCAGCGCCACCGCCAGGTTGCGCCGCCAGCGGCCGAAACCGATGCGGCGGATCGCACTGCCCTCGGTGTGCCGCAAGAAGTCCGCCTCGTTCCACTGCCAGAGTGGCAGCAGCGTGGCGCTGCCCAGCGCATCGCGGGTGTCGAAATCGGGCAGCGGGCTGCGCCGCGCGAACTTGTTCCACGGGCACACCAGTTGGCAATCGTCGCAGCCGTAGATGCGGTTGCCGATCGCCGCGCGAAATTCGACCGGGATGCTCCCGTCGTGCTCGATCGTCAGGTAGCTGATGCAGCGCCGCGCGTCCAGCCGATAAGGCGCCACGATGGCCGCCGTGGGGCAGGCATCCAGGCAGGCCGTGCACGCGCCGCAATGGGCGCCAACCGGCGGCGTGGTGGGCAGCGGCAGATCAACGTAGACCTCGCCCAAAAAGAACATCGAGCCGGCCTCGCGGTGCAGCACCAGCGTGTGCTTGCCGCGCCAGCCGATGCCGCTGCGCGAGGCCAGTTCCACCTCCAGCACCGGGGCCGAATCGGTGAAAACGCGGTAACCCAGCGCACCCACCGCCTGCTGTAGCCGGTCGGCCAGCTTCTGCAAGCGCTGGCGCAGCACCTTGTGGTAATCCCGACCATGTGCGTACAACGACACCACCGCCTGCTGCGGCTGCGCCAGGCGATCGAAGGCCACGGCCTGCCAGCCCTCGGGCAGACCGGCCGGCAGATAGTCCATGCGCGCGGTGATCACCCGCACGGTGCCCGGCACCAACTCGGCCGGCCGCGCGCGCTTGAGGCCATGCGCGGCCATGTAGCCCATGCCACCGTGAAAGCCGGCGTCCAGCCAGGCCAGCAGGCCCGATTCGGCCGTGTGAAGATCCACCTCGGCCACCCCGATCTGGGAGAATCCGAGCGCGTTGGCCCAGTCCTGCAGCTGAGGCAGCAGTGCCGCCAACGCCTCAGCCGTGAGCCCCGGTGGCGCGCCTTCGGGCGCGGGCACCGGATGTCCCTTCCCCATCGCCTTGTCCTGCCCTTGACTGTCCCGCCAGCTGCTGTCGACCATTGGCCGATTCTAGAAACCCGCAATGTCCGCTGGCCCGACGAGGCGGCGTGCGAGGCCTGGGCGCGCGATCTGGCAGCACGCCCGGGCATCGCCCAGGCCTTCATCGCGCTGCACGGCTCGCTGGGCGCGGGCAAGACCACTTTCGTGCGCCACCTGCTGCGCGCGCTGGGTGTGCAGGGCCGCATCAAGAGCCCCACCTACGCGGTGATGGAGCCGCATATGCTGGCCGATGGCGGCGAGGCCGCGCACTTCGATTTCTACCGCTTCGGTGACCCGCGCGAATGGATCGATGCCGGCTTTCGTGACGTGTTCGCCCGGCCCGGGCTGAAGATCGCCGAGTGGCCCGACCAGGCCGCCGGCCTGCTGCCGGTGCCCGACCTGCGCCTGCAGATCGCACCGCAGGACGACGATCAACGCCGGGTGACGGTGCTGGCCTGCACGCCGCTGGGCCGGGCCCTGCTGGGATGAACCGCCCCACGCAAGCTGCCACCCACCCCGGCCGCCGCCGTGCAATGCAGCGGCTGGGCACGCTGGTGATCGGGCTGGGCAGCGCCGAGTTGGCCTTCGGCGCGGCCATCGTCGCGGTGCGGGTGTGGCCGGCCGACGAATACAGCCGCGTGACGATCGAAAGCGACCGGCCGCTGGCCGCGCGCCAGTTCCTCACCGACAACCCGCCGCGGCTGGTGATCGACATTGACCAGCTCGAGCTGAGCCCGGCGCTGCGTGAGCTGGTGGGCAAGGTGCGCGCCGACGACCCGTTCATCGCCGGGGTCAGGGTAGGCCAGAACCAGCCGCGCGTGGTGCGGCTGGTGATCGACCTGAAGCAGGCGGTGGCGCCGCAGCAGTTCACGCTGACACCGGTGGCGGCCTACCAGCACCGGCTGGTGTTCGACCTCTACCCGACGCAGGCGATCGATCCGCTGCTCGAGCTGATCCGCGAGCGCGAGAGCGCAGCCGCACAAGCGGCCCGCAGCATGCAGGACACGCTGGGCGAGTTCATCGGCCGCATCGAGCGGCCGGGCACCACCGCCGCAGTGCCGTCATCGGGCCCGCTGCTGGCCGAGCGCGCTGCTGCGGCCACCCTGCCGGCCGCGCCGGCGTCGGCCGTGGTCGGCTCCACGCCGGCACCGCACAACACGCTCGACGCCGACGAGCAGCGCCGCATCGACCGGCTGGTGGTGGTGGCCATCGACCCCGGCCACGGCGGCGAAGACCCCGGCGCCATCGGCCCGACCGGCCTGCGCGAGAAAGACGTGGTGCTGGCGGTGGCGCTGAAGCTGCGCGAGCGCATCAACAGCGTGCCGGGCATGCGCGCGATGCTGACGCGCGACGGCGACTACTTCGTGCCGCTGCACCAGCGGGTGCGCAAGGCACGCCGGGTGCAGGCCGATCTGTTCGTGTCCATCCATGCCGACGCGTTCATCACGCCCGCCGCGCGGGGGGCGTCGGTGTTTGCGCTGTCGGAGACCGGTGCCACCAGCACCGCCGCGCGCTGGATGGCCAACAAGGAGAACGCCGCCGACGTGGTGGGCGGCGTCAACACCGCGGTGGTCAAGGATGCCCAGGTGCTGCGCGCGATGCTGGAGATGAGCACCGCCGCGCAGATCAAGGATTCACTGAAGATCGGCCGCGAGGTGCTAGAGCGCATCGGCAAGGTGGGCGCGCTGCACAAGCGCAGCGTGGAGCAGGCCGGCTTCGCGGTGCTGAAGGCGCCCGACATCCCCAGCATCCTGGTGGAGACGGCCTTCATCTCCAACCCCGACGAAGAAGCCAAGCTGCGCGACGGCGACTACCAGGACCGCCTGGTGGAGGCGCTGCACACCGGCATCCGCCGCTACTTTGCGCGCAACCCGCCGTTGGCGCGGCAGCGGGCGCTGTAGGCCCACCCCCGATGCGCCTGCGGCCCGGCAAAGCCGGTTCCGCGGCGGCTGCTTGATTCAGCGGCGGCCGGGCTCAGTCGACGAGACGGATCTCGACGCGGCGCGCCTCGTCGGCGGGGCCGTCCTGCGCGGTCTGCTCAGGCTTGCGTATCAGCAATCGGGTGGCGTCGGCGCCCTGGGCCGACAACGCGGCACGCACGGCCTTGGCGCGGTTCTTGGCCAGCTCGGCGTTGACCACGGCATCGCCGCTCGGATCGTGGAAGCCGGCCAGCACCAGCTTCTTGGCCGGGTGGTCGGCCAGTGCCTGGATCGCCGGGGTCAGCGCCACGGTGGCATCGGCGGGCAGCTCGGCCTTGCCCAGCTCGAAGAACAGGCGGCCGACCACCTCGCCCGACAGCGGCGCGTCGAGCAGCACATCGGCTGCGGCGGCAGCGGCCGCCACCGGCTTGGCCGCCGGCTGCTTGGCATGCATGGAACGGATCGCCAGGCCACCGATCAGGCCAAACAGCAGCAGCGTGATGATGCCGATCACCACCCACAAGCCGACGCGTGCGCCGTCGTCGTTTTCGTCCATCATGGTTCAACCCCTCGGTATTTCGTCTTGGAAGGCAACCGCGTATTTTGCCAGCCCGGCCCAACGGGGGCTGACGGGGTCGCTGGCTCAGGCCTGCGCAGCGGCCGCGCGCCGGGCCCGCCAGGCGCCGAACAGCACCAGCAGCCCGGGCACGATGATCATGGCCCAGATGATCTTGCTGAGGTTGGCCTGCACCCAGGCCATGTTGCCAAACAGGTAGCCGGCCGTGACCAGGCCCACCACCCACAGCACCGCGCCCAGCACGTTGTAGAAGCTGAACTTGCTGCGGCTCATCTCGGCCACGCCGGCGACGAAAGGCACGAAGGTGCGCACGAACGGCATGAAGCGCGCCAGCACCAGCGTGATGCCGCCGTACTTCTCGTAGAAGGCGTGGGCCTGGTCGAAGGCCCGCCGGTTGAACCAGCGTGACTGCTCCCAGCCGAACACCTTGGGCCCGAAGTAGCGGCCGATGCTGTAGTTGGTCTGGTCGCCCAGCACCGCGGCCGCCAGCAGCAAGGCCATCACCAGCGGGTAGTTCAGCAGCCCGGCCCCGGCCAGTGCGCCGACCACGAACAGCAGCGAATCACCCGGCAGAAAGGGCATCACCACCAGCCCGGTCTCGACGAAGATGATCAGGAACAGCAGCGCGTACACCCAGCCACCGTAGGCATCGACGAACTCGCGCAGGTGGCGGTCGACGTGCAGGATGAAGTCGATCAGGGTCAAGAAGGCGTCCATGGCGCCAATTATCCGGGTGCTCGGCAGGCGCCCGGCCGCCCCGGATAATCCGGCGCATGTCCTTCGTCACGCCAAGCCGCCGCATCCAGCCCCTGCCCGATGAACTGGTCAGCCAGATCGCCGCCGGCGAGGTGGTGGAGCGGCCCGCCTCGGTGGTGCGTGAACTGGTCGACAACGCACTGGACGCCGGCGCCACGCAGATCACCGTGCGGCTGTTGGCCGGCGGCGTGCGCAGCATCGTGGTCGAGGACGACGGCAGCGGCATCCCGCCCGACCAGTTGGTGCTGGCGCTGCAGCGCCATGCCACCAGCAAGATCGTCAATCTGCACGACCTGGAATCGGTGGCCACGATGGGTTTTCGTGGCGAGGCGCTGGCCGCGATCGGATCGATCGCCGACCTCAGCATCGCCAGCCGCACCGCCGAGGCCGTGCATGCCTCGCGGCTGGACGCGCGCAGCGGCGAGCTGCAGCCCGCCGCCCGCGCGCAGGGCACCAGCGTGGAGGTGCGCGAGCTGTTCTTCGCCACGCCGGC
>MESD01000219.1 GCA_001770815.1 Burkholderiales bacterium RIFCSPHIGHO2_12_FULL_69_20
AGAGGTCCGACGCCATGTTCGACCTGGTCGACGCCAACAACATGTACGTGAGCTGCGAGCGCGTCTTCCAGCCGCGGCTGTGCGGCCGCCCGGTCGTCGTGCTGTCCTCCAACGACGGGGCCTGCATCGCGCGCAGCAACGAAGCCAAGGACCTCGGCGTCAAGATGGCCCAGCCCTGGTTCCAGGTCCGCCACCTCGAGCGCTCGGCCGGCCTGCTGGCGGTGTCGGCCAACTTCGAGCTGTACGGCGACATGTCGAGCCGGATGATGGCCGTCGTGGCGCGCTTCGCGCCGCGGCAGGAGGTGTACAGCATCGACGAGTCCTTCCTGGACTTCGACGGTGTGCGCGGCGACCTCGTCGGCATTGGCCGCGACCTCCGGGCCACCGTCCTGATGGAGACAGGACTGCCGACTTCCGTCGGCTTCGGTCCGACGAAGACGCTTGCCAAACTCGCCAACCACATTGCCAAGACCGCAGATCGTAAGCCGGGCTCCTACCCAGGACACCTCGCTCAGGTCTGCAATCTGGTCACCCTGTCCGAAGCGGATCGATTGAAGGCTTTTGCTGCCACCGAAGTCGGCAACGTCTGGGGCGTCGGACGGAAGGTCGGGGCACGGCTCGTCGAAGGCGGCGTGCGGACGGTGCTCGACCTGGTGCGCTGCGACGTCGCGACCCTGCGCAAGCAGTTCAGCGTCGTCCTGGAGAAGACCGTGCTTGAACTCCGGGGCACGTCCTGCCTGAGCATGGACGAGGCGCCAGCCGCCAAGCAGCAGATCCTGGTCTCGCGCTCCTTCGGCAAGGCAGTCACCGATGTCGCCGGCATCGTCGAAGCGGTGAGCGAGTTTGCGTCGCGGGCCGCCGAGAGCTTGCGTCTGCAGGATGGCGCGGCCGGGGCCGTCAACGTGTTCTTCACGACCAGCCCGTTCCGCCAGAGCGACCGGCAGCACAGTCCCAGCGTGACGGTGCCGCTGGTTCGGCCCACTTCGGACACCCGGCACCTGGTCGGCGCGGCCGTCGCCGCCGTGCACCGCCTGTTCCGTCCAGGCTTCAACTACGTCAAGGCCGGTGTCATGCTGGTGGACCTCCAACCTGCAGGCCAACAGCAGGGTGAACTCGACCTGTTTTCGGCCGTCGCCGGCGCGCCAGGGGAACAGTTGCAGCGAGACCGCTCGGCGTTGATGGCCACCATGGATGAACTGAACCGGCGATTCGGCCGGAGTTCTGTGCACATCGGGAGCGCTTCGACCACCACACACGAGACCGACGAACGCAGTTGGGCGACGAGACAGGAGCGCCGGTCGCCGCGGTTCACGACACGGTGGGACGAGATGCCGATGGTTCGAGCCTGAGCGCGATCGCGGAGGAACTCGACGCAGGTGCTAGCAGCCCCGGTCGGCCACTGAACTGCAGCACACATCGCAACGCGCCGAAGGCAATTCAGGGGGCTGCTCCATGGCGGCGAAGCTCCCGGGTCAGAAGTCGCCGGTTGGCCACAAGCAGTCGGCTACGCCAGCACCAGAAACCTGCCGCTCACCGATCCCAAGCAACTCTCAGTGCGCGCCACGCACATGGCGCTTGGAGGCCGCCGCAGGTTTCGCCCCTGCGTGATCGATGCCCTGGAGGATGCCGCAGTCGGCAGAGGCATGAGGCACGGGGCAGGCCGCGCGCAGCGCCCTCAGCTCCTTCTCCAGGGCGCGCAGGGCCTTGATCCGCTCGGCCACATGGCCGATGTGCTCGTCCAGCAGGCTGTTCACCTCGCCGCAATCGGCCAAGGGTTGATCCTTGAAACGCAGCAGCACCCGCACCTCGTCGAGCGTCATGTCCAGGCTGCGGCACTGGTGGATGAACCCAAGCCTTTCCGCATGCTGCGGGGTGTAGATGCGGTAGTTGCCCTCCGTGCGCGCGGCGGCCGGCAGCAGGCCCTCGCGTTCGTAGAAGCGGATCGTCTCGATGGGCGTTCCGCTGGTCTGGGCCAGTTCGCCGATGCGCATGTGCGATTTCCCTTGTGCCAGTGAAAGTTCACGACCCCACTTGACTCTATACCCACTTCAGGGTTTTCAATGGCGACATGGCTCACGATCATCCGCAAGACATCCAACCGAATCGGACCGGCACGGCGCCAGTGCCCGCGTGTGGCCCGTGCTGTGGCGCCGTGGAACACGCGCCCGTCGCTTCCGTCCCCGCACCGCCCGGTGGTGGCCAGCGCTTCCGAATCCCGGCGATGGACTGTGCCAGCGAGGAGTCCGAGATCCGTCGCGCTGTCGAGGGCGTCCCTGGTGTCCTGGGGCTGCGTTTCCAGTTGGGCGAACGCAGCCTGCGCATTGCCGGCGAGCCGCAGGCTGCACTGGCAGCAGTGGAGGCCATCCGGAACACCGGATTCGAGGTTCACGCCTGGCCCGATGCTCCGGAGTCGACCAGCGCCGGGGTTGGATCGGACCACGAACACGAGCACGCTGCCACCACCGGCTCGGGCTTGCCCCGCCTGCTCGCTGCACTCGCCCTTGCCACGGCAGCTGAGGGCCTGTCCTTCCTGGTCCCGGACGCACCTTGGTCGAAGTGGGTGGGCCTGGCGGTCGCTGCCGCAGCCATCGCACTGGCCGGATTCAGCACCTTCAGCAAGGGTCTGACCGCCCTGCGGCACGGCCGCCTGAACATCAACGCGCTGATGTCGGTGGCCGTCGCGGGAGCCTTCGTCATCGGGCAATGGCCCGAGGCAGCCATGGTCATGGCGCTTTACGCCATCGCCGAGCTGATCGAAGCCCGTTCCGTGGACCGCGCGCGCAATGCCATCAGCGGCCTGCTGGCGCTCTCACCCGACACCGCCGACCTGCGGCAGCCTGACGGCACCTGGAAAACAATGCCCGTCGGTGATGTGCCCATCGGCGCCACGGTACGAGTCAGGCCCGGCGAGCGCGTCGCGATGGACGCCGTCGTCACCGAAGGCAGCACCAGCCTGGACCAGGCGCCCGTCACTGGCGAGAGCCTGCCGGCGGACAAGGGGCCCGGCGATGCGGTCTTCGCCGGCACCATCAACCAGACCGGCACGATCGAGTGCCGCGTCACCGCCGCGGCCTCGCAATCGACGCTGGCCCGCATCATCCACGCCGTCGAGCAGGCCCAAGGCAGCCGTGCACCCACGCAGCGCTTCGTCGACCGTTTCGCGGCCGTGTACACGCCGGCCGTGTTCGTGCTGGCACTGGCCGTTGCCATCGCCGGCCCCTGGCTGTTCGGCTGGACGGTGCTGGCCGCGGTCTACAAGGCACTGGTGCTGCTGGTCATCGCCTGCCCGTGCGCCCTTGTGATCTCGACGCCTGTCACCGTCGTCAGCGGCCTGGCGTCGGCGGCCAAGCGGGGCATCCTGATCAAAGGGGGTGTTCACCTGGAGCAGGCGCGCCTGATCAAAGCTGTCGCGCTCGACAAGACCGGCACCATCACTGAGGGCAAGCCGCGCCTCGTCGAGTGGGAGATGCTGACCACCAGCCTGCCCAGGTCGCAGGCCGAACACATCGCTGCCGCGCTGGCCGCGCACTCCGACCACCCGGTGTCGCGCGCCATCGCTGCAGGCCTGACGCCCAACAGTGTTGAGGCCCGCAACTTCTCTGCGCTGTCCGGCCGCGGCATCGAGGCCGACATCGGCGGCCAGCGCTATGTGCTGGGCAACCACCGCCTGATTGAGGAGCGCGGCCAGTGCTCCGCCGAGATCGAGGCTGTGCTTCATCGCCATGAAGCGGCGGGCCGCACGGTCAGCCTGCTGGCCACTGCGTCCGGGGTGCTGGCACTCTTTGCGGTGGCCGACACGATCAAGCCCTCGTCGGCCGCCGCCATCGGCGAGCTGAAGGCCATGGGCATCACGCCGGTGATGCTGACCGGTGACAACCAGGCCACCGCCGAGGCGATCGGCCGCGAGGCCGGATTGACGGACATCCGCGGCAACCTGCTGCCCGAGGACAAGCTCGCCGCGATCCA
This sequence comes from Burkholderiales bacterium RIFCSPHIGHO2_12_FULL_69_20, assembly GCA_001770815.1. Taxonomy (GTDB): domain Bacteria; phylum Pseudomonadota; class Gammaproteobacteria; order Burkholderiales; family Burkholderiaceae_C; genus Pseudaquabacterium. The sequence continues at coordinate 3,967 of MESD01000219.1, forward strand.
GGCGATGCAGAAGCAGTACGGCGCAACGGCGATGACCGGCGACGGCATCAACGACGCACCAGCACTGGCGCAGGCCGACATCGGTGTGGCCATGGGCGCAGCCGGCACCGACATCGCGATGGAAGCCGCGGACGTGGTGGTGATGAACGACGACCTTCGGCGCATCGCCGAGACGGTGCGCCTGTCGCAACGCACGCACGCAGTGCTGTGGCAGAACATCGTGCTCGCTCTCGGCATCAAGGCCGTGTTCCTCCTCCTGGCGCTGTTCGACAACGCCAGCATGTGGATGGCCGTCTTCGCCGACATGGGGGCCAGCCTGCTGGTGGTCTTCAACGGCCTGCGGCTGATGCGCACCTCCGAACGAAGCTGAGACGACCATGGATGCACAACCCAGACTGCTGCAGCCGACCGCGCTGCTCGATTTCACACACCCTGCCATCGAAGCGGTGGTCGAGGAGCGCGGTTGGCGGCAGCTGCCGACCTTTGAACGCATCGGCGCCGTGTACGACTTCGTGCGCAACGAGATCGCCTTCGGCTACACGGCTGGCGACGAGTTGCCCGCATCGGCGGTGATGGCCGATGGCATCGGCCAGTGCAACACCAAGGCCACGCTGCTGATGGCGTTGATGCGCGCCGTGGGCATTGCCTGCCGCTTCCATGGTTTCACCATCGACAAGCCGCTGCAGAAGGGCGCGATCACGGGGCTGGCCTACGTGCTGGCGCCGCGACGCATCATCCACAGTTGGGTCGAAGTGGCCTTCGAAGGCCGTTGGGTGAACCTGGAAGGCTTCATCCTCGACGCACCCTACCTGGCCAGCCTGCAGCGGCGCTTCCCGGGCCGGCAGCGGTTCTGCGGCTACGGCGCGGCCACGCCCGACCTGTCGGCGCCTGGCGTTGAATGGCGCGGCCAGGACACGTACATCCAGAAGGACGGGATCGCTGACGACTTCGGCGTGTTCGACAGCCCGGACGAGTTCTATGCGCGCCATGGCTCGAACCTCTCCGGCCTCAAGCGCTGGCTGTACACGCGGGTCATTCGCCACCGCATGAACGCTCAGGTTCGGCGCATCCGCGCCGAAAAGTGGTGATGCCGATCACGGTGATCAGCCCTGCGGACCCGTCTCAAACTCTGTAGCTGCTAGACTCTTTTCATGCGCCGTTGGCTCGCGATCCTCATGCTCGCACTGCTGCCGCTCCAGTTTAGCTGGGCGGCCGTGGCGTCGTATTGCGGGCACGAAACCGGTCAGCACGCCGAGCACCTGGGCCACCACGAGCACCGGCACGCGGACCAGGCCAAGGCCGACCAGGACAGCGCGTCGGCGGACCAGAAGGCACCCGCCGGTTTCGACTTCGACTGCGGCCATTGCCACGGCACCTGTGCCAGCATGCCCGCGCCCGTGGGCGACACGTCGCCGCTGGCCCTGGCGTCACACCCCGTGACGCCTGTCGAAGGCATCGTGCGCACCCTCGCGCAAAGCCCGCCCGAACGCCCCCAGTGGCTGCCCCTCGCCTGATCGGCGAGGCGGGTCTCTTCCCTTTCTGAAGCCCGTTCGCGCCTGAGTGCGCGCCATTTGACGTTCGTGTCAGTGGCGCCGTGCCAGGCCCGATCCGACTCTGAGTCGCTCAGCGTCGCCCCTTGCCGATCTCCCGTGGGTTGTTTTCAACACTGGAGCATCGGATGCACCGAAGAAGATTCCTGGCTGCCGGGCGGTGGCAACACCCCGCCCGCGCCACCCTGACCCTGGCACTCGCCGCTGCACTGACCGGCGCTCTGATCGAGGCGCGCGCGCAAACTGCGGCAACGCCCACCGTTCAGGACCGGCCCACGCTGCGTGCGGCCTTCGAAGCCGCCTGGGCGCGGCAGCCCGAAGCCCAAGCGTTGACGGCGCGACGCGACGCGGCGCGCGCGCAGCAGCAGGCGACCCGATCGTTGACGCCCGAACCGGTGGCGATGGAGCTGTCCACCAAGACGGACCGCCTGAACCGCAACCTCGGCACCCGCGAGTACGAGATCGGCGTGGCGATCCCGTTGTGGCTGCCGGGCGAACGCGGCCGCAGCCAGGCCCTGGCCGATGCCGAAGGGCGTGCCATCGAGAGCCGCACCACGGCGGCCCAACTGCGCGTGGCAGCCATCGTCCGCGAGGGCTGGTGGACGTGGCAGCGCGCCCGCGTGGAACTCGATGCCGCGCGCGGCCAGCTCGACAACGTTCGCCGCATCGCGGCCGATGTCGGCAAGCGTCTGAAGGCCGGTGACCTGGCCCGTGCAGACCAGCATCAGGCCGACGGCGCCGTGGCAGCGGCTGAAGCCGCCGTGGCGCAGGCCGACGGTGCGTTCACGGCCGCCTGGCAGCAGCTTCGTCCACTCGTCGACATGCCAGGCGCTGCCGCACCCAGCCATTCGCCCAGCGCCGACGCCGAACCCGAGCCGTCCACCGTGCCCAGTCCCGCAGACGGCCTGGACACGCATGCCGAACTGCTCTCGTTGAAGGACCGCTCTGCCGTCGCAGACGGCGTGGCTGCACTCGCGGCCACGCAGTCTCGCGCCAGCCCCGAACTCACCATTGCCGCCACCCGCGACCGGGGCACGTATGGCGAGTCCTACCAGCAGACCTTCACGGTCGGTGTGCGCATCCCCTTCGGTGCCGGTCCCCGCCACGATGCTCGCGTCGCCTCGGCCCGCGCCGAGGCGGTCGAACTGCAGGCGCAGATGGCATTGGAACGTGCCCGCCTCGCAGGCGAGCGCGAAGCCGCCCGCGCACGCGCCGACGCGGCTCGGACGCAGTTGGCCGCTACCGAACGCCGCGCCCAGCTGGCGCGCGAATCGCGCGGCTTCTTCGACAAGTCTTTCCGCCTGGGCGAGTCCGACCTGCCCACGCGCTTGCGCATCGAGGCCGAGGCCGCCGACGCCGAGCGACAGGCCGTGCGTGCCCGCATCGAACTCGCCGCAGCCATCTCCGCGTGGCGGCAGGCCCTGGGCCTGCTGCCGCAGTGAGCCGCCGGAACACGCGCAACGAACACGCTCAGCGAACCCCTTTCAGGAATCCCATCCCATGAAGTCCTCCCTCTCCCTGACAGCACTCGGTCTCGCGGCCGTGCTGATCGGCTACAGCTTGCCGGCCATCGCCGGCGATGGCCATGACCACGGCGACGCCGCCCCGGCCGCCACGGGTACGGCGCTGCCCCGTTTTGCGGCGGTGTCCGAGACCTTCGAGCTCGTCGGCGTTCTCGACGGCAAGCAGGTGACCCTCTATCTCGACCGCTTTGCCGACAACGCCCCGGTGCGCGGCGCGCAGATCGAACTCGAGATCGCAGGGGTCAAGTTCAAGGCCGAGGCACACGGTGACGACGCCTACGAAGTTGTGCTCAAGGAGGCGCCCAAGCCTGGCGTGCTGCCGATCACGGCGACTGTGACTGCAGGCGCCGAAGTCGATTTGCTGGCCGGCGAACTCGATCTGCACGAGGCCGCCCATACCGATGAGCCAGCGCATGAGCACTCCTGGAAGGAGTTCGCCGGATGGGCCGCTGGCGGCCTGGCCGTCCTTGCGGTGCTGGTGTTCGGCGTGAGACGCCTGATGGCTGTCCGCCAAGTTCGCGCCGGAGGTGCAGCATGAAGCGCGCTTCTTTGCATCGCCTGGCCTGGCTCGGCGTGGTGCTGGCACTCGTGGGTCCACTGACCGCGCAGGCCGGGGAAGGCCATGACCACGGCGGCGCACCCGCTGCGCCTAGCGCAAACGGCCCCCAACGCCAGCCCGACGGCAGCGTGTTCCTGCCCAAGCCGGCCCAGCGCCAGCTGGGAGTACGCACGATGGTGGCTGCTGAAGCTGAGCTGCCGCGCTCGGTCGAGCTGAACGGCAAGGTGCTGATTGATCCCAACGCTGGCGGCAAGGTGCAGCCGCTAAACGCCGGCCGCATCGAGCCTGGTCCGCGCGGCCTGCCCAACCCGGGACAGGTGGTGCGCAAGGGCGAGGTGCTGGCCTACGTGGTGCCATCGACGGCGCCCATCGAGAGATCGAATCAATCCGCGCAATTGGCCGAGCTGCGTGCGGCCAAGTCGCTCGCTGACAAGCGCGTGGCGCGGCTGAAGGAGTTGTCGGATACCGTGCCGCGCAAGGACATCGAGGCGGCCGAGAGCGAAGCAGCCAGCCTGGCTGAGCGCATGGCGGCCGTTGGCGGCGGCCTGGCGACGCGGGAAGCGCTGGTGGCCCCGGTGTCGGGCGTGATCGCCTCGGCTCACGTGGTGGCCGGTCAGGTGGTCGACGCCCGCGAACTGCTGTTCGAGATCATCGACCCGAGCCGCTTGCGCATAGAGGCGCTGGCTTTCGAGCCTTCGCTCGCGGCCAATGTGGGCAGCGCCACGCTGGCGGTCGGCGACCAGCGTGTGCCGCTGGAGTACTTGGGCGCGGCCCGCAGCCTGCGCGAGCAAGCGCTGCCGCTGGGCTTCCGCGCCCAGGGTGCGGCCCTGAACAGCCTGGCCGTCGGACAACCCGTGCGCGTGTTCGTGCAGACGAAGCAGAAGGTCGAGGGCATCGCGGTCCCGGTTGCGTCGCTGATGAAGAACCCGGCCAACCAGACTGTCGTCTGGGTCAAGACCGCCCCCGAGCGATTCGAGCCTCGCAGCATCACGACCGAGGCCCTCGACGGTGTGAATGTCGCGGTCACGTCGGGCCTGAAGGCCGGGGACCGCATCGCCACGCAAGGCGCCACCCTGATCAACCAGGTGCGCTGACATGTTCAAGTGGCTACTCGACAACAGCCTGACGAACCGGCTGCTGGTGATCATCGCCAGCGTCGTGCTGATGGCTTACGGCGCGTTCACGCTCTCGCGCACCCCGGTGGACGTGTTCCCCGACCTCAACAAGCCGACCGTCACCATCATGACGGAGGCCGGTGGCATGGCCGCCGAGGAGGTGGAGCAGCTCATCACCTTCCCGCTGGAGACGACCATGAACGGTCTGCCCGGCGTGGAGAGCGTGCGCTCAACCTCGTCAGCCGGCCTGTCCTTCCTCTACGTCACCTTCGACTGGAGCACCGACATCTTCCGTGCCCGGCAGCTGGTGTCGGAGCGGCTGTCGTCGATGGAGGAAGGCATTGCCGAAGGCGTGGTGCCGCGCATGGGCCCGATCAGCTCGATCATGGGCGAGATCATGCAGATCGCCATTCCGGTCGATCCGAGCAAGATCAGCCCGATGGCCGTGCGCGAGTACGCCGACTGGGTGTTGCGCCCTCGGCTGCTGTCGGTGCCCGGCGTCGCACAGGTCATCCCCATCGGCGGCGAGGTGCGGCAGTTCCAGGTGCAGCCAAACACTACCCGCATGGCCGAGCTGGGCATCACGCATGACCAGCTGGAGGGCGCGCTGAAGGGCTACTCGTCCAACACCTCGGGCGGCTTTCTGGAGCTGAACGGCCGCGAGTACCTGATCCGCAACCTCGGTCGCACCTCGCGCCTCGATGACTTGAAGAACCTGGCACTGACATCCAAGGGCGGACAACCCATCCTGATGCGCCAGATCGCCGAGGTGACTTTCGCCGCCGCACTCAAGCGCGGCGACGCCGGGTACGAAGGCAAGCCGGCCGTGATCCTGGGCATCCAGAAGCAGCCGACCGCCGACACCATCGCACTGACGAAGTCCATCGAGGACGCCCTGGTCGGGCTGAAGGCGTCGCTGCCGGCCGGCATGGAGGCGCCGCGCGTCACCTTCCGCCAGGCCAGCTTCATCGAGGCCTCGATCACCACGCTGCAGGGCAAGCTGATCGGCGCATCGATCTTCGTGGCGGTGATACTGTTCTTCTTCCTCGGCACTTTGCGGCCGACCGTCATCGCGTTGACGGCCATCCCGGTCTCGATCTTCATCACCGCGCTGGTCTTCAAGTACTTCGGCCTGTCGATCAACACGATGACGCTTGGCGGGTTGGCCATCGCCATCGGCGGCCTGGTCGACGACGCGGTGGTGGGTGTCGAGAACGTGCTTCGGCGGCTGAAGGCCGACCGCGCGAACCATCCGCACAGTCGTCTGCACCCGATCGAGATCGTCGCGCACGCCACGATGGAAGTGCGGTCGGCCATCCTCTATGCGACGGTGATCATCGTGCTCGTCTTCATCCCGCTGTTCGCGCTGCCGGGGCTGGAAGGCAAGCTGTTCGTGCCGCTGGGCATCGCCTTCATCGTGTCGACGCTGGCCTCGCTGATCGTGTCGGTGACGGTGACGCCGGTGCTCAGCTTCTACCTGCTGCCGCGGATGAAGAACCTGGACCACGGCGACACCAAGGTCCTGGCCTGGCTGAAGGCGCGTTACCGCAGCAGCTTGCAGGGCGTGCTGGACCGGCCCAAGGCTGCCCTGGCGGCGGCCGGTGCTGCCGTGCTGGTGGCCGCGGCCGCTGTGCCGTTCTTCCCGACGACCTTCCTGCCGCCCTTCAACGAGGGCACGCTGCTGATCGGCCTGCGGCTGAACCCGGGTGTCACCTTGACGGAGTCATCGGCGCTGGCCCGCCAGGCCGAGGTATTGGTCAAGCAGGTGCCCGAGGTCACGCACGTCGGGCGCCGCAGTGGTCGGGCCGAGCTGGACGAACACGCGGAGGGCGTGCACGTCAGTGAACTCGACGTGGGCCTCAAGCCCACCGCCGAGCTGACGCGCAGCATGGACGAGATCAAGGCCGACATCCGCAAGCGCCTGGTCAACCTGCCGGCTGCGCTGGAGATCGGCCAGCCCATCTCGCACCGCATCGACCACATGCTCTCGGGCGTGCGCTCGCAGATCGCCATCAAGATCTTTGGCGAGGACCTGGACGCCCTGCGCGGCCAGGCCGACGCCCTGCGTGCGAAGCTGGCGGCCATCCCCGGCATTGCCGACCTGCAGATCGAGAAGCAGGTGCTGGCACCGCAGATCAAGGTGCGCATCGACTACGCCGCGGCGGCGCAGTACGGCGTGCCGGCGCCGCAGGTGCTGTCGGCGCTGCAGGCGCTGGTCGAGGGCGAGAAGGTGACCCAGATCGTCGAGGGCAGCCGGCGCTTCGCGCTGGTGGTGAAGCTGCCGGAATCGGCGCGCTCCGTCGAAGGGCTGGGCCAGATCCTGATCGAGACGCCGAACGGGCGCATCCCGCTTTCGAAGATCGCGACGATCGAGGACGGCGACGGGCCCAACCAGATCAGCCGCGACGACGGCAAGCGACGCATCGTGCTGTCGGCCAATGCGTCGGGGCGCGCTCTGTCGGAGATCGTGGCCGACATCCGCAAGGTGGTCGCCGAGACGAAGCTGCCCGAGGGCTACTTCATCACCCTGGGCGGCCAGTTCCAGGCTCAGGAGGAGGCCTCCCGCCTCGTCGGCCTGCTGTCCATCGTGTCGCTGACCTTGATGTTCGTGGTGCTGTACAGCCGCTACAAGTCGGCGGCGCTGTCGGCGCTGATCATGGTGAACATCCCGCTCGCGCTGGTCGGCGCTGTGATCGGCCTGTGGCTGTCGGGCCAGCCGCTGAGCGTGGCAGCCCTGGTCGGGTTCATCACGCTGGCTGGCATCTCGGTGCGCAACGGCATCCTGAAGGTCAGCCACTACATCAACCTGATGCGCTTCGAGGGCGAGTCCTTCGACCAGAAGATGATTCTGCGCGGCTCGCTGGAGCGGCTGAGCCCGGTGCTGATGACCGCGCTGGTCACGGCTTTTGCGCTGGCCCCGCTGCTGTTCGAGGCCGAGCAGCCCGGCACCGAGGTGCTGCACCCGGTGGCCGTGGTGATCTTCTCCGGTCTGATCAGCTCGACCCTTCTCGACACCTTCCTCACGCCCGCGATGTTCTGGCTCTTCGGGCGCAAGCCGGCCGAAGCGCTGATGGACGACAAGGACGCTGAAGCGCTTTGATAGCGCTTTGATCTCAGTTGCTGTTCACACCCTCCAACCCGAAAGGACTCTCATGAAGACGCAAGCCTTCCTCGCCTCGATCACCCTCGCCCTGGTTGGTTCTGCCTTCGCTGCCGGTGACAAGCACGACCATGCCCACGAGCACAAGCCGCTGCATGGCGGCGTCGTGGTCGAGGTCAAGGACATGGACTACGAACTGGTGGCCAAGCCCACCGTGATCCAGCTGTACCTGCGTGATCACGGCAAGCCGGCCGACGTGTCCAAAGCCACGGCCAAGGTCACGCTGCTGACCGGCACCGAAAAGCAGGAGGTCGAGCTGAAGCCGGCTGGCGACAAGCTCGAAGCCACTGGCAGCTTCAAGGTCGGCCCCGGGACGAAGGCCGTCGCGGTCGTGACCGTCGGCGGCAAGCCGGCCACCGCACGCTTTACCGTGAAGTGACCGCCATGACTGTCAGCCGACTGACCTGTGCCTCGGTGGTCTTGGTGGCCGGGTTGCTGGCGGGCTGTGCCACGCCGCCCGCACCCGATCCCACCGCCGAGATCCCGTACTGCCACAAGACCAACAAGGGCCGCGTGATCACCTGCACCGCGGCCCCTGTGCCGAGTCTGAACGCCGATGCGCAGGCCAAGCAGTTCGCGCCTGACCCGAACGCGCTCACTGTGTACGTCGTTCGGCGCAACTGGGGCGATGGCCGCAACTTCGTGAAGGTCCAGGCAGATGACGGAGCCACCGTCGAGACCCTGCCGAACACGATGGTGCGCTACCGGCTGAAGCCGGGTTCACACACGATCGCGTTCGATTTCGAGGGGCAGCGTCCAGCGACGACGGTCGCGGGCAAGGCAGGCGAAGTGCGTTTTGTCCGGCTCGACGGCATGGTCTGGTCCTGGAAGAGCACGTTCACCTGGGCGACCGAGTCAGAGGACGCGATCCGCGAGCGCGCACGGAAGGCCAGGTTGGTGGCCGACTTGACGGTACGCTGACCGCATGAGGACATTTGCCCTGTTCATTGCCACGGCCCTGGCCGAGATCGTTGGCTGCTATCTGCCCTACCTGTGGCTGAAGCAGGGCAGGTCCGCATGGTTGCTGGTTCCGGCGGCGGCGAGCCTGGCCCTCTTCGCCTGGCTGCTCACGTTGCACGAGACAGCGGCGGGGCGGGTGTATGCGGCGTACGGCGGGGTCTACATC